>JBNMPT010000118.1:0-5684 GCA_051277025.1 Roseivirga sp. | reverse complement strand
TTGGCTATTTCGCAAAGTTTTTCTCGTAAAGGCAGCGCTCCCGCCATGGGCGCATATTGGTTATAGCCCCGCTTCATATAATGATCTACCAGCTCAATCAGCCTGGCGTCAGCTTCAAAATCCGGAAAACCCTGTGATAAGTTTATCGCTTGGTGCTGGTTTGATAAGCTCGTCATTTTGCTGAAAATAGACTCACCAATATGATTTAGCTTTCCTGTGAAACCAAGATTTGTAGAGGAATTTTGCATGGGGTAGAGTAAAAGTTATAGCTTTAAAACTATTGGCGCTATTTTTTGTTTCAGTGGTTATGAAGAGTATTGTCAAAGATCAAATTGTGGAGCTTAAGTATACCTTGCGCGAAGGTGGTGAAAATGGAGCGGTTTTGGAAGTAATGGACGAACAATGGCCCTTGAAATTCTATTATGGTTCAGGCCAGATGCTAAAAGCTTTCGAATTAGCTTTGAAAGGTCTTCTTGAAGGGCAGTCTTTTTCATTTACTCTTAAGGCAGAAGAGGGATATGGATCACTAGACACCCAACAAATCAAAGAAATTTCTTTTAATGATATGCCGGATAGTGAGCGTTTTCCGGATAATGATTACGAGATCGGCGATCGATTAGTCTTTAACCTAGGGAAGCGCGATGAACGCTTAGGGACTATTAGCGAAGTTTTAGAAAATTCTCTTTTGGTAGATTTCAATCACGCTCTTGCGGGAAAGGATTTACACTTTTACGGTCAAGTTCTTTATATTCGTGAGCCAAGGCAAGACGAAAAAGTGGCGGTACGTTACATAGAACCTAATGGTATTCGTTCAGATAGTCGTTTGAGACCTGAATAATTAGCCTTATTTGCAGATAAAACATTTTATATCCAGCGAGCTTTTAGCGGCCTGATACTTAGTTGAGCCCTTCCTTTAGTTTACCTTTGCGGCTTAATATTTTATATGAATTTCCTTTCGGTAGAGCGTGTTTCCAAGAGTTTCGGAGCTAGAGTGTTGTTTAATGAAATTTCTTTTGGCCTGGCCGAGGGAGATAAAGCGGCCTTAGTGGCCAAAAATGGTAACGGTAAAACTACCCTTCTAAAAATCCTTTCTGGTACAGAACAGCCCGATAGCGGTATAGTAAGTTACCGTAAGGGTATCAAGGTCGAGTTTCTTCATCAAGACCCAGAGTTAGACGACGAAAAAACCATATTAGAAAGTGTCTTAAGTAGCGATAACCCAATTACTGCCGCTATTGTAAGCTACGAAAGGGAGTTGGCAAAAGGCACCTATGGCGACCATTATCAAATAGCCTTTGATGCCATGGAGCGCCTCCAGGCTTGGGACTTTGAAGGGCAGGTGAAAACTATTCTCGGTAAACTTGGCTTGCACCAAACTGAATTGAAGGTCGGACCACTCTCGGGAGGACAGAAAAAGCGGGTTGCTCTGGCTAAAATATTAATATCTAAGCCAGATCTCCTAATTTTAGATGAGCCGACCAACCACCTTGATCTGGATATGATTGAATGGTTAGAGCAGTATTTGGGGCAAAGAGGAATTACCCTTTTAATGGTAACTCACGACCGTTACTTCTTAGAAACGGTATGCGATGTTATTTTTGAATTAGAAGACAAGAAATTATATAAACATCCCGGAAACTATACTTTCTTTTTAGAGCGCAAAGCGGAACGAGAAGAAGTAGAATCTGTAAATGTTGGCAAGGCGCAGAGCCTTATGAGAAAGGAGTTACAGTGGATTCGCCGCCAACCAAAAGCACGCGGAACTAAAAGTAAAGCCCGAGTGGATGCTTTTCAAGATATTAAGAAAGAAGCTAGCAAAGATTTAAGCGAAGGCGAGCTCAAGATGCGCGTGAAAATGACTCGTCTGGGAAGTAAAATCATCGAACTTCATAAGGTCGGTAAATCGTATGGCAGTTTACCGATACTAGACAACTTCGACTATGTATTCAAGGGCGGTGAGAAAATTGGTATTGTGGGGCCAAATGGAGTGGGTAAGACGACCCTCATGCGTCTGCTTACTGGCCAGGAAAGTGTAGATAGTGGTAAAATAATCACTGGTGATACGGTGAAGTTTGGCTTCTACACGCAGCAAGGCTTAAAACTAGATGAAGACAAACGGGTAATTGATGTTATTAGGGATATTGCAGAGTATATCCCTTCTGATGGGAAAGGCGGCGATATAACCGCTTCACAAATGCTCGAACACTTCCTTTTCGAAGGTGATAAGCAATACACCTTTGTATCAAAGCTGAGTGGTGGTGAGAAAAGAAGACTCTACCTGCTAACGGTATTGATGGCTAATCCCAATTTTTTAATTCTGGATGAGCCCACTAACGATTTAGATATTTTAACACTAAACGTGTTAGAGGAGTTTTTGCTCAACTTTCAAGGCTGTTTAATAGTGGTTACTCACGACCGTTATTTTATGGATAAGATAACGGACCACCTTTTTGTGTTTAAAGGACAAGGTCAGGTTAAAGACTTTCCCGGTAATTATACCGAATACCGTTTTGCGGAGGAGCAGGCGGTCGAAGATTACCGTTTACGAGAGGAGAGCATCGTCAAAGCCAAGAAAAAGTCCAAAGTCAAAGCAACTAAAGTCAAGGAAAAAGCGAAGCTTACTTATGCAGAAACTATTGAGCTTAAAACGCTACCTGAGGAAATAGAAGGCTTGGAAGGTGAAAAAGGCAGATTAGTGCTAGAGTTAGAGAAATCTGCGAGCAATTCAATTTTACTGCAAGGACTGGGTGCTGAACTACAAGAAATAAGTGACTCCTTAGAAGAGAAAGAGATGCGCTGGTTGGAATTGAGTGAATTAGCGGAATAAAAAAAACCGATAGACAAACTATCGGTTTTAGAAAAGTCATTTTAGAAAAGCTCGGTGTATTTATGGCAATAAGGAGTACCCCCTTTGGTGTCATAATAATCTTGATGATATTCTTCTTTCTCAAGGTAGAAGGTTGCGTCTAGGGTAATTTCGGTGGCCACATCATAGCCCTTATCACGTAGTATCTGCGTGATCTTTTCGGCGCTTGCTTTTTGCTCGGCATTAAGAGGGAAAATGGCGGATCGATATTGAGTGCCAATGTCGGGTCCTTGGCGGTTCATCTGAGTAGGATCGTGAGTTTCGTAAAAGATTTTACAAAGTGTTTCATAGTCCGTTTTACTCGGGTCAAAAACGACTTCCACGGTTTCTGCATGTCCGGTTTTACCAGAACAAACTTCACGGTAAGAAGGGTTGGCGACCTCTCCTCCAGCATAGCCTACCGAAGTTTCAATCACACCATCTACCTTTTGTAGATAGTATTCTGTACCCCAGTAGCAACCTGATGCGAAAAGGGCTCTTTCGTAATTTTTATCAGTATTCATTTTTTGTGCGTTTAGGCTTGTAGCAACCAGCATTATGCCGAGTGCAAAGATTAATATTTTCATATTTATACTTTAACTTAATTACGAGACTTTTGTTTTTCTGGATTTCAGTAGAGATCTCTTTAGTATAGTTTTAACTTTTTTGAGGTCTCCTTAATCAGCGCGGCAGTCAGTACTTAGCCAGATTTGTCAAATTTATTAGGTTCGTTGCTTAGAAAGATAGTAGATTTTTGTTGAACTCTCCAAGCGAAAACGCATCTAAACTTAAAACTGGCTAGAGGAGATTTTGGTATTTAAAAAATGCCCCTACATTATTAGATTCATAAAGTCTAAACCTCCTAAAGAAGTTATCAATAGCGAAGTCTTACACCGTTAATTTATAAGATTAGCTACCCAATCTTTATCAAGTTCGGCAGCCCTCAATTTACTTTTTGGCCGCTCAGGGTTTCTCAAGTAAAGGGGTTCTTTGGCCAGAATGTTTATCAAAGGATGCCTTTAGCCACTAATACCTGAGCAATTTGGACGGCATTGGTGGCGGCACCTTTACGTAGGTTATCGGCTACAACCCACATATTTAGGCTGTTTACTTGGCTCAAGTCTCTGCGAATGCGTCCTACAAAAACATCATCTTTCCCCTCCGCATAGCGGGGCATGGGATAAACATTCATGTCTACATTATCCTGGAGCGTAATGCCTTCGGTTTCTGCTAAAAGGCGTTTCAGATCACTCAAAACAAATTCTTTTTCTAAGCAGAGGTTAATGCTTTCGCTATGACCACCTTCTACGGGAATGCGCACCGCAGTAGCCGTTACCGCAATGGAGTCATCGCCTAGTATTTTCTTTGTTTCATTAATTAGCTTCATCTCCTCAAGGGTGTAGCCATTATCTAAAAAGGCATCGCAGTGAGGAAGGCAATTTTTATCAATGGGGTAAGGATAAGCCATGGGGCCATCAATGCCGGCGCGCTCGTTCGCGAGTTGTTTAACCGCTTTTATACCAGTGCCGGAAATACTTTGATAGGTACTAACAACGGCGCGTTTAATCCCATACTTAGCATGTAATGGCGCTAAAGCGAGGACCATTTGTATGGTACTACAGTTTGGGTTAGCAATAATGAAGTCGTCTTTAGTAAGATCTGCCCCATTAATTTCCGGAACTACAAGCTTCTTATCAGGGTGCATTCGCCAAGCGGATGAGTTATCAATAACATAGCAACCTATTGCCGCAAACTGAGGAGCCCACTCTAAACTTGTCTCTCCACCAGCAGAGAACAAAGCTAATTGTGGTTTGGCCTCTAAAGCCTGATCTAAGCTAATGACGCTTAACTCTCTACCGGCAAAATTGAGCTTCTTTCCTACGGACTTCTCGGAGGCCACGGCTAAAACTTCATGTTCCGCAAAGCCTCTTTCTTTTAAAACGTTTAACATCACTTTTCCTACCATTCCGGTAGCACCTATCACTGCGATTCTCATTATCCGTAAATTAAAGGGTAAAAGTAAAGCTTAAAATCTAGCCATTATGTTACGACTATTGTTAATCTTTTTGCCCGTTATGGCCTTCTCTCAGCAGAGTGTTTACGATGATTTTTCGGATGGAAATTTTAATGCTAACCCCCGCTGGTATGGCGACTCTAACCTCTTTACTGTGGATAGTCAATATCAATTAGCTTTAGCGGATACTATTGCTAACAATGCGGTTTTAGCCACCTCTTCTCAAATTGCTTTGGAGGCTCAGTGGGAATTAGAGTTTAGCTTTCAATTTAATCCATCGGCCAGTAATTTTGCCCGTTTTTACTTGCTTTACAATCGCTCAGGTCTAGATGGGTACGGACAAGGGTATTTTTTAGAAATGGGCGGTTCGTCTTCCGACCAGATTAGCTTGTGTAAAGCCAATGGGAATCAACAGACAGTTCTTGCCACAAGCCCAATTAATCTTTTAGATCAGAACTTTAACCATTTTGCGGTGCGAGTGCGGCGAGACCTGCTTCACCACTGGTATTTGGAACTAGATACATTATTGAATGGCAGCTTCTTTTTACTGGCTTCCGCTCAAGATAGTAGCTTTGTTCAGTCGCAAATTATGGCTTGGCAATGTCAATATACCCGCACAAGATCCGATAAGATTTTTCTACATAAAGTATCCGTTCAAGGGGATATTTATCGCGACACAGTAGCGCCAATAATTGATAGTGTTTTAGTGGAGGATACTAATTTAAGTATTTACTTTTCTGAGCCGATCGATTCGGCGCAAAGCCTCCATTTACAGAACTTTTCTATTGATTCTCTTATACAACCGAGCTTGATAAAGTTAGACTC
>JBNMPT010000117.1:0-5690 GCA_051277025.1 Roseivirga sp. | reverse complement strand
AAATCAGAGAAAGCGGATTTTTTTACGATGTGCCGCTTATTGTGCTTTCTGGAGAGGAAAGTAGTACCGAAAGAATTAAATGTTTGAAACTCGGTGCTAATGATTATTTAATCAAACCTTTTAATCCTGAAGAACTGCGTTTAAGGATAGACAACCTCATAAGACTAAAAGGGTGAATAAGTTACTTTACATTGGCAATACGCCCAATATTAAAGAGTCTTTGGAGCAAAGATTCACTAGTTCGCTGATTCACGTGAAAAATGTGGTGGGTTTTTATAACCAAATCGATCAGCTCGATGAAGTGGATATGGTTATCGCGGAGTACTCTTTAAAAGGGTTGAAAGGAGATGGGATTTTTGAGCGATATGCGAGTATTTTAAACCAAAAGAAAATTCCTTTCGTACTTATTACTAATCGCATTGATCCACAAACTCGCGCAAAACACTTGCGTAAGGGAATCATCGAACTTATCATTAAAGATGAGCAATTAGATGTTGTAGCCGACAAAATTGAATTCTATCGCAGTATGCTTGAGATGCGCTTAACGGCCTCAAGAAGTTTCGAAAGTACGGTGTATAAAATTCCTTTCGCAAAAAGGATTTTTGATGTTTTCTTTGCAGGAACAGGCTTGTTATTGATTTCACCAGTATTACTAATCACTCTCATCGTTATTCGTTTAGAGTCTAAGGGAAAGGTCTACTACATATCTAAAAGGGTAGGAACCGGTTACCGAGTGTTTGATTTTTACAAACTACGCTCCATGTATACCGATGCAGATCAGAGGGTAAAGGAACTTGCGCATTTAAATCAGTATGCTGAAGAAGCGCGGGGAAAACAGGAGACTAGCACAATTGTAGCACTTCCTCCAAGAAATTCTCCACAATTGATTAATAAGGATGGCAGTCCTATGTCGGAAGTTGAGTATCAGGAGCTAAAGCGTAATCAGGCAGCAGGTACTTTTGTGAAATTTAAAAATGATCCTCGCGTTACTAAGATTGGTAAAATCATTCGAAATACTAGTGTCGATGAATTGCCACAATTGATAAATGTATTAAAGGGTGATATGTCAATCGTGGGCAATCGTCCTTTACCTTTATATGAGGCTGAGCAGCTAACCTCTGATGAATGGGGGGAACGCTTTTTGGCTCCGGCCGGAATAACAGGTCTTTGGCAAGTGGAAAAACGCGGTGGCGGTTCAATGAGTGAAGACGAACGCAAAGGTTTGGACAATACCTACGCCCAAAACTTTAGCTTCTGGAACGATATAAAATTGATTTTAAGAACTGTACCAGCTCTTTTTCAAAAAGAAAATGTTTAATGAGAAACACTTTTACCCAGCTTAAGGTTTCCCTTGTTTTTTTGGTTTTGAGCCCTAGTATATATGTGGCTCAAACTTTCGGCAGAAGTAATACGTCGCATGATATTGATTCATTGGTAATCGATTTAGCGAATTATTTGCCCCCTTTGAATTTGTTAATTGATACCGCAGTGGCTCGTGCTCCGCAGATAAAATATTTTGCGGAACGCCAGAAAATGTTTGAGTATGAGATGTCCATGAACAAGAAAAAATGGATGGAGGGTGTGAAACTAAGTTTTAATTATTTCACCGGTGATAACTCGCTTAGTGACGGTGCTCTGGCCTTATCAGGTTTTAATTATGGAGTGAGTATGCAAATTCCATTGAGTACTTTCTTTGGCCAAAGGGATCAGGCAAAAATGGCTCAAGCCGCTGGGCAAGGTGAGAATGCAAATAAGGAACTAGCGGTTATGGAAATTCGCCGAGAAGTGGAAGAAACCTACAGTCGCTTATTTATGTTACGAGATCTAATAAAAGAGGCAACCGATGCAAAAGAGTCTTCTCAGTTCATCTATGAACAGGCCGAAGCAGCTTACGTGCGCGGCCAAGTGTCTTTAGACGAACTCGGACAAAATGCTGATTTGAGGTCTAAATGGGCGACCAGCTACATTACTCTTAAGACAGATTTTTATGACACTTATCGCCAATTAGAAAGACTAGTAGGCGTGCCCTTTAGTAAATTCAATAAGGATTAGGTAAATGTCTTTACTGCAGTTCTTTAGGCTTTTGAATAGAAACCTCAATCTATTCTTGCTCTGTGCCCTAACACTGGCAGTGGTTACCTATCTGCTTACCCGAAACTTGCCAAAATCTTATGAAACGGAAATGGAGATTTTTACGGGTATTGCTAGTGGAGTTAATATTGAGGCGGTGGATAATACCAAGGTAGATTACTTCACCACCAGCACTGAATACGACAACCTTATTAATATTATCAAGTCGCGTCAAACTTTAGAGGAAGTAGGTATGCGTTTATTGGTGCAGCATATGATGCTAGATAGTGCCAATTCGGCCTATATAACGGCAGAAAATTACAGGCACTTCCGTTATAAGATTTCGGATAGTTTGGAGAAAATACTTTTGGACCCCTATTCCGTGGAAAATACTTTGAGAAGAATACGAAATTACCGGGCGATCAACTTTGACGATGATCTTGTGAAACTCACTTTTGAAAATGGTAATTCGCCTTACAGTTATAAGCGAATTGCCAATATTAGTGTGAGAAGGATTCAAAGCTCTGACCTTATAAAGTTGAACTTTTCATCCAATGATCCGGGCATTACACAAAGCACTCTGCTAATATTAACCGAAGTTTTCACCAATAATGTGGCGAGCATTAAAACTGGACAAAGTAGAGATGTAGTCGGTTATTTTAGACAACAAGTAGACAAAGCCGCAGAAATACTTAATGAAGCAGAAGGGAATTTACAAGATTTCAGAATTAAATACCGTATCATTAATTATCAAGAGCAGACTCGGAATCTTACTATCGAAAAGGAGAAGATGGAAGACGAGTACCAAAAAGAATTGGCTAAGCAAAGAGCGGGGCAGGCAGTACTGAATAAACTTGAGAAGCAGCTTTCGCTAAATAACATTATGATCCAATTGGGTAATGCCATTCTGGATAAGAAGAAAGAGCTAATTATTCTTCGTTCGCAGATCGCTGAAATGCAGACTTATCTAAACGATGCAGACTTGCTTAATCAGTTAAGGGCTAAGGCTAATAGACTAGAAGAGGAAGTGCGTAATCAGTTAATGGAACGCTACGAATACAGCCGGACAACCGACGGAATTGCCGTATCTACTATCATTGGGGAATGGTTAAGATACACCCTTGAGTTAGAAGAGACCAATGCTAGAGTGGCCGTATTTTTAGATCGTCGAAGGTATTTTGAAGAACAATATGATTTGTACGCACCACTGGGATCACAATTTGGTCGTTTAAGTAGAGATATTGGTATTAAAGAATCCAATTATTTAGAACTACTAACCAGTTTAAATCAGGCTTTATTGCGTCAGAAAAGTGAAATGGTTTCTTCTGGAGGCTTAGTAGTTACTTCACCACCTCCCTACCCGCATTCTCCAATGCCTTCTAAAGCGATGCTTTTAGTGGTAGTTGCGGGTGTGATGGGTTTCATCGTACCCTTTTTATTTATAATTATTAAGGAGCTTTTAGATTCTTCTATTCGTACGCCTGAGCGCGGAGAGGAGCAGAGCGGCTTAAAACTAATGGGAGCATATCCAGACCTTACCAAGCGTAGTGAGGTTAAGAATATAGATTTTGAATGGCTTCACGATAAATCGGCAGCTTATATAACGCAAAGTCTGAGGCTGGAAAGTAGAAAGCTTTCGAATCCAAAGTTGGGGCAAGTTTGTAAAAATCTATTGGTGTTTAGTACTCGTCCAGGCGATGGTAAACTCCTAAACACGCATGTGATAGCGAATGAATTGGTGAGCTTAAGCTTTAGAGTATTAGTTTTAGGAAATAAAGAGTTACCAGAAGGTGAAACTCCTTATTATGACTATTTAAAATACGATTCGGATAAAAGGTTTATCAACTCAGAGCATTTAAGTGAGTTAATTCCTATTGGTTATGATCCCAGCTTATACGACTACTGCTTCATGATCTTACAACCAATTTTGGTAAACCCTTACCCGATAAATTTACTGGATCAATTCTCAGCAGGCTTATGCGTTACCGGTGCCTTTAGAAATTGGAGTAGAGCAGATAAAACGGCTCTTCATGACTTTATGGAAACTTTAAAATTCAGACCTGGCCTAATGCTAAATGGGGTCGAGCCGGATTATATGGTATCTGTACTGGGAGAAATTGAAAAAGATCGCTCTATGTTGCGTGTTTTCTTGAAACGCCTTTTAAGCATGCAGTTACGAACAGCTAAGCCGAAAGCGTTAAAGAAAAAGTCTTCGAAAAGGAAGATGGGTATGGACGAGGATTTTATTATTTAAAGAAGTTTTTCTTTTGATCCTCAGGCATATCAAATTCACCATCCTTATCTGGGTTCCAGTATTTCATGGTGAAAACAAAGGTGACCGGTATAAAAGTGGTGAATTGTTCTGGCATTTGTGTCATCACCTCATTGCCATAACTAGCCGCTAAAACTCCGGCATAGCCGGCTAGTGCCGCCATTGCTATATACTGCCTTTCTTTATCTTTATACTGCCAAGTTCTCCACACACCATAGCCCAAAACAAAGAGCCAACTGTAAACATATATGGTATGTCCTATTCGTCCCGTTTCGGCCCTGATTCTTGTGAATAGACCATCGGTAGGGAAGCTGGCCATCCAAGTGCCAGGAGAAAAGCGTTCACCCCAGTTTCCTGCTGTTCCTACACCCGCTCCAATAGGCTTATTGGATAAGTAAATAGACAGTAATGCACGATTTTGAAGGCGTACATTCAAACTGGCATCATCAGAATCCAAGGCACTTCTAAATCGCTGAATATCGTAGTTGCCAGAACCAATGCTAGTATACTTAAGGAAGACAAAAGCACTGATCATTACCGAGGCACCGATAATCAAAATCCTCTTATTGCGGATCATTATTAAATATAAAATACCACCAGCACCAGGTACAGCAAGAGCACCACGGGTGCCACTGATCAGCATAGCATAGGCACAGGAAAGAGCGACTAAAAGATAGAAGGCTCGGCGCTTCTTACTAAAAGGACCTAAGAAGAGAATACCCGCTGAAATGGCAGTATGGCCCATGCCCGCCCCGTACATTCCAGCATCGGTAAAGTTACCGAAAACTCGGAGTTTCCCGAAGAGGAGGTGCGTTGTTGCAGCCCCTTGATCCAGCCAAGCTTGCTCAAATCGATCTACTCCAAAGAGCTTCTGTTTAAGCCCCCATATGGCTGCCACCAGGGAAAACCAAAGCCAAAAGTTTAAGAAAGTATACCAATCTTTTTTACTGCGCACCAAAATAAAGCACAGGGTAACAATAAGCAGTTGATAGAGTGCGATACCGCGCATAGCATAAAACCATGCCGCAACGGAGTAAGCAAGCGGGTTTGCGATTTCTAATACCACATAGGCCATCCAGAAAATCATCAAGAAATTGACAATATTATAAGCCCCTGAAAAATCGACTTTCTTCCAATCTTTGAAGATTATTATTATAATAGCCATTACCAGAAAAAAGTCAATACCTAGACCGAGCGGTATTTGAAAAGGAAGATAACGGCCAAAAGAAGGTAGGGTGTAGGCAATAATTATGGCGGACCAAAGACCAATCTTGGGATTTTCGAAAAATTTGACAAAGAAGAATATCAATATTGGTATGGCTATTAAAACTGCGGCGATAATAATACC
>JBNMPT010000116.1:0-5693 GCA_051277025.1 Roseivirga sp. | reverse complement strand
TTGTGACCTTGGAAGGAGTCGAACCTTCAACCGCCTGATTCGTAGTCAGGTACTCTATCCAATTGAGCTACAAGGCCATTTTGTTCTTTCGAACTATACCCCTTTTAAGGGGATGCAAAGATAATCAGAAAACTTACGCAGCCAAGGAAAAGTTGAAATTTACATAATCTCTACACTAAGACCCCTTTCTAGTAAGCTGGTGCAACGTGGTTCTAGGTCTGCGTAAGACCCAGATTTAACCGCGCACTTCCCTTTGTAATGCGTTAAAACAGCGCATTGCTCGGCTTGTTCCGCGCTGTGTTCGCATACCGCTACTAAACTTGAAATAACCCAGTCGAAACTGTTTACTTCATCGTTAAAAAGTACAATCTTTAAAATATCTTCCTCCTGCTCTAACACCGCCGTATCTTTCTGAGTGGCGGGGTTTACATCGTACCTAATGCCCATTTCGGTTCTTTCTTTGAAAATTAACCTTTCCTTCCTCCCCTCGCAATAACCTCCTTAAGTTTTTACGATGGGTAATTATTACTAAAAGCGCAATGGCAAAACTGAATATTATCAAAACTTGAGAAGGCTCCTGAAAGCGGAATATCAACCAAAAAGGTAAAGATAAAGCCGCCGCCATGCTCGAAACTGATACAATACGTGTTACAAACAATGAGGCGATAAAAATTCCCATTGCCATTAAAGCAGCACCACTGTGCAAAGCAATAACTACGCCTAATAGAGTGGCAATTCCCTTCCCTCCTCTAAAATCTGCGAAAAGCGGAAAGAGATGACCAATTACCGCTGCAAAGCCCACTAATAGGAGTACGCTCACATTTTGGGCTAACATCGGACTAAAGCTGATTAACTTTAAGGCTATAAATCCTTTTAAGGCATCTAAAATTAAAACTAAAGTACCCGCCTGCGTGCCTAAGACCCGGTAGGTATTAGTTGCTCCTGCGTTGCCACTGCCGTATTCTCGCACGTCTACCTTATAAAACCACTTGCCTATCCAAACACTCCAACACATGGAACCAAGGAGGTAAGCGAAAAGTATATAAAGTGCTAAAATCATAGGGCAAAAATACGATTCCTAAAGTAAAAATCTGAATTCAATGTGAAGTTTAGAGATGCTAAGACCAATAAAAAATGCTTCTCCAACATTGGATCCTTTGTGATAGCGGCCTAGGGCAAGATACATGAAAAAAGATGAAAACAGTTGAAAAGCGCCTCCTCGATTGCTTTATTCCCGGAAATCTGAAGCTAGTAATTCGCTTCGGAGTCTAATTGATAAGCACAAAAAAAAGGGGTAAAGCCTTGGCTTACCCCTTTATAGAAACGGAAATTCCGTCTATTTCATTTTCTCGCCTAAGGCGTTATCATAAATATCGGCATATTCACCTACCAAGCCCCAGTCAATATCATCGATGCGAATGGCTCCTTTGGTAACATGTCCTACTAAATCGAATTCTACCCCATTGAGCATCATTAAATCGATAAAGGAATCTTCATTCTCCGGGTTTATAGACACCACTACTCTACTCTGCGCTTCCCCAAATAAGTAGGCATCGCGTCGTATAGCAGAATCTGAAGTGATATCAAATCCTAAATCATTAGCCATGGAACTTTCCATAAGAGCTACAAATAAGCCCCCTTCAGATACATCGTGTGCCGACGCTAAAAGTCCCTTGCGTATCAACATTTTTAGCTGCTCTTGATTGGCATACTCTTCTTCTAAACTAAAGAAGGGGGCCGTGCTAGCTTCTACCCCATGAATGTTTACCAAATACTGAGAGGAAGAAATATCATTGCGGTTTTCACCGATCATATATATTAAATCTCCCTTCTCTTTAAAACCTAAGGAGGTAATGTGTTTCTTATCCTCAATAATCCCAATCATACCGATGGTTGGCGTAGGGAATACGGGTACCGTTTTTTCTTTAGACACCGTTTGGTTGTAGAAACTCACATTTCCACCTGTAACTGGCGTTTTAAACTTCTCACAAGCCTGACTCATCCCTTTGATGGTATTAACAAATTGCCAGTATACTTCTGGCTCGTAAGGGTTTCCAAAGTTTAGGCAATTGGTAATTGCCGAAGGAACACCGCCACTTACTACAATATTTCTGGCTGCTTCTGCTACAGCAATCATGGTGCCTTTTTCAGGATCGGCATGAACATACCGAGCATTGCAATCTACCGTCATTGCCAAAGCGCGATTAGTTCCTTTAAGGTTTACTATCGCAGCATCAGAGGGATTGTTGGTGCTCATATTTACGGTACCTACCATGCTATCGTACTGCTCATAAACAAAGCGCTTGGAAGCAATATTTGGATGTCCCATCATTTCTTTCGCAACCGCCTGCAAATCTTCGGGAACGATAATAGTGTTGATATCGAATTCTTGATACGCCTTAAAATAGGCAGGTTCCTTGTACTCGCGATTATAAACCGGTGCACCGCCCCCTAATACCAAAGGATCAGCAGGCGTTTCCGCTACCAACTCACCGTCCCAGTAATAAGACAGACGGTCTTCCGCTATCACCTCACCAATTTGCGCACAGGGTAAATCCCATTTATCAAAGATGGCTAATACTTCCGCTTCACGACCTTTCTCAATCACCGCAAGCATGCGCTCTTGGCTCTCAGAGAGAAGAATCTCCCACGGCTTCATATCATCCTGGCGGGTAGGAACTTTGTCTAAATGGATAATCATTCCTAATCCACCGCCTGCACTCATTTCGGAGGTAGAACAGGTTATCCCCGCTGCTCCCATATCTTGCATGCCAACAATCGCTCCCGTTTGGGCCAGCTCCATCGTTGCTTCCAAAAGTTTTTTCTCCTGAAAAGGGTCACCTACCTGCACAGAAGGAATATCATCTGCGGAAGCATCCGTTAAATCTTTAGAAGCAAATGCTGCTCCCGCAATACCATCTTTACCGGTATACGAACCAATAATAAATACCGGATTTCCGACACCGCCACTTTTGGCGCTAATCATTTTATCCTTTTCCGTATTTAAAATACCTGCTGAAAAAGCATTTACCAAAGGGTTTTGCTCGTAACAAGGATCAAAATATACTTCTCCGCCTACAATTGGCACCCCAAAAGAATTACCATAATCGCCAATCCCCTTGGTTACACCTTTTAAAAGCCACTTAGTTCTTTCACTATCGGCCGAACCAAAACGTAAAGAATTTAGCTGCGCTATTGGACGCGCACCCATGGTGAAAATATCGCGGTTAATACCGCCTACCCCTGTTGCTGCACCTTGATAAGGCTCTAAGGCTGAGGGGTGATTGTGACTTTCTATTTTAAAGGCACAGGCTAAGCCCCCGCCAATATCTACTAATCCGGCATTCTCCTCCCCGGCTTTCACCAACATATGTGGGCCGTCCTTGGGTAGGGTTTTTAACCAAACAATAGAGTTTTTATACGAACAATGCTCACTCCACATTACCGAGTAAATACTTAGCTCATTGAAGTTAGGAACGCGTCCTAAAATTTCATTGATTTTTTCAAATTCTTCGGGCAAGAGGCCCAATTCTTTAGCGGTTTCTACCGTGGTGGGTTGCAAACTTAAGTCCATGAAAGATTTTCAAAAATGAAAGGCAAATATAAGGCGAAATAAAAAGAAAGAGACTAAAAATTGATGCAGAGAATCTCCCTTTTGCCGTACTTCGCATGGTGATTTGGTCAAAGAAAAAATTTAACATTCTTGTTCTCGGTGCAGGTCGTGGCGGTACATCGCTTATCGCTTCGCTGCTAGATGCCCATCCAAAGCTAGAAATAGCCTTGGAAGTCCATGCTCAAAAACACTTGGTTAACAGCGTCAAGCAAGGGAATGAAGCAGAATTAAAAGGTCGCCTAAAAGATTTTATCCAAGCCTGCGAAAAGGATGCTGCTCAGTCGCATTTTCCGCAGTGGGGTAACAAAATCACGACCGAGCAACTGGGTTTCTTAGAACAATGGAGCGCTCCTCAAATAGCAAAAAATGCCGTTTATAAAAAACTTCTCCAAAACAAGAAGCTGATTTTTATTACCCGCGATGGACGCAGCTGCGTGCAATCTAAAATGCGACGCACCAACTGCGACTTAGACACTGCGCTTAACTACTGGAAGCATAGCGTAAACTATCTGCAGTTTCTTCGCTCGCAGGCAGATGTGCAATTACATACCTTGAAGTTTGAAAATTTGCTAGCTAATCCTGAAAAAGAACTTAGGGCTGTTTGTGATTTCCTCCAGCTAGCTTATAATCCTATTATGCTCAATGGTACCGCAAGCAATCGTATTCATAGCGACTACCGCCAAGCTCAGATAAACCCAGAAAAAGCCACGCTTGATGCAGAAGCACTGGCCATTGGTAAACTCGTTAAAGAGGAGCTCGCCTACTTAGGCTATCGTTTAAACTTGCACTAATAACCTCAGTTCGACCTGAAATTATAGTCTCAGATTTTCAAGAAAAGGAAAAGACCAATCTAGATCGTGCTGTTGTAGCAGGCTACAGTAAATGAACTAGATGCAGGATTTTCATTTTTATTGAAAAAACATTGCTAGGCCTAATTATACTCGAACTCAGGTTCTCAATTTAAATGCGGTAAAACTTCGATAGCATCGTATGTTTGCAGGGTTAAAACTCTGATTATGAAATATTTTTATTTAATTGCTTTGTTATGGACGGCTAATAACCTGTCTGCCCAAAGCTTTAATATGACCCGCAACAGTAGCGACTCCACCACTAGCTGCAATGGAACCCTCTACGATCATAGCGGTCCAACGGGTAACTACCTCAACAATTCCAACGATTACTTTTATATAAACCCGCCCGGTAATGGCACTTTAACTATCACCTTTAACAGTTTTAATACCGAAAACTGTTGTGATCGCGTATGGGTTTATGATGGCCAAGATCTAAGTAACCTTTATGCAAACTATCGCGGCTCAGCCCTCCCAAATAGTGGTCTTCCCATTACCTTAACCAGTGGATCAGCGGTAATTCGCTTTTCTTCCGATGGATCGGTAACGAGCTCTGGCTTCTCTCTTACTTGGTCTGGTGGTACCAACTTAGCCCCCACAGCCACCTTTACCACCAGTAACACTAACCCGGCTTTAAGTCAGCCGGTACTTTTCACCTCTACCTCGGTTAATACCGGTCTCGCTGTTTGGGATTTCGGTGATGGAAATGTAAGCACTGGCGATACGGTAACACATGTTTATCAAAGCCCTGGAGTATATAACGTTAAATTGGTTGCTAATAATTGTAACCTCAGCGATTCTGCCACAAGTATAGTAACGGTACAGAATGTATCACAAATAAGTGTGACGCCAGATTCCATTAACGGCAGCGTGGCTTGTGGTCAAAACTATTTAGATACGCTTTATCTGCAAAATACTGGCGGTGGCGCTGCTTTCGCAGATATATCTATCGCGAGCCTAAACGATCAAAATCACTTCACGGCCACTTTTGAAACAGGCGTCAGCCCTTTTAGCCCAAGCATTGCCACCTCCTCACACACTGGAAGCGCCGTTTTAGGTAATGCCGCAGTAGGCAATGGTTCGCTCAGTCTTACTGGTAGTGGTAACTTATCCAGTAACATGGAGGTAAATTTTAGCGCTAATAACGCCAATTACTATAGCTACTATGTTAATCCTAGTGCAACAAACTCTCGCTCTTATGTAAGCTTAGGCGAAGAGATAGGATCCAGCTT
>JBNMPT010000115.1:0-5706 GCA_051277025.1 Roseivirga sp. | reverse complement strand
TTAAAGCGCTTTCACATTATCTTTAATGTCCCTTTCAATATAAATTCGCTGTGGATCTATTGCCACTTTTAAGGGCTTCTCCGCTAGATTAAAAGTGTAGCTCATTTTTGACTTATCGATAAAAACGCGTCTCTTATCAAGCAAATCCTTTTCATCGGCATCGCTATAAAAACCGATATCTACCCACTCGTTAAGACTTAATGCATTCTCAGTTCCTAAGGTATCGGCTCTATATTTAAAAGCTTCAAGGTCTACGGTAATAGCGTATAAATCGCCCACTTCTGTTAGCTCCGCCTCTTTCAAACGGAAATCGTAGAGCGTGATATTCTCTATCCAGTCCGTCAACAGGTATTGCAAGCTATCAGGCACACGTGGCTTTAAATAACGCATAAAATCATGGGCATTAGGATAAGGAGGACCTTGATAACGATAGGCTCCTAAAAACTCGCTTAAAGCCGCATTAACTGAATCTGAGCCAATCATCTCTTGCAATGCAAAAAGTATTACCGAACCCTTCCCATAATGAATATATCCCTGATTTTCAACTTTTAATAAGGGCAGTTCCTTCTCTGATTCACCACTACGTCCGCGCAAGTATCGATCCATATCGTACTTTAAAAACTCTCGCATCTTAATCGCATCACTACTTTCCTTCATTACCATAAGGGAGCTGTACTCACTAAAACTTTCCGTTAAAAATGTTCCACCTTGCATTAGGGCAGGGATTTCTTGATGTGCCCACCATTGATGCGCCATTTCATGAGCAATCACGGCGTCAACAACATTATTACCTTCCTCATCTTCCAAGTTTGTAATAAAACCAAAGCCTTCAGAATAAGGCATGGTTCCCGGAAAAGCTTGGGCAAAAGTTGCATAGCGGGGAAACTCTATTATCCGTGCTTCTTTGTGATAATAAGGGCCAAAATTCGTCGTATAATACTCCAATGATTTTTGAATTGCATCCAACATCCGCTCTACATTATAAGGATGTTTTTCATCATAATACACTTCTAAATTTATACCCTGCCATTTCCGGCTTGCCTTCTTAAATTCGGCCGATATGAAAGCATAGAAATTTTGCGAAGGCTGCGCTACCAAATATTCGTAATAATTACGATCTCCTTCCTGCCATTCTTTGATTAAGGAACCGGGAGCAATCGCAATTTGCTCACTAGAAGTAGAAATGATTGTTTTCACGGAAATCCAATCTGATAAGCCATTCGACAAGTAGTTAATCGCACATTTTTCATCGCATGAGTCCTGCAGTTTAGGCATGCGCTCCTTCGGTTTCAAGTCGTACTTTTTACGAACATTTCTCTCGCTGAGCTCAAAGTTACTTGCGTAACCCATCTGAGGTAACACTTGACCGTTATTTATAAAAGTACCGTTCCTAATAATGGAGGTACTTCCCCTCGAGTTTTCAAAGCCTTCAGTGCGATATTTGTTACTAATCGATAAAGTCATGCTATCTCCTGGCTTCAGCGTTTTCCCTAAAGCAAAAGCCTTAAAGCGAAATTCCTCATCGAACCAAACTTCTTCAAGCCCCTTGCCAGAAATATCCGTATCCCAGCTATTATCAAGAGTAAAGAATAAGGAATCAATATTTCCCTCGCCTTCATTTTTCACAGTGAGCTCCGCCATAACATCCACATCCCTGCTTTGCGGGAAAATATCGATACCATACTCAATAGCGGTTATTTTGGGAATAGGGTAGCTTTCATATGACTTATATTTCTTTTCATAATTAGCTTGTAGTAATTCTGTTTCATCAGACGTCTGATAGGTATTTAATACCTGCGTATTATAGTATATCCATCCTGCTGTAGCCAGAAAAGCTAAAAAAGAAGCACTTACAAGACCAGCATAGGAACCTCTAAATGAAATTTTTGCTTGTCTTAACCTACTGATGAAATTGCCGCTTTTATGTCTTTGCATTAACAAGCCTGCTAGCAGCAGTAAAAAACTGGCAAAGAGAAACCAATAGAGGCTAAACCATAAATGCCCGACCAATCCTGGGCCAAAACTGTTCATGTCGCTATAACGTATCGAAGGGCTTCCACCGAGGGATAACATATTGGTGCTCACATCGAGAATACTCCATAAAATATCGAGAACAAAAAGACTTAGCACTGAAACAAAATAGCCGATATACTTATTATTAATTACCACTTGAATAAATAGATGCAAGCAGGCAAAAAGAATATAAATTGGCAGCTGACCGTAGAGATACTGCCTTAGATAAAGGCTTAATTCTATGTCTGTAAATCCCTGTACGAGCTGGGCGAAAATAGCGGCTACCACATAAATACCAAAGAGAAAAGAGGCCACGTAAACAAGGGCAAAGGCTTGAGCAAGTAATTGATTAAACGCACGATGTGGAGTAGCTCCGATAACCTCATCAATATTCGATGAGCGATCGCGCCAAACTAGTTCACCACTGAAAAACACCATTATGATAATCATGAAAATCTCTGAAGAATCGGAAATGGCATCAAGCATTTTGTAGGTTAAAGGATAACTCTTTAAACCAAAGAACTCAAAGCCATTTATCAAATCTGTACTTAGCAATATTATAGCAAAGGCCGCAAGAATTTTAAACACAGTGTTTTTCAAAATGCTTCGACTGGCATCTTTAAAGAAACTCCTAAAGTGAAGCCAGCCCATGCCCTCATACTGCAAGCTTACTTTTGGAATTGGCCCAATTGGCTTTAGCGATGTTTTTGCTAGCTCTGCCGCTTTTTTGCGAATACTAAACCTTTTCGCGCTCGGGTTTTTCTGTGGTTTAAAACTCAAATAGGATATTAGTAAAACTACCATCCCAATACCCAACCATAGTAGACGGTTTAGCAGGAGTACGCCACTAAAACTGGGCGCTAAAGTATTTTTTTCTATCGTGGTATAATAGCGACTATCGACCGAGTATGCCCGGATACCAAAGGGATCACTTAAACCCGCTATTTGCACATTATCAATATCACTTAGTAAGTTCCCCGCAATGATGTATCCAATGATTATCATTAAGGCACCGACAAAAGAAATGATGGTACTGCGCCATTTTTGAGCCATGGCATAAATCAATGCTCCACTTAAGAACATATTGGGGATTACAAAAAGAAGGTAGTTATTTAAAAAGGCAAGCCAAGGAGTCACACCCAGTCTTTCTGCGGGAATCCAATCGAAAATAGGAGCGAAAATTGCTCCTAAGTATACACCCAAGAAAACCCCAATTAAGGGAATAGTACTAAGCACCAAAGCTCCGCCAAAGCGCCCGAAAAAATAGGCAGCTTTATGTATCGGAGTAGTAAAAAGTATCTCGTCAAAATTGTTGTTGAAATCGCGCAGTGCGGCATTATTAAAAAATGCCACGGCAAAAAGTAATCCAAAAATGGATAGAATAGTAACGAAGGTGGTAACAATATGGGGGGCGTTCTTATGCACTGCACCAATTGCTCCGCCAATCATAACGCTATCGCTCACTACCGCCATAAAGGCCATTAAAGCGAAAACGAAAGTGAATATATAAACCATTGGAGCACGCAGGGCTGCTCCAAGTTCACGGGAGAAAATTTCTTTAAACATGCTGCTCAATTAAATGGTTACACTTTCAGAACTGCTCTTTATAAAGGAAAAGAACACATCTTCCAAATTGGGCTCTACCGCATGAAAACCAGCACTTGGATTCGATTCAGACTGAATATGAATGAGGGGCTTACCGCCAATCATCTTTTCCGAAATAACATTGTACTGTTCCTTATGCTCGGCTAATTCATCGCGTTTGATCGTCTTTTCCCAAACTTGACCTTCCAGTGTAGCAATAGCTTCTTCAGGGCCACCATTATAAATGATTCTCCCTAAGTTCATTATTGCCATTTCAGTGCATAATTCGCGTACATCATCCACAATATGGGTACTTAAAATAACAATCACTTCACTGCCAACGTCGGCTAGTAAATTATGAAATCGATTACGTTCGCCAGGATCTAAACCAGCAGTTGGTTCATCAACAATAATCAATTGAGGGTTTCCAATTAAAGCTTGGGCAATGCCAATACGCTGTTTCATTCCACCCGAAAAACCTTTCACAACTTTGTGACGCTTATCGAACAAATTCACCTTTTGCAATAAATGCTCTACCAGCTCTTTACGCTCTCCCTTATTCTTCACTCCTTTTAAAATGGCTAAGTGATTCAGCAATTGATACGCGGTAATTTTCGGGTATACACCAAATTCTTGAGGCAGGTAACCCAAGTTTTTCCGCAGCTCTTGCGGTGATTTTAAAATATCTATTTCATTTAACATCAAGGTTCCTTGATCCGCATCTTGCAAACCCGCCAAGGTCCGCATTAAGGATGATTTTCCCGCACCATTGGGGCCCAGAAGACCGAACATCCCTTTGCCAATTTCGAGTGAAACATTATCCAATGCTTTTACGCCATTGGAATACGTTTTGGTTAATCCGTCAATTATTAATTTCATTACCTTGATTGTTTGATAGTTATTAATGCTAAGAAAGGTAATATTATCAGTACCTGTTTAACGGGTGTTCGATTATGAACACGAAATTGCTAGTCCAATTACTAGGTGAAATAAAAAAGAGACGAACTGAATAATACAGATCGTCTCTTTTTTAATATCAAACTGCCTAAATCAAGGCCTCTAAAGCAAAGCTTACATATTACGACGATATTGGCCACCAACCTCAAATAGAGCGCTTGTGATTTGTCCTAAACTGCAAAACTTAGTTGCCTCCATTAGTACTTCAAACATATTCTCATTGGCAATTGCCGTCTCCTGTAGTTTTTCTAACCACTGCAAGGCAACACCCTCATTACGGATATGAAGCGCTTTCAAATTAGTAATCTGCGCCTCCTTCTCTTCCGTTGTTGCGCGAATCACCTCGCCGGGTGTGGTAGTAGGAGAACCTTCCGAACTTAAGAAAGTGTTCACCCCAATAATTGGCATTTCTCCATTGTGCTTCAAGGTTTCATAATAAAGACTTTCCTCTTGTATTTTCCCACGTTGGTACATGGTTTCCATAGCACCAAGAACACCTCCTCTTTCGGTAATACGATCAAATTCGAGTAACACCGCTTCCTCTACCAAATCCGTTAATTCTTCAATTATGAAACTTCCTTGGATGGGGTTTTCATTTTGAGTTAATCCTAACTCCTTGTTAATAATTAGCTGAATAGCCATTGCACGACGCACACTTTCCTCGGTAGGAGTCGTAATAGCCTCATCATAAGCATTGGTATGCAGCGAGTTGCAATTATCATAAATTGCATATAAAGCTTGTAAAGTCGTACGAATGTCATTAAACTGGATCTCCTGAGCATGCAGAGAGCGCCCGGAAGTCTGGATATGGTATTTCAACATTTGCGCTCGTGTATTTGCGCCATATCTGCGATCCAAGGCTTTAGACCAAATTCGTCTGGCAGTCCTGCCAATTACCGCATACTCTGGATCTACCCCATTACTAAAGAAGAAGCTAAGGTTGGGACCAAAATCATTGATATCCATACCGCGGCTCAAATAGTATTCTACGTAAGTAAAGCCATTTGCCAAGGTAAAGGCCAATTGAGTAATAGGATTAGCGCCGGCCTCGGCAATATGGTAGCCGGAGATAGATACCGAATAAAAATTCCTAACCTTATTATTTATGAAGCTCTCTTGCACATCTCCCATCAAACGCAGGGCGAATTCAGT
>JBNMPT010000114.1:0-5844 GCA_051277025.1 Roseivirga sp. | reverse complement strand
CATTAAGCACGCGCTTTTGAATAATTCGCTTCACGGGACGACCGCCGTATTGAGGATCATAGCCCGCTTCTGCTAAGTAGCTAATGGCCTTGTCAGAAGTCTCTAAAGTGATGTGTTGCTTGGCTAAAGATCGCTTCAATACGTTTAATTGTAATCTTACAATCGCTGCTACATCGCTCTTATCTAAAGGCAGGAACATAATACTCTCATCCACTCTATTTAAAAACTCAGGCCTTAAAGTCTTACGCAATACTTGCATTAACTCTAGGCGTGTTTCTTCATAAACCGCAAACTTGTTCTCCGTGGTAATCGTGTCAAATCGCTCTTGAATAAGACTGGACCCAATATTAGAAGTCATAATAATTATGGTATTCCTGAAATTAGCGAGGCGACCTTTATTATCGGTTAAACGGCCTTCATCTAAAACCTGCAAAAGGATATTGAAAGTATCGGGATGTGCCTTTTCAATCTCATCCAACAGAATCACGGAGTAAGGCTTGCGTCGCACCGCTTCGGTTAGCTGACCACCTTCATCGTAACCTACGTATCCGGGAGGCGCACCAATTAAACGACTTACGGAATGACGCTCTTGATACTCGCTCATATCTATGCGTGTCATTGCGTTTTCATCATCGAAAAGAAATTCAGCCAAAGCTTTAGCCAGCTCCGTTTTTCCGACACCGGTAGTTCCCAAAAATATAAATGAACCAATCGGTCTATTCTCATCTTGTAATCCTGCTCTGCTTCTTCTTACCGCATCTGAAACGGCTAAAATGGCTTCTTCCTGCCCAATAACACGCTTATGCAACTCATCTTCTAAATGAAGTAATTTCTCGCGTTCACTCTGTAGCATGCGTGTTACAGGAATTCCCGTCCAACGGCTAACCACATCGGCGATATCTTCAGAATCTACCTCTTCCTTAATTAAGGCATGGCCATCTTGCAGATTTTCCGCTTCCGTTTCGAACTTCAATAGCCTCGCCTCTGCTTCCTGCAGCTTCCCATAACGGATTTCCGCTACCGTGCCGTAATCACCACTGCGCTCTGCTTGCTCCGCTTTTTGCTTTAGGGCTTCAATTTCCTCTTTGGCCTCTTGAATACCATCCACTACTTGCTTTTCGGATTGCCATTGGGCATTAAAAGAGTTTCGCTGCTCGTTTAAATCCTTTAATTCTTCTTTAATTCCATTTTGCCTAGCAATATCACCCTCGCGTTTAATCGCCTCAAGTTCAATCTCAAGTTGAATGATCTTTCGATCGAGCACATCAATTTCTTCCGGCTTAGAATTAGCAGCCATGCGCAGTTTTGCAGCAGCCTCATCAATTAAGTCAATCGCCTTATCTGGAAGAAAACGATCGGATATATAGCGCTGTGATAATTCTACCGAAGCAATAATTGCCTCATCCTTAATTCGCACCTTATGATGCGCCTCATAGCGATCTTTAATTCCTCTTAAAATTGAAATAGCCGCTTCATTATCTGGCTCATTTACCATTACCTTTTGGAAGCGACGTTCTAAGGCTTTATCCTTTTCAAAGTACTTTTGGTATTCATTTAAAGTTGTGGCTCCTATTGCTCTCAATTCGCCGCGCGCCAATGCTGGCTTCAAAATATTCGCAGCATCCATGGCGCCTTCACTTGCCCCTGCTCCTACAAGGGTGTGAATTTCATCTATAAACAATAGCAATTGTCCATCGCTCTCGCTCACCGTTTTCACCACCGACTTTAAACGTTCTTCAAATTCACCCTTGTATTTGGCTCCCGCAATTAAAGCGCCCATATCTAAACTGTAGAGCTTCTTATCTTTAAGGTTATCGGGAACATCTCCTTTGATTATTCGATGCGCCATTCCCTCGGCAATCGCAGTTTTACCGACACCGGGTTCCCCAATTAAAATAGGATTATTCTTTGTCCGGCGTGATAAAATCTGCAATACTCGACGTATTTCCTCATCACGTCCAATTACAGGGTCTAGCTTACCTTCTTCTGCTAATTTATTTAAGTTTTTTGCATATTTCTCCAGCGCACTATACTGCTCTTCAGAACTAGCCGAATTTGCCTCATTCCCCTGCCGAAGTTCTTTCAGCGCACTTTCGTAAGATGATTTCTCCCAGCCACTATCTAGCATCATTTTACTGATGGTATCGCCACTATCCAAAAGGCCGAACAACAGATGCTCTAAGGCCACATAATCATCCTTCATCGCTTTAGCCTTTTGCTGCGCCTTTACGATGGCTTTATTGGTATTTTGATCTAAATACTGATTTGCTCCTTTCACTTTTGGATAGGACTTCAGTATTTGATCTAATGTGGCGATAAAATTTGCAGTATTGATAGACTGCTTCTTCAAGAAGAAATTTAAAATATTGTCATCTGCGAGAGCGACCCCTTTAAGCAAATGGCCAGTTTGAATAGCTTGATGGTCATTTTCAACGGCCAAAACTTGCGCTTGCTCGATCGCTTTTTGCGCTTTTATTGTGAAGTTTTCTAGGTCCATATTGATTTTTCATTAGTCATTTCAAAGATTAAACCAAGTAAATAATCGCCTTTAAAATTGACAATCTGGCTAGCTTAAAAGAAAATCTCTGCCGTTGCGGCAGCTATAACCTTTTGATTATGACAGAATTAACAAAAAAAAAGCCTCACTAGACAGTGAGGCTTTTTTTTATAGTATTAAAACGGTTTCTAATTATTGAACTATTAGTTTTCTAGTTACGCGTTCTCCATCAACACTAATGTTGACAAAGTACACACCAGGGTTCCAATCAAATGTTTCAAAAACCAGCTGAGAACTACCTCGTTCGAGATCATAATCCTTGGTAAACATTCGTTGCCCTACCACATTGACAATATTAACACTTACCATTTTTGCTTGAGCATTAAATATCGGTAGATGGGTAATATCACGACTTGGGTTCGGACTAAGATCTCCGATATACGAATCTGGTACTGGATTGTATTCTTTACTACCAATAATAAAAGTTGGTTTCGCCGAAGTCGCTTTCATACAGAAATCATCTATTGCCCAACCTTTTCTCTGAATAGAATAATCACTTTCAAAGCGGAAACGGAAGATTGCTCTATTGGCTGAAGTATCAAATTTAAATACATAACGGGCAGTATCCCAATCCGCAGTGTCTGTCCAACCTGGCTTAATAATATCCAGAGCCGTTACAAACTCCGTGTTATACCAGTCTTTCTCATTTGCAAATCCTAAAACAGTCCATGTATCTCCTCCATCTAAGGAAGCTTCAATGGCACCACCATCGTGATATTTTTCGGTATCAAACTTATGGACAAAGCTTAACTCGTATGCCGTTGAGGTATCAATTACAAATACTGGCGTAAATAATCCCGACTCATCACGAGAACGGTAGTTACTATCTAAACCTGTCATCCAGCAAGAGTTTCCACTAAAAGCACCAGGGAACTGAGTGGGCGTACCTTTTTCCCAAGACCATTGACCACGAGAATAAGTTTTGGTGTTTAAGGCCAAGAAAGGAAGGGCACCATTACCCGTTTCAAAATCATTACAGTAAACACTATCGCCATTCATAACATCAAACTCATATTCTGGTAATACCGTTACAATAAATTCGGTAGTATCATCAGAGGGACGATTGTCAATTTTAGCGTTAGGACGACGCGTAATTAAACGCAATGTATGATTACCACTTGCTACACCAGCATTCCATGGTTGAGAATATATATGACGAAAACGATTTCCTTCAATTAAGAAACGCGGGGCATAAGCCATTTCAAAGTTTCCAGTCCAGGCAATCGCACCGGCAGTTTCAACTTCGGCTCTTACTTGTGCACTATCTAAAATTTTCGCTCCTGAGTTTAAAACTACGATATCTATAAACTGATCGAAAGTTGGAAACTGTAAAGGATTAATAAAGAAGAAATCCACTGGAGTTGCGCTATTCTGAGGAGGAATAATCATTTCAAAGTCATCGATAGCCCAACCTTCTAAGTTTCTTCCTGTGTTAGAGCCTGTCGGAGACTGGAATCTAAAACGCAGTGGCACGGTATTAGGCTCGTAATTTAACTGAGAAACTGGGAATACAGAATAAGCCCAACCAGTTGGATTACTACCAGTGATAGAACTACCAGTAAAACCCTGAGTTACACCAGTTCCTGTCGGCCCGAGCAAGGTACCAAAGGGACCCGTATACCAATTCTGTCCCACACCTTGGAAGGAACCTAGGTTTGCACCCAGAGTTTTCCAACCAGCACGATTGAACTCAACAGCACCCGCGGCAGCAGAACCCATATCCACGTTTTGGAAAAAGCGAATAGTGGGAGAAACGATGGTATCAAAATTATCTAAAATTGGTATTCTCAAACGTTCTTGCAGTCCGTCAATAAAATAACCATCCGTTAAGTTAGTGGCCCAAATATTATCAGAAGTTTGAATAGAAGAGAACTTGCGACCAGCGGGAGCTTCACCACGCTCCCATTGCTCGTATCCAAACTGTGCGAAGAAACCATATTCATCGTAGTCGCAGTTGTCAAAGTCATCTGAAAAATCGATATCATAAGTCCCTAGACCCACAATAACTCGACAAGCGGTATCATTAAAGTTATTATTATCACCAGTAACACTAGTGTAGGCACAAACCTCACAAGCACCCGCAGGCAGAACCATATTTAAGTTAGGCATCACTAATAATACACTATTCCCTGAGCTTGGACTTGCACCAGCAGTGCTAGTATAGACAACCGGAACCCCAACATTAGGACCACATAAAGGTGTTACAGTTACAGTCACATTAGCAGAGTTTAAACTAGTAGTTCCAAAATTACGAATCTCAACTGATGGTGTTACTACTGTAACCGCCACTCCAGCTGGTGCTGATAAAGGAGGATTGATTATTAACTCTACCCCTGCATCATTGGCAATACGATTGTAAATCATAAGCTTATCAATAGCAATATCTGCTAAATCGCCAGCACCAGTACGATTAGCGGAAATACGTAACTTGATTTGTTTATTGGCATAAGCACTAAGGTTTACACGTTTAAAAAGGTAATCGGTTAAAGGCGTGGTACTAGAAGCCATGGGTAAGGTGGTACTACCTGGTACGACCAACCATGTTTCTGGCTCCATTGTAGCGGGCTCATTAATTTCAATTTCAATATTCTCGATATTTATACCCCACATGTGATAGTAAAAGTCCAAAGTAGGATTGTTCAATCCCGTGAAGTCAATACACTGAGTTGTTACCATATAAGTAGATACATCCCCGGTACTTCCGGTTGCTTCAGTATAAAAATACTGTCCCTTCTTATAATAGCCACCTTTGGGGCCGGTATCGCGCGTCTGCGTATAACGGTCCCCTACTGTCCAAACATAAGCAGGATCTAGACCTGTTTCGGTAGTAAATAAGGGATTTCCAGTTAAAGACGTTCCCGCAGCTACATTCTCAAAATCCATTAATAATGGGAAGGTATTATAAGTGGCTACATGATTAACCACCGCACTATATGCGGTGTCGTTTGCGGGAATAGTATCACCCACTTTGTTTGCCCAAACCCCTACTTGGTAAGTTCCAAGAGCCAACATGTTCGCTGTAGTAGTTAAGGTATAAGTGGCTGTATCACCAGTTCTTAAAGCTAGAGTAACTGTTTCATTAATTATTGCTCCCGTATTGGTTTGAATTCGAAGTGGAACAGTGAATAAGCTATCACAACCGTTGTTTCTTATTACAACCTCAATCGCTTCTGCAGCAGAGTAAGAACATTTACCTGTTACTGGACTGCTAACCGCGAGAACTTCCGCGTCAATAGGAGTAGGTGCAAAGATTCTTAAATCATCTAAAGCCATATCTCCTCGAGCGG
>JBNMPT010000113.1:0-5880 GCA_051277025.1 Roseivirga sp. | reverse complement strand
CTTAGTATCATCGAAAATCCCTAACCATTTTAGCTTGTCCATAACCTCACTATCCTGAGGGATACTTAGATAATGCATAAGCTTGAGTTCTACCGAATCATTAAGGTTATAAGCCAAAAACAGATTGGTAAAATCTCGATAAGTCATGTCTTGAGAGTCTTCCAAATGATACGTATCATCGGTCATTCCTAACTTCACAAAAACATCCCAAGCCCGACAAAACCCCGGACTGCGCAAAGTACCGCGGTATATCGTGGGTATATCATTTAGTCCATAAACTTCACGGTAGTTCAGAGAATCGCGATTTGCATAACCTTCAAACCTTCCAAAACCTTCAATTTCAATAATCTCTGTGCGACGGAATAATTGGTGGTAAGGGATATACTTATACTTGCCTTCCTGCTTAAACTTTACCGCACCGCCTGAACCAGCTAGGACCACGTTTCGAGGATTCCAAGTAAATTTATAGTGCCAAGGGTTATTGTCACTCTCGGGCGCAATTAAACCACCCGTGAAGCTTTCGAAAAGTTTCATTTTACCGCCTTTGCTTTTGATCTCATCCAGAACCTTCATGGCACTTAAATGATCAATACCGGGGTCTACTCCTATCTCGTTTATTAACACTACCCCCGCTTCTTTCGCTCTAGCATCAAGCATTTTCATCTCTTCACTGATGTAAGAAGCGGTAACCATATGCTTGCCCAAGGCAATACAATCAGTTGCCACAGAAATATGCATGTGGGCAGGCAGCATAGAAATAACTAAATCCGCTTTAGCAATAGCATCAATGCGACTTATCTCGTCATTAACGTTAAAAGCAATTGCCTTCATGCGGGGGTTGTTACCGGCCTTCTCTTCTGCTAGATCTAAAGACTGATCGGCAATTGTAACCTGCCAGTCTTCTACTTCAGCGTGTTTTTTAAGATACTCTACCAGGGAGTATGTGGAGCGTCCAGCTCCAATTAAAAGTATATGTTGCATAGTTTATAACTCAATGGCCGCAAATTTAAAATTATACAAAGGTGTTTTACCTTTGTAGCAACTTATTTTTCAAATGGTGCAAATTAACAAGTTTCTGTTTCTCTTTTTCTTAATGCCTGCTTGGCTTAGCGCACAATTAGGCATTATACTAGAGGATGAAACTAAAACTGGCTTTAAACTAGTAATTGATGGGTATTTACAGAATGAGCAATCACTCAATAAAATCAATTTGCTGAAACTTCCTGCGGGAGAACATGAGCTGCTATTTTTAATGAATGATGGTTTGGACTTAAGAAGGATAATAGATTTTAACAAAGCGGATAATTATCACTTCGTGATACTAAAGAACTTCGCAGGCGAACGAAAGTTGCGCTACCGTGGCTCTTACACTGAAATTAATCAGAGTGCTTTGGCACTGGATTTCAACAAGACGATTGATTATCAAGACCAAGCAAAAATAATTGCCACAGTTGACAGCCTTCCTCACTATAAAACGAGACCCGAAGCGGAGGCTTTAAAGACTTCAGCAGAAATGAAAATAATTTTGGACAGCGCCAAGATAATAAGCGCTATTCCACTGCCTAAAACTCCAAAAGACTCCGTTATCATAAAGGTAATGCCAAACACTCTGCCAATAGACCTTGACAGCAACTCTCTCGCTACGGCAGAGCAAAGCATAACGAATATTACCGATCCTTTTGGCACCCTTCAAAGCAGTATTAAGCTAAACAGTTTTGAATTTGATAAAATTCACATGATTGAAGAGTTTATGGTAGCAGAAAAGATGAGCGCTAGTCAGTTAGAGACTCTTCTTAAACAGCTTAAATATGATCAAAGTCGATTACAAATTTTAGAATACGCATTAAACAAGCAAGCTGACCTTAAAGAGGCTAAAGAATCCCTACTAATTACCTTAGAATATGAGTTAAGCCAACAGAAAGCGAAAACCTTTTTCCAATGAAAATAGATCGATCTACACTCGCCTGGGCGGCCGGGTTTGCGGCGATAGCCGTTATTTTAGGCGCACTAGGAGCACATGCTCTTAAAAACCACTTAGAGCCCAGCAGCCTAGAAAGCTTTAAAACAGGTGTACGCTACCAAATGTGGCATGCCTTGGCTTTGTTTATTGCGGCAATAATCCCTGTGGATGGCCTAAATTTAAAGTGGGTAAAACGCCTGTGGATTATCGGTATAATTCTATTTTCCGGCAGTATTTTTCTTTTGAGTACGGCCCCTATTTTCCACTCTGATTTTACCTTTTTAGGACCGATCACTCCCCTTGGTGGCTTAGCCTTGATTTCGGGGTGGATCATTCTGTTTATCAAGTCTTTACAGAAAAACTACAATCCTTAGTGTACTTTTTACGCTAAGACAAATTGCATTTTTTTATTGATTAAAGGGCCTTTAAAGCAGCAATTAGTATTAATTTTACCGCATAGAATAATTGCTAATTTAAACGCAACAGTATCATGTTCAAAGAAGTGAAACCAAGTCACTCCTCTCTAGAGCAATATGGGATTAAAGATGCCAAAGCCCTGTGGAATCTTTCCTCTGCAGATCTAACAAAAATCACAGTTGACAACAAACTCGGAGAAATTGCCGACAGCGGCGCCTTATCAGTAGATACTGGCGAATTTAAAGGTCGTTCTCCTCTTGATAGATTTATTGTTAAAGATAGTATTACTGAAGACTCTGTATGGTGGGGAAAGATTAACATCCCTTTCAATCCAGAGCATTATAACGCACTAAAAGGTAAAGTAATGGATCACTTAAGTGGTCAGGAACTTTATGTAAGAGACGTTTATGCTTGTGCTGATGATAGATATCGCATGAAGATTCGGGTAGTTACCGAATTGCCATGGTCTAGTCTCTTTGCCAGTAACATGTTTATTGAACCAACTGAGGAGGAGCTAAAAGACTTCGAACCAGAATGGATCGTTTTCAATGCGCCGCGTTTTATGGCTAATGCCGAAGAAGATAATACTCGTCAGCACAATTTTGCTATCCTAAACTTCACCGATAAAGTGGCATTAGTTGGTGGCACAGGTTACACCGGTGAAATTAAGAAAGGAATTTTCTCTGCCTTAAACTTTATCTTACCTCATCAGAAAAACGTTTTAAGCATGCATTGTTCAGCTAACGTTGGTGAACAAGGCGATACCGCTCTTTTCTTTGGTCTGTCAGGCACTGGGAAAACGACTCTGAGCGCCGATCCTAACCGGAAGTTAATTGGTGACGACGAACACGGTTGGACAGCAGATGATGTTATTTTCAATTTTGAAGGCGGTTGCTATGCCAAGGTAATTGACCTCAGCGAAGATAAAGAGCCAGATATTTATAAGGCCATTAAGCCTGGGGCTCTCTTAGAGAATATCGTTTATAAAGAGGGATCGAGAGAAGTAGACTATGAGAATGGCGCTAAAACGGAAAACACTCGTGTAAGCTATCCCATAAATCACATTGATAATATTCAAGTTCCCTCGACAGGAGAGAACCCAAAAAATGTGTTCTTTTTAACCTGCGATGCCTATGGAGTTTTACCTCCGATTTCAAAATTAACTCCCGGCCAAGCTGCTTTCCATTTTATTAGTGGATACACGGCGAAGGTTGCCGGAACGGAAGAAGGCATTACCGAGCCTGTTGTTGCTTTCTCTGCGTGCTTTGGAGCACCTTTTATGCCGCTACACCCGACCAAATATGCAGATATGCTAAGCGATAAAATGCAGCAGTCTAATGTTAATGTTTGGCTAATAAACACGGGCTGGTCTGGTGGTAGCTATGGCGTAGGAAAACGCATGAAGCTAAAATATACTAGAGCAATGATTACCGCTGCTCTTAATGGAGAGTTGAACAATGTCTCATTCCAAAATCATGAAGTATTTGGATTGGCTATGCCGACCGAATGCCCTAATGTACCCCAAGAAATATTGTTTCCTCGCAATACTTGGACAGACAAAGATTCTTACGATGAAACAGCTAATAAATTAGCCGATAAGTTTGTGAAGAATTTCGAGAAATTTGCCGACAATGCAAACGATGAAATTCTCGCAGGTGCCCCTAAAGTAATACGAAAAGTAGGTTAATATTTCTTTTTTATAAATAAAGCCCTGTGGTTCCTAATCACAGGGCTTTATTTATCTACTTTGCCACAACAAAATTTTTTGGCTCAATCGCTGTAATGACAAGAACCGCAAAAACTATAAACCATTCGGGTTGGATTCTCATGCTTTTCGGCCTAACCTTGATTGTTATCCCTGAGGAGGTGATGCTTTTCTTTTGGAAAGACCTCGTGGCAAATTATTGGTTGCGAACCTTAGGCTACTTTATTTTCATAGAAGGCTTAGTTAGTTACAAAAGCTCTTTTTATGAAGTTGATGATCTTTACCGCTGGATAATCAATTATCGAATGCTGCAACCAGCCTTCTTTATCTCCATGCTTATTTCAGATTTCGCCAACCCAGGGCTAATGCTTTATTCCACCACTGAATTGGTATTAGGCATCTACTCTTTTTTGGCCTATAAACAGGACAACTCTTAACTTAAGTGTGTAAAAGTCCTTTTCACAATAACCTATTCGCACTACTCTCCTTTTTCTAAGACCATAGCTTAGCCAATTTCAGGACTGGGAAAGGGAGCTCCTGCCCAACAAACTTTATTCTTTTAAAGTGTTCTCTTAGTCACAGAAATCAATCTTGTGATTAGTCCTAGACATCGCTAAAGTGCGGCTAGTGCACTTTAGCGAACAAATACCAGAAACACCTTTTAAAAAACCGCCTTAGCGATCAACTCAATATTATCGGGCTTGCCCATCGAATAAAAATGTATCGCTGGAGCGCCAGCGGCTTTTAATTCCTTGGCTTGATAAATGCCCCACTCTATTCCTACCTGACGAACCTCAGCATTATCTTTACAATTAATAATTGCCCTCACTAAATCATCGGGCATATCTACCTTAAAAAAATGAGGGAGAAAGCTGAGATGCTTTTTAGTAGCAACCGGTTTTATTCCCGGAATAATGGGAATATTTATGCCTGCTTTTCGGCAGCGATCTACAAAGTCGAAGTACTTCTGGTTATCGAAAAACATCTGAGTGATAATATAATCTGCTCCGGCATCAACCTTGGCTTTTAAATTCTCGATATCATTATTAAGACTAGGGGCTTCATAATGCTTTTCGGGATAACCGGCTACGCCAATACAAAAATTACTAGGGTTACTATTTTGTAGCTCCTCCTCTAAATAACGCCCTTCATTCATGTCTTTAATCTGCTTTACCAAATCAGAGGCATAAGGATGACCATCCGCTTCTGGCGTAAAGAGCGTCTCATTTTTCATGCTATCTCCGCGCAGGGCCAAAACATTCTTAATCCCTAAAAAGTCAAGATCAATCAAAGCGTTTTCAGTATCCTCTTTATTAAAACCCCCACATAAAATATGGGGCACAGTATCTACCCCATAATGACTGTGCAGTGCTGCGCAAATACCTACCGTACCCGGTCTTTTCTTCACCACCTTTTGTTCTAAAAGACCGCTCGGCAAGCGTTTATAAACTACCTCCTCACGGTGGTAAGTCACATTAATAAAAGGGGGCTTAAACTCCATTAAAGGATCGATCATGGAGTAAATATCCTCAATCTTTTGACCTTTTAAGGGTGGTAATATCTCAAAGGAAAATAGCGTTTCACTCGCTCTTTCTATATGTTCCGTAATCTTCATGCTGCTAATAATTTAAATTTGGTCTAAGCCATTTTTCCGCCTCCTGCTCACTAATACCTTTTCGTTCGGCGTAATCGCTTACTTGACTCGCATCTATCTTTCCTAATCCAAAGTATTTACTGTCAGGGTGAGCAAAGTAATAACCGCTTACCGCAGATGCGGGAGTCATAGCCATACTTGTTG
>JBNMPT010000112.1:0-5936 GCA_051277025.1 Roseivirga sp. | reverse complement strand
AACTATCAAATAACTGCAGAAATATCCATTGTGTCCAGCGATAAAACTCCGGACTGGAAGTGCGTACTTCACGATCCCAATCAAAGGAAAAGCCAATTTGATCGAGCTGCTCGCGGTAGCGCTTAATGTTTTTCTCCGTGGTAATAGCAGGATGCTGACCAGTTTGAATGGCATATTGCTCGGCGGGTAAACCAAAAGAATCGTACCCCATGGGATGCAAAACATTAAAGCCTTGATGTCTTTTATAGCGCGCCACAATATCAGAGGCGATATAGCCCAAAGGATGCCCCACGTGCAAACCGGCACCAGAAGGATAAGGAAACATGTCTAGCGCGTAAAACTTCGGCTTATCCGAATCTTCCTTTGCTGCGAAGGTTTTTTGCTCCGCCCAATAAGCGCGCCACTTCTTTTCAATCTCGTTAAATGCGTATTCCATAATATCCTTTAGCCTTTCTGCACTGCGAAATTAAGCCCTTTTTAGAAAGGCTTACCATGGATAAATAAAATTAGACGAGGAAGCGGGCAATTTACTCCTCTCAAGCCCTCAGAAAGGTTTACCTTGACGATTATCATGCTTAAGGTTTTCTGCTTTAGTACTTTTGCAATTCTAAATTTATTTCCATGGATCCAAACGCTGGGAAAAAAGAACTTATCAATCGCTATAGTCGCGAAGAATTAGAGCTGCGCTTACATGCAGAAAACTTTAAGCGAATCACTCTCTCTTTTTATAAATATGTGATTATAAATGATCAGCCGGAAATGCGCGATCGTCTTTTTAAAGAATGGTCTGAACTAAACTGTTTAGGCAGGGTTTACGTGGCGCGAGAAGGCATTAATGCCCAAATGAATGTGCCCGAGCACCATTGGGAAGAATTCAAAACTAAACTTTCTGCGCATGCAGAGTTTAGAAATATCCCCTTTAAAATTGCAGTGGAAGATGATGGTAAATCCTTTTATAAGCTCACCATTAAAGTGCGTGCCCGCGTGGTTGCCGATGGCTTAGCCGACGAAGCTTACGATGTGACCAATGTAGGCAAGCACCTGGATGCGGAAGAGTGGAATGACGCGATGTCCCAAGGAGCAATTGTGGTAGATGTCCGCAATCATTATGAAAGTGAGATTGGTCATTTTGAGAATTCCATTTTACCCGATGCCGAAACTTTTAGAGAGGAATTACCCGAAGTATTAAAAAAACTGAGTGGTAAGGAGAATGAAAAGGTTTTACTCTACTGCACCGGCGGAATACGCTGCGAAAAAGCTTCGGCCTTTTTAAAGCACCATGGTTTTAATGATGTAAACCAATTACATGGCGGTATAATAGACTATGCCCGCCAGATTAAAACCCGAGCGCTTCCCAATAAATTTCACGGAAAAAACTTTGTATTTGACGAACGTCTGAGCGAGGCCATTTCTGCAGAAGTAATTTCCCATTGTCACCAATGTGGCAATACGTGCGATAGTCATATAAACTGTGCTAACCTATCATGCAACCTGCTTTTTATTCAATGCCCCGAATGCGCTGAAAAACTTGAGAAATGCTGTTCCGACGATTGTCATAATGAATTACATTTAGACCCCGAAGAGCAAAAAGAACGTCGCAAAGGGAGAGAAAATAGAAAGCGTTTCCACAGCCACCGCAAATGGGGTGAACTGACTTCGGGGAAAACCTGACAATAGTCCTACTTTAATCGAAACAAAGCTCCTTTATTTGACTCACTCAAAAATATACTTATAGATGCCCTTTTATCATAAACTTGGAAAAATCCCGCATAAACGCCATACCATCTTCAAAAAAGAGAATGGTGAATTGCATTACGAACAGCTTTTTGGCACCGAAGGGTTTAGCGGGATGTCTTCCCTCCTTTATCACTTGCATCGCCCTACTATGGTTAAGTCTATTGGGAAATCCATAGACCTAAATCCAAAAGCGGCAGTAAAACACAATATTAATAGCCGCATGTTGGAAGGCTTTAAATTAAAACCTGAAGCCGACTACTTAAAAAGTCGGGTAACGGTGCTCTTCAACAGTGACGTGCATATTTCACTCGCCGCCCCAACTAAAAGTCAGACTGAGTATTTTTATAAGAATGCCGATGCCGATGAAATGATTTTCGTTCATCACGGTTCGGGAACCTTAAAAACCTTGGTTGGTAATTTAAGCTTTGGCCCGGGCGATTATTTGATAATACCGAGAGGAATGATTTATCAGATCCATTTTGATAATGAAGCCAATCGTCTTTTAATTCTCGATTCCTACCAACCGCTTTATACCCCCAAACGCTACCGCAACCGTTTCGGCCAGCTCTTAGAGCACAGCCCCTTTTGCGAGCGCGATATTCGCCAGCCCGAGACTTTAGAGCCCCAGGATGAGAAAGGCGAATTCCTGATCAAACTTAAAAAAGAAGGCATTTTGCATGATGTGGTTTATGCTTCCCATCCCTTTGATGTGGTAGGTTGGGATGGCTATAATTACCCCTATGCCTTTAACATAAATGATTTTGAACCGATAACAGGCCGCGTACATCAACCACCGCCCGTTCATCAAACCTTTGAAAGTGCGCGCTTCGTAGTTTGCTCTTTCTGCCCACGCTTATACGATTACCACCCCGAAGCCATTCCCTCTCCCTATAACCATAGCAATATTGATAGCGACGAAGTGCTTTATTATGTGGATGGAGACTTTATGAGTCGCAATCATGTAGACAAAGGTTTTATTAGCCTTCACCCCGCGGGACTGCCACATGGCCCACACCCCGGTGCTTATGAACGCAGCATTGGCAAAAAAGAAACTGCAGAACTAGCGGTAATGGTTGATACCTTTGCGCCTCTGCAGGTTACCCAAGCCGCCTTGGATATGGAATTAGCAAATTATCATCTCAGCTGGTTAGAAGATTAAGCCCACCCTTTTAGATTTATATTTTTACAAAAACAGCTTTTATGGAAACCATTCACGATACGACTTCATTAAAACTGAAGAAAGAATTTTTAGACGCCGAGGATTTCTTACCTCTTAACGGCACCGATCACCTAGAGCTCTACGTAGGTAACGCCAAGCAAGCCGCGCATTTTTATAAGACCGCTTTTGGTTTTCAATCTTTGGCTTACGCCGGACTGGAAACTGGTGTAAAAGATCGCGTATCTTATGTGCTACAGCAAGATAAAATTCGCTTGGTACTCACCTCTCCTTTAGGTTCTGGTGGCCCAATTAACGAGCATCTAGAAAAACATGGCGACGGTGTTAAGAACGTTGCTATTTGGGTAGATGACGCTAATAAGAGCTACGCAGAGACTACAAAACGCGGAGCAGAGTCTGCTTTTGAGCCGCATACCATTGAAGATAAAAATGGGACCGTAATTTTAAGTGGCATCAAAACCTATGGTGACACGGTGCACGTTTTTGTAGAGCGCAGCAACTATGATGGCATTTTCTTGCCGGGCTATAAGAAATGGGAAAGTCACTATAACCCTAGCGATGCTGGCCTAAAATACATCGACCATATAGTAGGTAATGTAGGCTGGGGCGAGATGAACAAATGGGTAGAGTTTTACGCCAAGGTAATGGGTTTTGCTCAGTTGGTTTCTTTCGATGACAAGGATATCTCTACCGAATTTACCGCGCTTATGAGTAAGGTAATGACCAATGGCAACGGGAGAATTAAATTCCCAATTAACGAACCCGCCGCGGGTAAAAAGAAAAGTCAGATAGAGGAATATATTGACTTCTATCAAGGCGCTGGGGTACAGCATATCGCGGTAGCTACCAATAACATCTTTGAATCGGTAGATCGCTTAAAAGACATGGGAGTTGAATTTTTATACGTACCAGAATCGTATTACGATGATCTTTTAGATAGAGTAGGCGAAATTGATGAAGAAATTGACGAACTGCGCAAGAGAGGGATCTTGGTAGATCGTGATGATGAAGGCTATTTATTGCAGCTTTTCACTAAGCCAGTAGCCGATAGACCCACCCTTTTCTTTGAAATTATTCAGCGTAAAGGCGCCAAGAGTTTCGGCAAAGGAAACTTTAAAGCTTTATTTGAAGCGATTGAAAGAGAGCAAGAAAATCGCGGAACCCTATAAGCGAATTAAAATGTAATTTCGAGCCCATTCATTAATCATGGATGGGCTTTTTTATTTTAACGCTGCAAGCAACCCCGCCACCTTAAAAAGTGTCAACTCTTTATGAAGTACTTTTTCTGTACCCTACTCTGCCTCTTTATTGGACTCCATAACACATCCGCCCAGCATATTGAGGGCCGCGTAATTGATGAAAAAGGCCAAGGACTCCCCTTTGTTAACATCACAATTAATGACGAAAAACGCGGAACCTCTGGGGATTTAGATGGAAACTTCGCCTTCAAAAATGAAGATGGCGATATTAAAAGTCTCCAATTCTCTTATATCGGATTTGAAACTATGAACCTTTCTGGCGAAAGCCTAAAAAAGGATAAGATCGAAGTTGTTTTAATAGAGAAAAGCACCGCCCTAGGGGAGGTAGTGGTGGTCCCCGGTATAAATCCAGCCCACCGTTTAATTAAAAATGCCGTCGCCCTTAAAGACCTCAATAATCCCGAAAAGCTAGAGAGTTTTAGCTATTACAGCTACAGCAAATTTTGGATCACCTTTAACATAGATAGCCTCGACCCAAAAATTGATACGGTAAAACTTTCCGATCGCATTGACAGCCTCGCTACCGACCAAGAAGATAGCATTGTGAAAATTGATAGTTCCAGTTTTGAAATGCACCAATTCTTCACCACTAAGCACTTATTTTTCATGGAAACGCTTACCGAAAGACTGGTAAAAAAGCCTCGTGACAATGAGAAGGTTTTAGCGCAGAGAACCTCCGGATTTAAGAGTCCCATGTTTGCCCTGATTGTAACCCAATTGCAAAGCTTCTCCTTTTACGGCGACTTTATTGGAATTGGTGATGAAAAGTATTTAAACCCATTAAGCAAAGGCAGCACCAGTCGTTATCTCTTTCTAATGGAAGACAGCCTCTTTACGGAAAGTGGAGATACTATTTTCACGGTAAGTTTTCGTCCGAGGCCAAACAGAGGCTTTAAAGGACTAAAAGGAGCGATGTCTCTTCACTCTGGCGATTGGGCCATTGTAAATGTGAGAGCGATACCCTCCGAAGACGAAAGTAGTCCCATTTCTATCCGACAAGAATATAAATCTTTTGGCAAGCATAAGTGGTTCCCCATTTCATTTGAAGCGGATATTTCTTTGTCCACCATCCAGGTAAATGGTTTGACCCCACAAGCCATTTTAAGACGAAAAATTACTAATATCAATCTTAGCCCCAACTTAAATAGTAAGGATATCTCCTTGGCAGAGATAAGCATTGATGACGAATCTAGCGAATTTGCGGATAGTTTGCTGATGCAGTTTAGAGGTGCTGATTTAGATAGCCTTGAAACAAATACATACACCTTTATTGATAGTGTTTCAAAGGAAGAGGATATTGAAAGACGCTTGCAACTATTGATAACTCTTAGCCGCGGTTACATACCTTATAAATGGATAAATATTGACATCAATAAAATTATAAATTACAATGAGGCAGAAGGATTCCGCTTGGGCCTCGGTCTTGAAACAAATAACAAACTTTCTTCATTTTTTAGAATTAGAGCTGCCGGTGCCTATGGCTTTAATGATCAGCTTTGGAAACAAAACTATGAATTGGAGTTTGATCTAAATAAGCAACGCAATCTAAAAACATGGGTCGGATTTCAAGATGAGATTTTTGAAAGCAGCGCCTTAAACATTCCTTATTTAAAAAACCCATCCATTCTTGAGAACGACTACCGACGACTCTATATTAGTCAATGGGATTATGTACGACGCGCTTATTACGGAATAAGCAGCAACATTATTCCCGGGCTAAACTATAGCCTTATTGCAAATTATGAACGTCGTGAAAGTTTAGG
>JBNMPT010000111.1:0-6014 GCA_051277025.1 Roseivirga sp. | reverse complement strand
AGGTCTAAGAACAATATTGAACAGAAAGATACTCGAAAATAATATAGAGCATGGAAGCCCCTAAATTGCCCAGTTTTATAAAGCTAAACCGAAATAGGTCTTTTGATTTTAAACCTCGCTATTACAGCGAAAGAAAAGAACGTTTAGAGGAAGTAAAACGCAAGTATGAGCGTGAAAAAGAGATTTCCGTGGCTAACGGAGAACGCTTACGCGAAGACTTAGGTACTAAGTGGCAAGATACGCGGCAGACAAAAGTGAATTCTTCCAACCGTGTTTTATTGCTAATCATTATCGCCTTATTAGCTATCACCTACTACATAATTAAGTATTAATGGCCGATATCATCAGGCTTTTGCCAGATAATGTAGCCAACCAAATTGCCGCTGGAGAAGTGGTACAAAGGCCGGCTTCGGTAGTAAAAGAATTACTAGAAAACAGCGTTGACTCTGGTGCTAGTGAGATCAAACTTATTGCCCGCGAAAGTGGTAAAGCCTTTCTTCAAGTTATTGATAATGGTAATGGCATGACGGAAAACGATAGCCGTATGGCTTTTGAACGACATGCTACCAGTAAAATAACCAAGGCTGAAGATATCTTCAGTATCATTACCAAAGGCTTTAGAGGTGAAGCACTGGCTTCCATTGCCGCCGTAGCTCAAGTTGATTTGCGCAGTCGCACCAGTAATTCTGAGTTAGGAACGCATCTTAAAGTAGCGGGCAGTACCGTGGAGTCTCAAGAGTTTTGCTCTTGTCCTAAAGGGACAAATGTTGAAGTTCGCAATCTCTTTTTTAATATTCCCGCGCGAAGAAATTTCCTGAAGTCCAATCAGGTAGAACAGCGTCATATTATTGATGAGTTTGAACGCGTGGCCATGGCCCATCCAGATGTTGCTTTTAGCTTTGAACATAATGGCTCCGAAATCTTCAAGCTTCCGTCCAGCACATTAAGGCAAAGAATTGTAAATATCTTCGGGAAAAAGTATAATGAAAAGTTAGTGCCCGTTGAGGAATCTACCGAAATATTAAGTATTCATGGTTTCGTCGGTAAGCCTGAATTTGCCCGTAAAACACGCGGGGAGCAGTTTTTCTTTGTGAACCATCGTTTCATTAAAAATGCCTATTTGCACAAAGCAGTGCAAAGAGCTTTCGAAGGACTATTACACGATGATAGCTACCCTAGTTATTTTCTTTATTTAGAAATAGATCCTGCCCGAATAGATGTTAATATTCACCCTACCAAAACGGAGATTAAATTTGACGATGAACGAGCCATCCATACCATTATTCGTTCTTCTGTTAAACATAGTTTAGGTCAGTATAATATTGCTCCTAGTTTAGATTTTGAACATGACCAGCAATTTGTTAGCTACCCGAAAAGTGGCTCAGTAGAAGCACCTGGGATTTATATAGACCCCAGCTTTAACCCCTTTGACAAAAATAATCCCCGCCCAGGAAACCCGAGCGAGCATCCTAAATTTAAAGCGCAGTCCAATTATCAAAGACCAGAAAGTGGTCAAAGTAAAGAATGGGAATCTCTATTAGGACAAATTCCAGAAATGCCAAGTTCGATGTCCAGTCAAGGACAACTTATAGAGGGTAACGAAGGCTTAGGTGCCACTCAAAAAACATATCTGCAAATTGGTCAGAAGTATATTTTAACCAAACATGGAGACGGACTGATATTGATACATCAAAGACGTGCCCACGAGCGAATATTATTTGAAAAAATAGTTTCGGCACTAAATAACCGTCAGATTCCTAGCCAGCAATTAATTTTCCCACAAAATGTGGAGCTTACTCCTGCTGACTTTGCCTTAAGTTTAGAAATCTTACCAAAGCTGAGAGCATTAGGCTTTGATCTTGATGAATTTGGCAAAAACCAATTAGTGATTCACGGGGTGCCACTATTTATTGATAATGCTCCTGTTAATGAGGTTGTTGAAAATATTATTGAAGCTCATAAAGATTTCAATGATGCTGGAGAAGCGGATTATCACGAAACAATGGCACAAAAAATGGCCAAAGTGGCGGCTTTCAGAAGGGGAACACTTCTTGAAACTCCTGCTATGGCCGATCTGGTTGATAAACTTTTTGCAAGCAGTTCGCCTTATCATAGTCCCGACGGTAAACCAATAATTGTAAATCTCACTTTAAGTGATATCGATAAAAGTTTTAACTAATGCAGCAGTCTCCTTTACAGTTTAAGTTACTTCCAGATGTAATTAAAAATCTGCTCATCATTAATGGGCTTTTCTTTTTAGCTACCGTGGTACTAAGCAATGTTTCGACTATCGACCTAAACCGCTTACTGGGGGTATATTTACCCCAGTCTGATCAATTTTTGCCCTTCCAATTGATTACGCATATGTTTATGCATGGTAATCTTAGTCATATTTTCTTCAATATGTTCGCCTTGTGGATGTTTGGAAATGCACTTGAAAACGTTTGGGGGCCAAAGCGCTTCTTAATCTACTATTTTGTGACCGGTCTTGGGGCGGCTTTTTTACATTTAGGATTTCAGTATTGGGAGTACAGCTCTTTAGTGGCACAGCTTAGTGGTGGAGAACTGCAAGCCCTTTTAAACCAAGGAACATCTTTATGGGAAAGTGGTAGGAATTTCTCTAACCCCATCATGAGCCAAGCAAATGCTTTACTAAATTCTCCTACTGTTGGTGCTTCTGGTGCTGTTTTTGGCGTATTGTTAGCCTACGGCATGCTTTTCCCCAACCAGTATATTTATCTTTACTTTGTTTTACCAGTAAAGGTTAAATACTTTGTTGCCATTTATGGAGCGCTTGAGCTCTACAATGGCATTGCAAACGATCCCTCTTCAAATGTGGCGCATTTTGCTCACTTAGGAGGAATGCTATTTGGCTTTTTACTTTTGCGCTTTTGGAAAAAAAATAACGGCACCTTCTACTAATGGCAAATATTCTTGATGATATAAAATCTAGTTTCAAAAGTGGTGATGCACTCACTCGCTTGATTCTTGTCAACTTAGGAGTTTACGTGGCATTCCTGCTTTTAAGGATATTTAGCTTTCTTCTGCAAATAGATATTGCCAGTTTCTTCATCAGCTTTACGGCGCTGCCTAGTGATTTAATGACTTTAGCCACTCGTCCTTGGACCTTAGTGACCTATATGTTTCTGCACGAAGGCTTTCTGCACATCCTATTTAATATGCTGTGGCTCTTTTTTGGAAGCAAATTATTTCTAGAGTATTTTGGCAGTCGTCGCTTAATAAGCACCTATTTAATGGGTGGTATTTTAGGTGGAATGCTTTATGTTCTCTTCTACAATGTTTTTCCCGCTTTCAACAGTGTAGTAGAAGTTAGCAATAACCGTGGGGCATCTGCTGGAGTAATGGCAATTATTTTCGCCATTGCCACCTATAACCCAAAGTTTCCGGTTCGTATATTTTTTATCGCTTCGGTACCCTTATGGGGTGTTGCTGCCTTTGCCCTTTTAACCGACTTAATCGGCCTAGGCGAAGGGGCAAATGCTGGCGGTCGCATTGCCCATATTGGTGGAGCGGCTTTTGGTTTTCTAATGGCGCGTGCTAATCGTCAAAGCCGAGACTTAACCGAAGGATTTTCTTCAATTTTAGATCGTCTAATAAACTTTTTTAAACCGAAATCTAAGCTTAAAACTGTTTATAGTTCGGGAGGCTTCAATAAGGGCTTCCGCCAAAAGAAATCTCCCCAAACCTCTGAAGACAAGTTAAATCAGATTTTGGATAAGATTAGTAACAGTGGTTACGATAGCCTGAGTAAGGATGAAAAGGAACATCTTTTTAAATTTGGTAAAGACTAATGGCTGCGCGGAAAAAGTCAATATTTGACGGTATCCTTTATGTTATTAATACTATCCTCGCCTTTTTACTGATGGCCTCCTATCTATCTTCTTATATAGATCCGCGCCTAATCTCATGGTTTTCATTTTTAGGATTGGCTTATCCTTATTTACTCTTTAGTAATATCATTTTTGCCATTTATTGGGCTTTAAGACTAAAGCTAAAGATTGTCTTGTCCATTGTTGCCATCACCTTAGGATACAATCACCTAGGAGAGTTATATCAATTTAGCGGAAGTAATCAAGTGGTAGCGAGTGGTTCAACCTTAAAGGTGATGAGCTATAACGTTCGCATGCTTAACCATTTTGACTGGCTCGATATTCCCGATATTCCAAAAAAAATTGAAGCCTTAATTTTAGATGAAAATCCCGATATATTGCAGCTTCAGGAATACCGGCAAATCAGCCCTGAGCTAAAAGTAAAATTAAATTACAAATACAGTAGCTTCACCCCACGCACAGGCGCTACTGGCCAAGTTACCTATTCCCGGTATCCGATTATAGCAAAAGAAATTCATGAATTTGCCATACCCGATTCAATTGGAACGAAAAGAAAAGCCATAATCTGCGATATAGAATGGCAAGGAAGGCCTATTCGTTTGATTAATGTGCACCTCGCTTCAGTAGGATTAAAAGATGAAGATTATGACAACTTAAGCAGTCTTAGCAATAAAAACCAGGATCAAATAACCGAGGGAATTAGTAAAGTGGGCAGTGATTTAAAGGCTGCTTTCATTCGCCGAGCACATCAGGTTGAAAATCTAGAAAAATTGCTAGCGGACAGTCCCTATCCCATTATCTTATCTGGAGATTTTAATGATCCCCCTACTAGCTATACCTATCAAAGAATTATAACCATTCTAAAAGATAGCTTTACCAGTGCAGGAAGCGGTTTAGTAAGAACCTATAATAGAGGACCAATACCTTTACGCATTGATTATATTCTCTATTCTTCGGAAATGCGATGCTACGATTATAAAGTTCGCACAGAAACACTCTCCGATCATTACCCGGTTATTGCCGAGTTTGGCTTTCTTTAATGGTTAATTTCACGGAGGAAAGTTCTTCGCTAATTCATTCTCTGGCAGAGGAAATTGGCGCGATTATTTCTTATGATTTATTTTTTTAAATTATGAAACAACTTATTTTCCTTCTGGTAATTTTTAGCGCTTCATTAAGTGCTCAAAAAAAAGAATTTAAAGATTTATTTACTCCAGCAATAGAATCGTGCTTTGAGAAGGAGGAACGATTGACAACATTAATTAGTCAAAATAGCAGAGCTGCAAATGGCGAAATGCTAGACTCCCTGCTCAATTATTGGCAGGAACACTGTGACGGTTCTGAAGCACTAATTCGCACAAGAATTTTGCATGAACTTAGCGTAGATGCGAAACTTAAATCGGATGCCTCCCTGGCCGAGTATCTAGCCTTTTATATAAACAACCTTTATACATTTAAAGGAAACGATAGTTTTCAAGCCTATCTTTTATTTAGTACACAGTGGGCAGAAGAGCTTTTAGCGAGCAGAGATTGGCCAGAAGTAGAAAGATTTAGCCTGGAAATTCTCAGTCAAAGTAAATCTCAAGCAGCTACTAATAAGCTTTATCATTCTCGAAACCTCAAGCTCGATGAAGGAAAAGAAACCGAGAAGTACCTAAATACCTATTCTAAAGAAAAAGATTATACCATTGCACCGCATGGCAGCATAGGTTACGCCAATACCCTTTACAGAGAAAATATCGGTGATTTTGTTGGTATCGGACATGGTTTAAGCTTATCCTTGGGACTGAGCGTGGACAAACATAACTTTGGTTTAGAGATATTTCTAAGCATTCCCGTCTCCTCCGATTCTGTTAGAATTAACTTAGAGGGCATTACCCAAAAGAGTATTATAGATTTTAATTTCTATTTTGGAGGCTACTATGCCTACGAATTTATACAATTACCGCGCTCCAGCTTGGCCTTCAGAACTTCTCTGGGTGGCACCATATTAAGCACTAAACTGCAGACTTATGATGAGCAAAATGATACCGAAGCACCTTTTGATCTCTCTTCATTAAGTTTAGGCATCGGACTTGAATGGAAAGTGAGAGTTTACGGAACTTACCAAATAGGGCTGCGGTCTAGTTATTTTTATAACAACTTTAACGGCAATAATGAGCT
>JBNMPT010000110.1:0-6032 GCA_051277025.1 Roseivirga sp. | reverse complement strand
AGGTATCCAATATTGAATTAAAGAGTGGACAGCATTTTAACGAAGCTCATAGTGCAAATAAGGACGCCGTTTGCATAATTGGTAGTGGTATCAAAAAGAAGCTTTTCCCAGGAACCAAAGCTTTAGGGCAAAAAATTAAGGTCGGGAAACAATGGCTTACGATAATAGGTATTACCAAAGGAGTAAACCTTAGCGCCAAGGCCCAAGAAAATTTAGGTATCCGAAATTATAATATGGATATTTATGCTCCCATTGCTACGGTCTTGAGCCGCTACATCGATCGCTCTAAGCTAAAGGAAGAAAGTGGTGGCTCAGGCTTCAATGATGACGAAGAAGAACAGGTGCGTACCTTTAAAAATTACCACCAAATAGATCGCATGGTGGTACAGGTAAAAGACAGTGAATACCTGGGAAGCACTGCTGCAGTAATTAGTCGCCTCCTCCAAAGAAAGCACAATGAAGTAGTAGACTTTGAGGTGATCATTCCCCAGCAACTTTTAGAGCAACAGCAGCGCACCAAGGATATCTTTAATTTGGTGCTTAGCGCCATTGCTGGCATTTCCCTTTTAGTTGGTGGCATTGGCATTATGAATATCATGCTCGCCTCTGTATTAGAACGCACTCGCGAAATTGGCACACGTATGGCTATTGGCGCCAAAAAGCAAGACATCATTCAACAGTTTTTAATTGAGGCACTATTGATCAGCTTAAGCGGTGGTATTATTGGCGTTCTATTAGGTCTTCTTGCCTCCTACCTTATTTCTGCTTTCGCAGATATCGAAACTATTGTTAGCGCCTACTCTATTTTTATCTCTTTTGGTGTAGCGTCAATTACGGGCTTGGTCTTCGGAATTTCCCCTGCTCGTAAAGCTGCTGAAAAAAACCCTGTTGAATCTCTGCGCTATGAATAAATATGTTGTTATTATCCTGATTACTTTTTGTGGCTGTAGCCTGTTTAGTCAAAAACAGAATTTAAGCCTAAAAGAAGCTATTCAATCTGCACAAAAAAGTTCCCCCTCTTACTTTCGCGCGATTAACCTTGCCGAAAATCGCTATTGGAATTACCGTCAGTTTAGAGCGAGTTTACTGCCACAATTAAACCTCAGCGGATCGCTGCCAAACTATTCTAGCGCCATTGAAGTGGTTAACCTTGATGACGGAACTTTTGGCTTTGCAGAGCGTGAACAACTCTTTTTAAGTACTAATTTATCTATCGACCAAAGAATTCCCCTAACGGGAGGAATACTTTCATTAAGCTCGAGCCTGCAACGCAGTAATGTTTACAGCCCTACTAACCGAACAAGTTATTTCTCTACCCCAATCTCCCTCAGTTACTTTCAGCCGATGTTTCTTTATAACGACATAAAATGGAACAAGCAAATTCAACCCATTGCATTCGAGGAATCTCAGCGGGCTTATACCGAAGATTTAGAAAGTATTGCTAATGAGACCACTAGTCTTTACTTTCAGGCTTTAAGCGCCTCTATTGGCAAGCAAATAGCAGAAAAGAATTTAAAGAATAACGATACGATTTATAAGATTTCAGTAGGACGTTATAATTTAGGGAAGATTGCCGAAAACGACCTTTTACAGATTGAGCTCAACCTATTAAATGCCGAAAATGCCCTTACCAATGCACGCTTAAATTATGAAGTAGCCGCCCAAAACCTCAAACGCTTTTTAAGCATACCCAGCGATCAAGACTTAGATTTAGCCATCCCATCTGAGGTTCCTCAGGTAGAAGTAGATTTACCGACTGCCCTCAATGAAGCAAAATCTAATCGGGCCCTAGTTTTAGAATTTCGTAGAAGACGTTTGGAAGCAGATCAACAGGTAGCACAAGCGAGAGGTAACACCAATTACAATTTCAACCTGAGTGCTAATTTCGGTTTATCAAGACAAGCCAACGATTTTGAAACGGCCTACAGTGACCCTTTTCTGCGTCAGCAAAATATTGTTATCGGCGTAAATATCCCTTTAGTAGACTGGGGACAGGCTCGTTCACAAGTACGTCGCGCCAAAGCTAACCGCGAATTAGCGGAAGTGAATATTCAGCAAGATGAAGTGAATTTTGAACAGGAAATATTCTTACAGGTAATGCAGTTTAATGCGCAATACCAACGCTTGCGAATTTCTGCCAAAGCCGATACAGTAGCCCAAAAGCGTTATGAAGTAGCACGACAACGTTACCTCACTGGGAAAATTAGTATTACCGACATTAACATCGCACAAAGTGAAAAAGATGGCGCTAAACAATCTTATATCTTTGAACTACAACGGTTTTGGAATAATCATTATAATCTCCGCCGCATCTGTCTTTACGATTTTATGCGCAAGCAAAAGATTGACTATATCGCTGAGTTTTTAGATTAAACCGGCCTCGTTGATCGCAATCAGGGATATGAAATTCCCTGAAATTCACATTGTGCTTTTTTTAGGGAACTCTATATTAGACTTTGGAAACGCACAGGTTTCAATAAAAGGATTGAGAAGTGCGCATTAGTGTCCTTTATGGCTGTTTTAAAACTTTCATTTCGAGAAAGTATAAATTAGCAAGCGACTATTTCTAGAAATTAATTACCTCAGAACCTGAGTTCGAGGTAAAATTAGGCCTCAGACCTCTTATAAATAGTGGGTTTTAAGTCGAAGCGGTGAAGCAATAGCGGGCTATTGTGAACGGCTAAGGCGCAGAAAAATGCTTTTTAGAAGAGGCTAATAGGTTTATTTCCAATGAAAATGAAAATCCTGCATCTAGCTCATTTGCTGTAGCCCGCTACAGCTGCACGATCCAGATTAGTTTTTTCCTTTTCTTGAAAATCTGAGGCTATAATTTTAGGCCTAACTCAGGTTCAGACTGTAATGATTTCAAAAATTCGCCACTAATCGACAAAGAAGTAAAAAGTGAGCAACGATTTCTATACATCATCCATTTTACCGCATGCCGGGATAATCATCAAAATTTGTCGGGCCTATACCGATAACCAAGAAGATTTTGAAGATTACTACCAGGAAGTCTGCTTTCAGATATGGCGAAGCCGAGACAACTTTAATAATCAGTCTAAATGGTCCACCTGGATTTATCGACTCAGTGTTAACGTTTGCCTCACCCTTTTAAAAACAAAGAAAAAAAAGGGCATCACCCTATCTGAAAGCCAAGCAGTGGATATACCAGAAGAAGCTCATACCGGCTTTTCGGATGAATTGCTCAAACAACTTTACGAAGCCATACGGCAACTTTCAGAAATAGATAGGGCGGTCATACTCTTATACCTAGAGGAGAAGTCTTATCAAGAAATATCAGAAATCATCGGTACCAATGCCAATAATATTGGTGTGCGCATTAAAAGAATTAAAGAACGTTTAAAGAAATTATTAGATGGAAAAGTCAATTGAGAATATTTGGAAAGATGGATTCCTTAAAGGGGAAGCCTTAGTCGCACCGAAAGTGAACGACCTGTATAATAGGAAGTCACTTCATATTATCGACAAGTTTATGAAATTGTTTAAAATAAATATTTGGGCGATTATAGGATTTTCAACGGCGCTTTTTATTTGGGCCTACTTTATCAATGCTTTGCTAGCAGGCAGTATTATATTAGTGATGATGCTATACGTATCCTTCACCGCTTACCGAGAAATGAAGGCTTTGGGGAATATTGATAAAGGCCAGAATAGCCTTAGCTATCTAAGTTCATTTAAGACTTGGATAGAAAGTAGTATTGAACGCTACGGGAGAATGTATAGAATAGTCTATCCTGGTTTAATCCTCTGCTTTTACTTCGGTTTATGGTTTTCCGATATCTTTATCGAAATTCGTGAAATAGTGGCCAAAAACCCCAGTGAAATGCTCTGGGGAGTGCATATTTATTCCACGATCGTGATTCTGATATCTGCGATTATAATGAGTGTTTTTAGTAAAGCTATTCATCGCCAAGATGTACAGTCAGTTTATGGTGGCATTCTGGGAAAACTCAATGAAGCGCTAGCGGAAATGAAAGAACTGCAAGAGTAAGAATAGCTTATTACCTGAGTTCGGCGTAAAATTATAGTCTCAGATTTTCATTTTCTTGAAAAAACACTGCTAAGCTTCGGCTTGAAAACCAGTATTTACAAGAGGTCTGAGGCCTGATTTCACCTCGCATTCAGGTTTATTGCTAATCATGGAACTTCTATCGCTAGAATCTTAAATAATACTACTATCGAAGCCTTGAGATCATTGATGATTTCAGGGCTTTTTTGGGCTTGAGAACCGCCCTTGAAATTAGATTTAAAAGGTCAGAGGTGATTTGTTTAAATTAGCGCTGATACTTTTTTAATTTCCTTCGCAAACTGTTCCTTATCATCAACATGCAAGGCTATGGTCTGGTAGGTGCTTTTCATACCATATAAACCAAAAAGCACTTCTTCATTTTCTAGATGAATAATAACATTGTGACTCTCAAAGTCTCGCAGAGGAGAAAGCTTCTTAATCGTGTTATCTGCTTCGATGGATCTAGCTGAAAGCTCAAGGTCCTTAATACTGGAAATTTGAATAGTAGATTCACTAAATAATCCGTAACGCAACATCAACGCATCCTCTTCAATAGAGATGGGTCTTTTGCTCATTGAGCGCATTATACCAAATATTTGCAGACAAGTATAAATACTTAATATCGACAAAATTAAGGCCGCCACTGTGCTCCACTTTTGCAACAAAATATGAACCACCGAGGTTTCAATAAATATTAAGAAAATAAAAACGGACAATAAGCTTATTGTTCCACTACTGCGGTGATATGAAAATTCGTTCGGCTTTAATTTTTTTCTCTTCCAATTATAAAAGCCGTAATAAATAACTGCTATTTCCGTTGCAAAAGCGCCACTTAAGCGTTTAGGCAGAATCCGTGCTGCCGCAATTTTAAGAGCAGAATAGAAATCTGAGCTTAAAAGCGCTTCTTTTTTAAACTCCTTTCTTAACTGATGAAGCTTAAAAATTACCATTAAAAATATAGCTGTCTCCACCACCGGTAAAACCCAAATTTTCACTTGTGTGAGATAGAACTGAAAGTCTTTAGGAAGAATTAAACTGGCTATTACTATGCCCGCAATAAAAAAGGGAATGGTGGTTATTTTTGGAATTTCTCTTTTGCGAATTAATAGAAAGTAAATCGCTGGTATGAAGAGGATTAAGTCAAAAGTAATTGCGACGGAAAGTTCCTCTGGATGTAATTGAAAAAGAGGGGATTGCGCAATCACGACAATAGATAAAATCAAAAGCAGCGGCAACCCAAAAGTGAGAAGGTTTCTATTTTTAAGGATTAATGTATTCATACTTTACCTAATGTTTAATGGGCCAAAGAGATTTAATTCTAATTATGATGGAAAAGTTTCAACTATCTGCAAGTGCTTGACTTGAGCCATTTTTCCTTAAAGCTACAACTTTTTGATAGTCAGTCATAAGTACTCATCAATCGACTGAAAAAACAGATCTTAAAGGAATTGAAAAATGAACTAGGCCGCCTTATGGTGAATAGACTAAAGCAGCGCTTAGTTGCATTTTCTGTCAATGAAACCTATTTCAGCTCCCGCCTCCCGACAAATGCCTTTGCACCGCTCGGCCGTCATAACTATCGGTAATGCTTGAACTCGATAAGGCCTGATCATTTATATCCACCGCGGAAGAAGAATCTTCCTTTGTCCTGCCAGTAAAGACAAAACTGGCCATTGCGAGTGTGAAGGTGATTTTGGAAATGAATCGTTCGCTTTACATCCCTCCTAAGTATCTTTTTAAAAGGGAAACTTTTAATAGGGTCCTGCCTGCGCTGATGATAAAATCCAGTAATACCTCTCTTAAAAAAAGGGCTTTTGCAAATCACTATGCTTCGAAAAGAAACGTAAAAGCCACACTGTCCGATCGCTAAAAAAACACTTTTTTCAAAAGAAAATACCTTTAGTAAACTCGGCTTAACACTGAGAACATAACCACTGATTACCCACGCTTTAGCTCCTAAAAGACAAAAAATAACCGCTAGCGTTTCTTCTTAAAAACACAA
>JBNMPT010000109.1:0-6125 GCA_051277025.1 Roseivirga sp. | reverse complement strand
AGAAAATATTCCCAATAGCCCTGAAATCTATTTGAAAAAGAACTAAATTTGCACTCCTTTTTCCAGGAGGGTTTTGACTAGGGAAAAGGTTGTTATTCAAATTATTATTAAATTACTTTCGTAGCGCTCTCCTGTAAAGTCATCAGCAAAACGAAATACAAAGCGATTCTCTGCATGTCAGACGAAAACAAAAAACCCGCTGAGGAAGAGGTTAAAATCACTCCCGCAGCAAGCCAAGAAGCGACTCCCGCAGCAGCGGAAGAAGTGAAAACGGAAGAAGTACAAAGCGAAACTCCAGCAGCGGAAGTTGCTGAAGCAACGGAAACTCCTGCTCCAGAAGAACCAGTTGTGTTTGATTGGGAAGAGTTTGAGCATGGTATCGCTACCAGAGGTGTAGCCGAACATGAAGAGCTAACCAAACTGTACGAAGAAACTTTAACTTCTATCGACGAGCATACAATTACTGAAGGTACTGTGATAAACATGACCGACCGTGAAGCTATCGTAGATATTGGTTATAAGAGTGAGGGTGTTATCTCACTAAATGAATTCCGCTACAACCCAGAATTAAAAACTGGTGATAAAGTAGAAGTACTAGTAGACAAGCAAGAAGATAAAGAAGGACAATTAGTTCTTTCTCACCGTAAAGCTCGCTCTATTAAGGCTTGGGATCGTGTTAATGAAGCCCACGATACTGAGGAAGTGGTTAAAGGTTACATCAAATGTCGTACTAAAGGTGGTATGATCGTAGATGTATTCGGAATCGAAGCTTTCTTACCAGGTTCTCAAATTGATGTGAAGCCTATTCGCGATTACGATGCATACGTAGACAAGAATATGGAATTCAAGATTGTTAAAATCAATCATGAGTTTAAAAACGTGGTTGTTTCTCATAAAGCGCTTATTGAAGCCGATCTTGAAGAGCAAAAACGTGAAATTATTGGCAAGCTAGAAAAAGGTCAAGTACTGGAAGGTGTGGTTAAAAACATCACTTCTTACGGAGTATTTATTGATCTTGGTGGTGTTGACGGTTTAGTACACATTACTGATCTTAGCTGGAGCCGCATCAATCACCCATCTGAAGTGGTTGAATTAGATCAAACTCTTAACGTAGTAATCCTTGACTTTGATGAGGATAAAACTCGTATACAATTAGGTCTTAAGCAGCTAGAAGCTCATCCATGGGATAACCTTCCTGAGGAATTAGCAGAAGGCGATAAGATTAAAGGTAAAGTAGTTGTTTTAGCTGATTACGGTGCTTTTGTGGAAATCATTCCTGGTGTTGAAGGTCTTATTCACGTAAGTGAAATGAGCTGGAGTACTCACTTGCGTTCTGCACAAGACTTTATGAAAGTTGGTGATGAAGTGGAAGCAGTAGTTCTTACACTAGATCGTGATGAGCGCAAGATGTCTCTTGGTATCAAGCAACTTTCAACTGATCCTTGGACAGATATTACCACTAAATACCCAATGGCTTCTAAGCACGAAGGTGCGGTGCGTAACTTCACCAACTTCGGTGTGTTCGTAGAGTTAGAAGAAGGTATTGATGGATTAATTCACATCAGTGATTTAAGCTGGACTAAGAAAATTAAGCATCCGTCTGAATTTACTTCAGTAGGTGCTAAATTAGACGTAGTTGTGCTTGATATCGATGTTGAAAACCGTCGTTTAAGCCTTGGTCACAAACAAGCAGAAGATAACCCATTCGAAACATATGCTACTCTTCTTGAAGAAGGCAGTGTAATTGAAGCAAAGGTTCTTCGCAAGGTTGACAAAGGAGCGGAGATTTTATTCGAAAATCTAGGAGTGGAGGCCTTTGTTCCTTCTCGCCACATGATTAAAGAAGACGGATCTGAGATTGAAGCTGACGAGCGTATCGACTTTAAAATCATCGAATTTAATGCCGATGGTCGTCGTGTAGTTGCTTCTCATACCGAATTGCACAAAAAGCTAAAAGCTGAGAAAGTGAAGGTTGAAAAAACTAAAGCGGCCAAAGCGGTGAGTTCTTTAAACTCTAATGTAGAGCGTTCTACTTTAGGTGACCTTGATGCTTTAAGCAAGTTGAAGCAACAAATGGAAGGAGACGAAAAAGGAGATAATTAAGTCTTATTTTCTTTCTTAATATTGAACCCCGCTTCTTAGGAAGCGGGGTTTTTTTATGGGCTGTTATCTAGTTAAATCAAGCATGTTTGGCAGCATCGCTAAAATATATAACTGATCGGTTTGATGGCCTTATTTAGGAGGAGCTGAAACCCCATGAACTGCAAACTGTATTGAGCGTTGTAGTGAGCTACACCAATTTGGTCTTGACTCTTTTATTCCGACTTAAATAGCTGGATTTATAATAATTTGGAAGCTGAGATATTACTGGTTAATATTTAAGAGCACTTTGGTAGCGGCGCACTCTATAAGGTATCCCTTAAAAACATTCGTTTAATTATCCAGCTATTCTTTTGCTTAATGTACTTTAGCGCATGCTTTTAACTGAAATTATTAAAGAGTTACAGAGACTCGCTCCTCCGGTTTATCAAGAGTCATACGACAATAGTCGACTGTTGTATAATAGCACTAATCAGGAGATGGATGCTGTTTTAGTCTGTTTAGATGTAACGGAGCAAATTATAGAGGAAGCGATTGAAAAAAAGGCAGGCCTCATTATCAGTCATCATCCTTTAATATTCAGTGGTATTAAGTCACTAACCGGCAAGAACGAGGTTGAGCGTGCTTTTGTGAAAGCCATTAAAAACGACATTGCCATTTTTGCTTTACACACCAACTTAGACAATATGAGTAATGGTGTGAACGCTAAAATCGCTAAAAAGCTTGGTGTGGATAAACCAAGAATTCTTGATCCAAAAAAAGGCATTTTAAAGAAGTTGGTGGTCTTCGTGCCCAAAAAAGACGAGGCTTCTCTTAGTGAGGCTTTATGGGATGCTGGTGCAGGGAGTATTGGTGAGTATGATCAATGCAGTTACCGCAGTGATGGAACCGGCACCTTTCGCCCATCTGCGCAAGCCAACCCAACCTTAGGGGAAAGAGGATATTTACATAAAGAGCAAGAATACCGATTGGAAGTATTGGTTGAGCTACATTGTTTGTCCGCAGTACTAGATGCCATGCATGCTAACCACCCTTATGAAGAAGTGGCCTATGAATTATATTCCATCGAAAATGAGCATCAGCATATCGGCTCAGGTATGTATGGCGATTTAGCAGAGCCCATTGATGCCTTGCTGTTTTTAAAGCAGATTAAAAAGACTTTCGGTGGAATGCTTCGCTATACTCAACTTCCGACAGGCAAAATACAACGCATTGCTTGGTGCGGAGGCAGTGGGAGTTTCTTATTAGAGAATGCAAAGAGGGTGGGGGCAGAGCTATTTTTAAGCTCCGATTTTAAGTATCACCAATTTTTCGAGGCTGATAATGAAATACTTATTGCGGATATTGGTCATTATGAAAATGAACAATTTACTATTCACCTGATTGCCGAGTATTTGCGAAAAAAATTCCCTACTTTTGCCGTTCTTTTAACGGAAAGCAGTACAAACCCGATCAATTATATATAGCTCTATGGCTAAAGAAGTTACTGTTGAAGAGAAGCTACGTGCTCTCTATGATCTTCAACTTATTGACTCACGCATCGACCGAATTCGTAACATCCGCGGGGAATTACCCTTGGAAGTAGAAGATTTGGAAGATGAAATTGGCGGCCTTGAAACCCGCATGGAAAAGCTTAATGCCGATGTTAAGGAGTTAGACCTTGAGGTAAAAGCTAAGAAAAATCTTATCAAAGAGTCTGAAGAAAAGATAGCAAAATACGAAGTTCAGCAAAAAAACGTGCGCAATAATCGCGAGTTTGATGCCCTTTCAAAAGAGATCGAGTTTCAAGAATTAGAAATGCAATTAGCTGAAAAGCGGATTCGCGAGTTTAAGTCTAAAATTGATACCAAGAAAGGAGTAGTTTCTACGGCTACTGAAAAACTTACCGAGCGTAAGTCTCACTTAGACTTTAAGAAAAGTGAGCTTGATACTATCTTGCAGGAAACTCAGGATGAGGAAGAGCTTTTGCTTAAAGAATCTCTTAAGCAGCAGAATTTAATTGAAGAACGTCTGCTTACCGCTTATACCCGTCTACGCAGCAGTGCTCGCAACGGTTTGGCCGTAGTTCCAATAGAACGCGGTGCATCAGGTGGGTCATTCTTCACCATACCTCCCCAAAGACAGTTAGAAATTGCCGCTCGCAAGAAGATCATTTCTGATGAACACTCAGGAAGAGTTTTGGTAGACCCAGAATTAGCTAGAGAAGAAGAGGAGAAAATGCAAAAGCTATTTTCTTCTGCTAAAAAGAAATAAATATTTTAACAATATCAAAGGGATCCCAAGCAGATCCCTTTTTTTATGCGAAACATATTAGCCTGCATATTACTCTTTTCTGGTTTGCTCTGCTCAGCACAGCAAGTGGATATTAATGCCAACATGATAACCGGTATTAATGCCGCTATAGAGCTTCGTTTTAAAAATCTTGAAACAATTCTAAGTCAGGAAAGAAAAGTTAATCAAGATAATAGGGTGACCGATTACCTTGAGGCAGCGGCACTTTGTACCCGTATATTTTTGGTAGAGGATGAAACTTATTACGAAAGTAAATCTGACCGATTAGATTTCCTCTTAGAGCGCTTGGAAGATTTACCAGAGTCCGAGCCTTACAAACGTGTTTTTCTAGCAGAAATAAGCTTGGCAAGAGCGGGGATATATGCCAAGTTTAAGGCCAATATTAAAGCGGCCTGGCTTTTTTATCGGGCCTATAATTTATTGGAAGATAATTATAAAGAATATCCTCAATTTGCACCGACTTTAATCTCCCTTGGGGTGCTACAAACCGCGGTGGGTAGCCTACCAGATGATTATAAATCCGTGGCCAGTCTCTTTGGTTTTGATGGTAATATAGAGCTCGGACTGAAAATGATTCGTCAGGCTTATTACTACAGTATCGCTGATCCAAAGCTCAAATTCCACCAAAGCTATTTTGGCTTCGTCTACGCCTATGTTAATTTCGAGCTAGCAACGGAGGAACAAGTCTCTCTCTATACCTTAGATATGAATGTAAAGGGCTCAAGCCTTTTCTCGTATTTGGAGGCGCGGCAACTTTTAAGTAATGGCCAAACCGTCTTGGCTTTACAATTGATGGAAAATCGTCTTAAAGGAGATGGCTATTTAGAAGTACCGTTTTTTGATTATTATACCGGTAAGCTTGCTTTAATGATTAGCCCAGAGAAGGCGGAACGCTATTTTCTGAATTTTTTGCAAAGCACGCGCGATAATGAAAATCGTAAATCGACCTATCGCTATTTGGCTTGGTATCATTTGCTAAAGTCAGAAGGAGAGAAAGCAGAAATGTACCGACAAAAAATACTTTTAGAACCAGCGGTCACACTATCTGGTCCAGATAAACAGGCGATAGCTGAGGCTGAAAGAGGCTTTAATGTTTTTCTTATTCGGGCACGTTTGGATTTTGATGCCGGACGATATACCAAAATAATTAAAGATTTGGACCCTAAAATAGTGACGAAAATCGGCAGTGAAGACTGGGTCTATCAAGAGTTCTATTATCGGCGTGCACGCGCTTTTCAGGAATTGGGATTTAACGACAAAGCCCTGGAAGGTTTTTTGAAATCTAGCACTTGGACAGAACATGAAACCTATTCATTAGGAAATGGCCTGTTGCAAATTGCTTTACTTTTTGAGGAAAAAGGTAATTTCAAGGAAAGTAGACGCTATTTTATCAAGGCATTAACACTGAAGTCTTATGCCTTTCACGAGGGAGTGCATCAAAAGGCAAGAGCGGGCCTAGAAAGAATCCCTTAAGCTTACAATTTTTGTAATTTCCCCCACTGAATAATCATTATGAATACATTCTTAACACTTACCTGGGATTTAGGTAGAGGACTCGATCTAGGTTTTTTTACGCTGCGCTATTATTCCCTCCTGTTTGCCCTGGGCTTTGTTTTAGGATACCTAATTATGAAGCGTATCTTTAAGACAGAAGGTATTGCCATAGAAAAATTAGATAGCCTCCTTACTTATGTTGTGGTTGCCACTATAGTGGGTGCCCGTTTAGGACATGT
>JBNMPT010000108.1:0-6187 GCA_051277025.1 Roseivirga sp. | reverse complement strand
CTGTATCAACAATGCCCGGAGCGATGGCATAGCAACGCACTTCTGGATGATCTAAAGCCAATACCTCCGTAAACATATTTATCGCCGCCTTGCTCGCGCAGTAGGTACTCCAACCTTTAATAGGAAGGGAACCCGCTCCCGAAGAAATGTTAATCACTATCTTTTTACAAGATTTTTCCGCTAAATTATCTAGAAAGAGATGGGTCATTACCGTGGGAGCAGTGACATTAATTCGGTAGCTGCGGTCTACTCGATCTGGGTCTAATTTTGCTACTGGCTTTACGTGACCTAATATTCCCGCATTATTAACGAGAACAATCGCTTCTACCTCCTTATTGCATTCAAAGCCGATAGTATGATAGTCATTGAGCTTAGCCAAGTCAATAGTCACATGCTTATAATTAGGATGTTCAATTACATGTCTGCGACTAAAACCTGTAACCAAATGACCATCTGCTAAAGCCCTCTTGGCCAAAGCTCTACCAATGCCAGAACTGGTACCGGTTATAAAAAACTTCATCATGATCTTAATTTAACGCTTGTTCAAGGTCGGCCAATAAATCAGCCTCATCTTCAATACCTACACTTAGACGAATCAAACCATCCGTTATTCCGATCTTCTCGCGGTCTTCTTTAGGAATGGATGCATGAGTCATTGTGGCTGGATGTCCGGCTAAAGACTCTACTCCGCCTAAGGACTCTGCCAAGGTGAAAAGCTTCAAACTAGAAACAAGCTCTACGGCATCCTCGAAAAGATCGCCTTTTACTTTAAAACTAACCATACCGCCAAAATCCTTCATTTGCGCCTTGGCAATATTATGCTTAGGATGATCTTCAAAACCAGGCCAATAGACGGATCCTACCTTGGGGTGATTACGTAGGAAATGTGCTACTGCCCTGCCATTTTCGCAATGACGGGCCATGCGAACGTGCAAGGTTTTAATTCCTCTTAGGGTTAAGAATGAGTCCATTGGGCCACAAACAGCACCGCAAGAGTTTTGGATAAAATAAAGGCGCTCCGCTAACTTTTTATCCTTTACCACTAGAGATCCCAAAACAACATCACTATGACCTCCCAAATATTTTGTGGCACTGTGCATTACTATATCTGCACCAAATTCGATTGGCCGCTGCAGATAGGCTGTTGCAAAAGTATTATCCACGGCTAAAATCGCCCCGGCTTGCTTAGCAATAGTACTCATCGCTTTTATATCGATGATATTCATCATTGGGTTTGTTGGGGTCTCCACCCAGATGAGTTTGGTATTCGCATTTACATGCTTCGCCACTTCACTGGCTTCACCCATGGGCACAAAATGAAACTTGATGCCATACCTTTTAAAAATGCTCGTAAAAAGACGGTAAGTTCCCCCGTACAAATCGTTGGTAGAAATAACTTCATCACCTGGCTCCAATAACTTAATTACCGCATCTATGGCGGCTAAACCGCTTCCAAAAGCCAAGCCATAATCCGCTCCTTCTATGCTCGCTATTGCCTTTTCTAAAGCATGACGCGTAGGGTTTTTACTACGTGAATATGCATAGCCTTTATGATCACCTGGTGCCGATTGAGCATAGGTAGAAGTCTGGAAAATAGGAGGCATTACCGCCCCTGTCGTCTCTTCGTGAGACTGTCCTCCATGTATAGTTAAGGAGTTAAAACTTAAATTTTCTTTAGACATATAATTTCTTTTACAAATCCGCTTTTAAGCAAATGTATTCATTCCCAACTCCTCTTTTTCTCCTCTTTTTCTATCTATCATTTTCAGCTGAGTGCCGGCCCAATCTCCGGCCCACTGCGATGCGGTAAAGAGTGCCCGAAAATGTCTTTTAAAAAAAATACATTTCCCTATCTTCGCGAATCTCAAATAAAATAAACAGAATTATGAAAAGACTATTGAGTTTCTTCTTGGCCATTGCCTTCGCTCTTCCCGCCGTAGCTAATGAAGGAATGTGGTTGCCCCTTTTATTAGGTCGCAATTACGAAGATATGAAGGCGCATGGTCTTCAACTTACACCCGAACAGATTTATGATGTAAATAATGGTAGTCTTAAAGATGCTATTGTTTCTTTCGGCGGGTTTTGTACTGGAGAAATCATCTCCTCTAAAGGGCTTATATTAACCAACCACCACTGTGGATTTGGTCAAATTCAATCTCACTCTAGCACTGAAAACGATTATCTCACCGATGGTTTCTGGGCCTACAGCATGGACCAAGAAATTCCCAATGAAGGTTTGTTTGTACGTTTCCTAGTGCGCATGGAAGACGTTACCAATAGCGTAATAGCTGAGCTTAATGATGACATGAGCGAGTCCGAGCGCAATAAGGCGATTGCCACAATTGGAAAAAAACTAGCGGACGAAGCTACTGAAGGTAGCCATTACGACGCAAATGTGAAGACCTTCTTCCACGGTAATGAATTCTACCTTTTTGTATATGAAACCTTTAATGATGTGCGCCTTGTTGGGGCACCGCCTTCCTCGGTAGGTAAATATGGTGGCGATACCGATAACTGGATGTGGCCTCGTCAAACAGGTGACTTCTCTATGTTCCGCGTTTATAGTGGTCCCGATGGAATGCCGGCTGAATATTCTGATGAGAACATTCCCCTCAAGCCTAAGCATCATTTACCAGTTTCCTTAGATGGGGTTGTGGATGGAGATTTCACCATGGTTATGGGTTATCCTGGCAGCACCGATCGCTACCTAAGCAGTTATGGCGTAAAGCAAGCTGTTGACTTATACGGACCAGCGGTAGTGCGTGTACGTGACCTTAAACTTAAGGTGATGAAAAAATATATGAGTGCTGATGCTGCTACTCGCATTCAGTACGCTTCTAAATACGCTCGTGTATCTAATTACTGGAAGTACTATATCGGCCAAACAGCTCAATTACAGAGCAATGGCGTTTTCGATAAAAAGAAAGCGATTGAAGATAAATTCAGCGATTGGCTTAGCCAAAACCCAGAACGCCAAGCCAAGTACGGCGGAGTTCTAAGCATGTTTGACGAGGCCTACAAAAATACTGACGCAGGCATTACCGCCGGAGTTTACGCGCGTGAAGCCGGTATTTCTGGCCCAGAAGTAGCCCTACAAGCGGTGCGTTTCAATCGTACTATGCAAGCGTATTTTGCAGCAGAGGAAAAAGCTGAAGACGCTGAAGGTGAGGAGAAAGAGGCTATGGAAAAGCGTATGGATGCAGTTATGAGTGCTTTAACTACCTCAGCAGAGGAGTTTTTTAAAGATTACAATCTTAACTTAGACAAAGAAATGACCGCCCAGCTTATGGCGCTCTATTATGAAGATATCCCGGCAGATCAGCAACCGGCTATTGTTAAGGAAATCGCAGACGATTATAAAGGTGATTTCAACAAATACGCAGAAAAAACTTTTTCTAAGAGTATCTTTAGAAGCTTGGAGTCTATTACCGATTTTCTAAAGAAACCTAGTGCTAAAAAGCTTGCAAAAGATCCAGCAGTAAAACTTGGCGAAGGACTTTATGCTAGTTATATGGCCAGTAATGACGACGATGGAAATGGCGATAAACTTGATAAAGCTTACCGTCTATTTACAGCGGGCTTACGCGAGATGAATGCCGATGTAAATTACTATCCAAATGCAAATAGTACGATGCGCCTAACCTATGGAACAGTTGGTAATTATAATCCTCGTGATGCTGTGCACTACAAGCACTACACCACTGCACAGGGTATTTTAGAGAAAAAGAATAACGATGACCCTGAGTTTGTTGTTCCCGCAAAACTAGAAGAACTTATTAAGCGCAAAGACTACGGACGTTATGCAAATAGCGAAGGAGAATTACCGGTTTGCTTTATCCACAATACCGATATTACCGGTGGTAACTCTGGTAGCCCTGTTATTAACGGAAAAGGTCACCTCATCGGCACTGCCTTTGATGGTAACTGGGAGGCCATGAGTGGTGATATTTTCTTTGAACCAGAAATTCAGCGCACTATTTCAGTGGATATCCGCTATACTCTTTTCATCATAGAGAAATATGCCGGTGCGAATAATCTCATTAAAGAGATGACCATTATTCATGAATCCAAAAAGCCTAATGCTAAAATTAAGGCAGCTATGGAAAAGAAAGCGGCCGCAGTAAAAAGCTCAGAAATGAACTAAATGCTGACCCAATAAAAATTATGAGAAGCTGTCTGATTCAATCAGGCAGCTTCTTTTTTTTGGATTAAACCAGCTGCGAATAAATTAGTACTTTGAGCTGATCTATATTACACATGGAAAAACTTAAAATTGTTCTCGCTCTAATTTTCATCTTCACCCTTGGTGGCTGCAATCAAAGCGACTTAAGCTCCTCCCAATCGCGACGACCGAAAACAGAATTGGACGGTCCGAACGTGACGCGTGACTTAAAAGAAATAGCAAAAGAAGGAAAACTAAGAGCAATCATGATCTATAGCTCTACCTCCTACTTTCTATATCGAGGGCAGGCCATGGGCTTGGAGTACGAACTAGTAAAACGCTTGGCCGATCATTTAGGCTTGGAGTTAGAAATAGTTCTTGCCTCTAATATCGATGAGGTTTTCGATCTTTTAAACCGCGGTGAAGGGGACATTATCGCCTACGGCTTAACTATTACTGAACCGCGAAAAGAACTTATTAATTTCACCGATTACCTCTATACTACCCATCAAGCCTTGGTACAGCGCAAGCCTAGCAATTGGCGCAAATTAGCACGCCATAAGATTGCCAAATACCTGGTGAAAGATGTAATTGAACTTATTGATGACACCGTCCACCTTCATCGTAAATCGAGCTACTATGAACGCATGCTCAACCTTCAAGAAGAAATTGGCGGTCAGATTTATCTCGATACAGTTGTGGGGGAACATAACATTGAAGACCTAATCAAAATGGTGGTGGATGGGAAAATAAAATATACTGTTTCCGACTATAACCTCGCCTCCATTAATCAAACTTACTACCCTATTCTAGATGTGGAAACGCCTATTAGCCTATCACAACGCATTGCCTGGGGCGTTAGAAACAATGGGCCGGAATTTTTAAACACCGTTAACCAATGGGTTAATAATCTGCGTAGAACGGATGCCTATCATTTTATTTACGACAAGTATTACGTCCATAAGAAATCTTACAAAAGAAGAGTCGAAAGTGAATTTTACAGCAAAAACAGCGGCCAAATTAGCCAGTTTGATACCCTCGTGCAGCACTACTCCTCTATTATTGGTTGGGATTGGCGCTTAGTAAGCTCTGTGCTATACCAAGAATCGCGTTTTGATCCTAAAGCTACCTCTTGGGCAGGAGCGGGAGGATTAATGCAGGTTATGCCGAGCACTGCATCAGACTTAGGATTAAACGACGTCTACAGCCCTCATCAAAATGTGGAGGCAGGCACCCGCTATTTACGAGAAATATGGGAGAAGTTTTCGCATATCCCCGACTCTAACCAACGCATTAAATTTACCCTTGCCTCTTATAATTGTGGTTACGGTCACCTTCTTGACGCCCAAAGACTTTCTTCAAAAGATGGAAAAGACTCCCTGCGATACGATGAGAACGTAGCCCCATGGCTGCGTAAAATGGGGGAATATCGTCACTATAGTGATCCCCTAGTGCGATACGGACCGGTTCGTGGTGAAGAACCATTCCGCTATGTGCGAGATATATTCTTACGTTATGAGCATTACAAAAGACTCATCCCTCTTGACACTTTTGCCCTAGTAAGCCAAGAAGAAATTGTCTTGGATAGCCTCTAAAATTTGCCATTAACAACAGAGAGAGCGTCTACTTTTGCCTTTCGCAAATTCTCACGCATCCTAAGATAGATGAAGGAAAGTATTTCTTTAGCCAATCAAGAACTTTGGCTGCTTCCTCAAAAAGCCGTCTACTGGCCTAGTAAAAGGATTCTATTTATTGCCGATACCCACTTTGGGAAGATTAGCCATTTTCGTAAAAAAGGACTTGCTATCCCTGCCCAGGCTAAAAAAAATAATTACAAACGACTCTTTGACCTTGTGCATCAGGTAAAACCTGAAAAAGTATATTTCCTTGGAGACCTCTTTCATTCTGAAATGAACACCGAATGGATTGCTTTTAAACAAACTCTTAGTCATTTCCCCAATTGCGAGTTTCATCTAATTAACGGAAATCATGATATCCTGCACGCATTAAGCTACCAGCAAGCGC
>JBNMPT010000107.1:0-6188 GCA_051277025.1 Roseivirga sp. | reverse complement strand
CCAATTTCTACTGCTAACGCTTCTCCTGCCAAAGGTTTTGAAAAACTCCCTGCAGAAGTGGTTCAGTCTACCCTTGCGCCCGCTAAGTCCGCGCCTGCTCCAGAGTATAAAAGCCCCACTCCTCCTGCGGAAGCAGCTAAAATTTCTCCCGTTACAGCCGTCACTAAACCCGCTGAAGAAAAGACAAAAGCCCCTATTTCTAGTCCTTTAAAACGAAAGCCTTCCTTTTCCATTTCACAGACCTTACAAGGTAAAAACCCTTTAGGCGATAAAGAAAACGTGGAAGACGAAGAAGACCTTGATGCCCCAGTTTCTGGAAAACCTCAAAACGAGTTTAACTTAGAGCAATTGCAAAAGGTTTGGCTGCAATTTTTGGAAAAAGCCAAGGCAGACAGACAGCGGGTTACTCTAGCTTCTTTGAGTAATAAACCCTTAGCGGTAGATGGATCAAAAGTCACGCTCACTCTCGAAAACAGTATTCAGGAGCAAAATTTCCATGATAACAAAAGAGATCTTCTTTATTTTTTGAGGGAAAGACTTGATAATTATGCGATCAATATCACGGTCAAAATTATTGAAGGAACTCAAACCCTCGAGCCCTACTCACCGCAAGAAAAATACCAACACTTACTGGAGAAAAATCCTTTGCTGGAAAAGTTACGCAGGGATTTAAGTTTAGAGATTAAATAGGCAATATTCTGTTTGGGTAATCGCAATGAGGTTTCACCACAGATGAACACAAATTTTGCACAGATTAAAAAGGGGCAAGAACGCAAAGGCTTTGTTAAATTGAGTGTTACGTGTAAAGCTTGAATCAGACGTTTTTCAGTTCCTTTGAATCAAGTCAGAATCATTTGAAACTAGCTTGCGGCTAAGATTTCCGATAATATTCTTACTTTTGCCGCCCGCTTAAACAACCAAACAAGCATTACCTCCCCTCTCAATTGTTGGCTGTTTGCGACTCCGCTTCTATGGAGTGAACTTACCATTAGTAGAATCTAAAAATAATACGCATGTCCGACAAAATGAAAATCATCTATACTCTCACCGATGAAGCACCTGCTTTAGCTACCCGCTCATTTTTACCTCTGGTAGAAAGCTTTGCCAAAGCTGCAGATATTACGGTAGAAACCAGAGATATTTCATTAGCGGCTCGTATTCTTAGCCTTTTTCCTGAACGTTTAAAAGAGGATCAACGGGTAGTAGACCATTTAGCCGAACTGGGGGAAATTGCAAAGAGTCCGGAAGCAAACATCATTAAACTTCCCAATGTTAGTGCTTCTTTACCGCAGTTGAAGGAAGCCATTTCCGAACTACAAAATCAGGGATATAACATTCCCGATTACCCAGATACGGCCAGTACAGAGGAAGAGAAAGATATTAGAAAGAGTTACGATAAAGTAAAAGGAAGCGCGGTAAATCCCGTTTTAAGAGAAGGTAACTCCGATCGCCGTGCCCCCAAAGCGGTAAAGGAATTCGCCAAGAAACACCCGCATTCTATGGGCGCTTGGTCAAAAGAATCAGTATCTCACGTATCCAGCATGCAGCATGGTGACTTCTACGCAAGTGAAAAATCACTGTGCACGAAAGAAGCTACCCGCGTAAATATCGAGCATGTAAATGCACAGGGGGAGCTTACAGTTTTAAAAGAAAACTTAGCCTTACAAGCAGATGAAATAATTGACACGGCCTTTATCAGTGCTTCGGCCTTGCAAGAGTTTATTCACGCGCAAATTGCCGATGCCAAAACGAAAGGGGTTCTTTTTTCTGTGCACCTGAAGGCAACCATGATGAAGGTTTCCGACCCTATCATCTTCGGCCACTTTGTGAAAGCCTTTTTCAAACCAGTTTTTAAAAAATACAGTGATACTCTCGCCGAATTAGGCGTGAATCCTAATAACGGCATGGCCGTACTTATTGAAGCCCTCAGCACCTTAGATGCCGATCTACAAGCCTCTATAGAAGCAGATATTCAAACTTGCTACGACAATGGTCCTGACCTAGCTATGGTAAACTCTAGCAAAGGTATCACCAACTTGCACGTTCCTAGTGATGTGATTATTGATGCTTCCATGCCCGCCATGATTAGAACCTCAGGGCAGATGTGGAACAAGGATGATAAATCTCAAGATACCAAGGCAATCATTCCCGATCGTTCCTATGCTGGTGTTTACCAGGAGACTATTGATTTTTGCCGCCAAAACGGAGCCTTTGATCCTACCACTATGGGCAGCATCAGTAATGTGGGCTTAATGGCTCAAAAGGCAGAAGAGTATGGCTCCCATGATAAAACCTTTCAAATTACTGAAAGCGGTACCCTTAGAGTAGTCGATCAAAACGGTGCGGTATTAATGGAAGACCGCGTTGAAAAGGGCGATATATGGCGCATGTGCCAAGTAAAAGATGCTCCCATTCGCGACTGGGTAAAATTAGCGGTAAACCGCGCTCGTGCCACAGGAACACCCGCCGTATTTTGGTTAGACCCTCAGCGTGCTCACGACAATCAACTCAGAAAAAAAGTTAGCCTTTATTTAAAAGATCACAATACCGCAGGCCTAGAATTACCAATACTATCGCCTATCGATGCAACCCGCTTTAGCTTGGAAAGAGCAAAAGAAGGGAAAAACACCATCTCGGTAACGGGTAATGTTTTAAGAGATTACCTGACCGACTTATTCCCTATTTTAGAAGTAGGAACCAGTGCGAAAATGCTCAGTATTGTTCCACTGATGAATGGTGGTGGCTTATTTGAAACTGGTGCTGGTGGTTCAGCTCCAAAACATGTCGAGCAATTTGTTGAAGAAGGTCATTTACGCTGGGACTCATTAGGTGAGTTCCTTGCCCTAGCTGCTTCATTCGACCACCTTGGAAATAACAGTCACAACCCAAAAGCTCTAATTCTTGCTGAAACGCTAGATATAGCCACCAGTAAATATCTTGATGAGAACAAGTCTCCTTCTCGTAAGGTGAATCAGATTGATAATCGCGGTAGCCATTTTTACCTTTGCATGTATTGGGCAGAAGCCTTATCGATACAAGATAAAGATGCCCAACTAAAAGAACACTTTGCCCCTTTAGCAAAAGCCATGCTTTCGCAAGAAGAAGCCATAATGGGAGAGCTTAATGCTGCGCAAGGTAGTGCGGTAAATATAGAAGGTTACTACAATCCTAGTGAGTCGCTTGTGCGAGCCGCTATGCGTCCTAGTAAAACTTTAAACAGTTTAATAAAATAAAATGCGCAGCTCAGGACTGATAGTGCTTCTTCTACTTATGAGCTCCTGGGCCAATCATTTTCCTAAAGAACCCCCTACTTATAGCAAGGCGGATTTAGTAGGTGATATAAACCCTTCAAGGCACAGCGATTTTGAAAAGCTGCGCTCCAAGTACACTTCAAAAAGTGATGCTTATTTGCGTAAGGAAGTTTATAATTCCTTTAAAGAAATGTGGAAAGCAGCCCGTAAAGATGGCGTAAACCTGCTGATTATTTCCGCTACTCGCAATCGTCATTATCAAAGTGGGATTTGGAATAGAAAGTGGGACAGCTTGGGAGGTGAGGAAGAAACTCGTGCTGAACGAATATTGCAATATAGTTCCATGCCGGGCACTAGCCGCCACCATTGGGGAACTGACTTTGACCTCAACGCCCTGCAGAACATTTACTTCGAAAGCGGTGAAGGGCAGGAAATTTATCAATGGCTCTGCACCCACGCTGCAGAGTATGGATTCTATCAACCCTATATTGCCTATAACGGTTATCGAGGTGAAGGCTATAAGGAAGAAAAATGGCATTGGTCTTATTATCCCCTAGCCTCTAAATTCCAACGCGCCTACAATCATTTGATAAAGTACGGCGATCTCCAAGGCTTTAGTGGCCAAGAGTACGCCCAAAAACTACAGGTAATTGACGTCTATGTAAATGGTGTGGATAGCCCTCCTATTCCATAAATATTTTCTAGTCTTTTTAGGGTTAGAAAAAAGAGCCTGCCTTTAAAGAAAGCCTGGTTTTTGATGGATCGAACGAAACTATTGAAGGTTTGCCAAAGTGAAAAGAATCGATCAATTTCAAAGCGTTTCTAAAAAAATCATTTCAGCTGTAATTATAGCATCACCTTCCGTTTAATTCAGTTTCTTTTTTTTGAAATGAAGCTTAGACAAAATATTTTTGGAAAAGCATTGGTATAAAAGCCTATTCCCCTTTCGCTCACTTTGGAGAAAAGCCCTTCTCCCTAGTGGGATAAAACAAAGTAGGAAAAGCTTCGTTAACAAATAATTGATTGGTTTAGGCTCTGCTAACAACGGTTATTATTTCAGCGATTTACCTCGATAAGAAAATGATGACTTAATATTTGTTAGAAGTCTTTACCTTCGCATACACTCTGAAAAAAAGCCATTTTGAAAAGAAATCAATCTATTACCCTCGCTGCTGTTCTTGCCCTTATTCTAATTGCTTGGTTTAGCCTTAAAGGTGATGAAAATCAAGAACGAGATATTACTACAGTAGCCTTTATTTCCGACTTTAAAGATCTCGTAACCAGTTCAGGAGAGCTGATGGCCAAAAACTCAGAAGACATTAATGGCCCCAGTAATTCCCGCCAGTATGGGCTTTATAATATCAAAATATCCGATTTAGTAGCGGAAGGAACCTATGTTGAAAAAGGAGACTTTGTTGCGCAATTAGATAAAACAGAATTGAGTAGTAAACTGAACGACCTTTTAACCGAGTACGATAAAGCACAGAGTATTTATACGCAAACTCAGTTAGATACCACTCTTGTGATGCGCGAAAAACGCAGCGAGTTAGAATCCTTGGTCTTCGATATCAGACAAAAAAAGATCGAAATAGAACAAAGTATCTATGAACCACCGGCTAGCATTCAACGACTAAAATTAGACCTTGAAAAGCTTGAACAAAGTTTGGCTCAAAAGAAGGACAACTATATCATTAAACAAAAGCAAAGTCGCGCCAAAATGGTAGAAGCTGGCGCAACACTTTCTCAAACCCGCAGCAAACTTTCTAGCCTGCAAGATTTAGAAAAAGAATTCCGCATTATTGCTCCTAAACAAGGCATGGTGATATATAAACGCGAATGGGGAGGACGAAAAAGAAAAACGGGTTCTACTATCTCTCCCTGGGATCCCGGCGTTGCTACCCTGCCCGACCTCAGTGAAATGCAAAGCAAAACGTATATCAACGAAGTAGACATCCGCAAAATAAAACAAGGACAAAGTGTAATTCTAGGTCTCGACGCATTTCCAGATGCATCACTCACCGGTGAAATTATTGAAGTGGCCAATGTTGGAGAAGATCGAGAAGATTCTGATTCTAAAGTTTTCGAAATCATAGTTAGAGTCAAAGAAAGTGATAGCACCTATCGCCCAGGGATGACGACTAGCAATGAAATTATTACTAAAACCTTAACGCAAGTGCTGCAGATACCGCTAGAAGCAATCTTTAATCAAGAGGGAATTACCTTTGTTTATCTTAAAACTGGCGTAAGCATAATCAAACAAGAAGTTCGCATTGGAGCTAGTAATGATGAATATGCGGTAATTGAAGAAGGTATTAAGGTAGAGGATGAAGTGTTCTTAACTGAGCCTGCTGCTGGCATTGACGCTGAGATTGAAACCTTAAGTGCTTCCTAAATGGAGCGTATTCTCATAAATTTAAGCATTGCTTTCGAAGCCATTCTGGCCAACAAAGTAAGATCTATCCTTACCGCACTGGGAATAATATTCGGAGTATCAGCGGTAATTACCATGCTTGCCATCGGCAAAGGTGCTCAAGTAGAAATACTAAAGCAAATTGAACTCGTTGGGGTTAACAATATCGAAATTAAACCCCTCGTAGAGCAAAGTGAATCCGAGGTAGGACAAGAGCAGAATGGACTACGTGAAAAAAAGCTATTTTCAAAAGGCCTAGACTTAAAAGATGTGGCAAGTATTGAAAAAATACTTCCTACTGTAAAGTTAATTAGCCCCGAGATAGTAATAGAAACATACGTAATTAGCGCTGGAAGAAGACGGACAGCTAAACTGATTGGCATTAAACCTGCTTACTTTGAGGTATCCAATATTGAATTAAAGAGTGGACAGCATTTTAACGAAGCTCATAGTGCAAATAAGGACGCCGTTTGCATAATTGGTAGTGGTATCAAAAAGAAGCTTTTCCCAGGAACCAAAGCTTTAGG
>JBNMPT010000106.1:0-6276 GCA_051277025.1 Roseivirga sp. | reverse complement strand
AAATCGCTTCTTAACGACCAATCATATCCTCAGGCTTCACCCAAGCATCGAATTCCTCGGCGGTGGTGTACCCCAGATTAATCGACTCCTCTTTTAAAGTCGTACCGTTTTCATAAGCCGTCTTGGCGATTTTAGCCGCTTTTTCGTAACCAATCTTAGTGTTCAAAGCCGTTACCAGCATCAAAGAATTGTCTACGTGCTTCTTAATCACCTCGTAATTGGGCTCAATACCAATGGCACAATGCTCATCAAAACTCACACAAGCATCACCAATTAATTGCGCCGATTCCAATAAGGCTCTCGCCATAACGGGTTTAAATACATTCAGCTCGTAATGACCGCTTGCACCGCCCATAGTAACCGTGGTATCATTACCCATTACTTGGGCACAAACCATGGTTAACGCTTCCGCTTGGGTAGGATTTACTTTACCGGGCATAATAGAAGAACCGGGCTCATTTGCCGGAATCAAGATTTCTCCAATACCCGCACGTGGACCGCTGGCTAAAAGACGAATATCATTGGCGATTTTCATCAAGCTTACCGACATCTGCTTTAAAGCACCATGGCTTTCTACTAAGGCATCATGCGCCGCCAAAGCTTCAAATTTATTTTCAGCCGTACGGAAAGGTAAACCAGTAAAGTCGGCAATTTTCGTCGCTACTAATTCCGAATATCCCTTAGGCGTGTTAATGCCCGTGCCTACTGCCGTTCCGCCTAAAGCGATTTCCGACAAGTGATCTAAGGTATTATTTAATGCTTTTAAACCGTGGTTTAATTGCGATACATAACCGCTAAACTCCTGACCTAAAGTTAAAGGCGTCGCATCCATTAAATGGGTGCGACCAATTTTCACCACATTGTCAAATTTCTTCGACTTTGCCGCTAAGGTGTCACGCAATTGCTCCACGCCAGGAATCGTTACCTCCACAATTTTCTTGTAGATGGCAATATGCATTCCCGTTGGGAAAGTATCGTTGGATGATTGCGATTTATTCACATCATCATTGGGGTGAATAAAACGTTCGCCCGCACCTAATTCATTGCCTTTAATAACGTGGGCGCGGTTGGAAACCACTTCGTTCACGTTCATATTACTCTGCGTACCCGAACCCGTCTGCCAAACCACTAAAGGAAATTGGTCATCGTGTTTACCCGTTAAAATCTCCTCGCAAACTTGCGAAATAAGATCGCGCTTCTCATTGCTTAAAACACCAAGTTCCGCGTTGGCATGCGCCGCGGCTTTTTTCAAATAAGCAAAACCATAAATAATATCTAAAGGCATACTTGCGGCCGGACCAATTTTAAAGTTATTGCGGCTACGTTCGGTTTGGGCACCCCAATACTTATCAGCGGGCACTTTCACTTCACCCATGGTGTCTTTCTCAATTCTGAAACTCATATTTATGTTTTATTTTATTTTAAAGGATAAGTGCCGTAACTGCAAAAATCACCAACACCAAATAGCTGACAAAAATACCCCCATATCTTATGGCACTCAAATTTTTAGCAAAAAAATATAGCGCTAATGAACCGAGGCTGATTAGAGAGGCCAGCAGATAAAAGGCCAAGGGCCAATTAAAAGTATGTTCAGCGTTTAATCCCGCTATCCCTTCTACCGCGGTTAATAATTTCGGCAAGAAGGACCACGAATCGTAGCCCCAGCCTATGATTAGAAAGAAACCCGCGCAAATTTGCGCACTGAAAGTCAAAAATGTTTGAAAATTCATAATGCTTTTTTAAAATGTCCCTCGCCAAAAAGGAAAATGCTGTACTTTAGCAGTCACAAAATTATAGGTAATGTTCACTAAAGTACTAGGGTTTTTCATCTTTTTGTTTATTCTCTTAATGGGTTTCAGCATGCTCATTTTCCTCGGTTTATTCGTAGGATATTGGTTAACCCTATTGGGCATTGAATCGCTAAGCCCAAAATTGGCTTATAAAATAATTGGTCACAAAGAAGAGGAAGCTTAATTCCCCTTTAACTATACTATTTAAGAAAGCTACTCTGATGGAGTGGCTTTTTTTGTTTACCGATTTTCTTCTGGCGCAAGCAAAGCACGCATAAAATTCAAAGACTGCGTTTAGCATTTGAACAAGCTTTACTGATGAAAAATTGAAGCTTTGACTTTCTTGGCTAGGGATTGATTCAAAGTATTTTTCCTCGCTCTCTTATACTGTTGGGCAATTGCCCAAACCTCATCTAAATTAAAAAGTGTTTTACAAAAACACTAGATCGGGCACTTAAAGGCTAATCAATATAAAGGTCCCCAAGCATTAGTGTTTCAAGTTGACCGTTCAAAAGGTATCCGTTATTGGCGGCTAAGGTTTCTCTGATAAATAATGAATTAGTTTTTGCAAACCGTGCAAATAAGCAAATAAGCTTTCTTATTTATCGCCAATCCTATTGGGGTTATTGCAATTTTTAAGGCTCCCTTTCGTAAATCAACTCTCGTCACTAGTGCAGCTGCATAATCTGCGGAAATGCAGCTGCACATACTTATAAGTCCGTTTTAGTAGACCGGTAGGTCGCTATACATTTGGTTCAGAATCAAAAACAAACAAATCATGAAAAAAATTACACAATTTTCAATTGTAGCACTGGTCCTTCTCTTTTCAATTCAAGCTAAAGCTCAAAAAATCAATCTTACGGCAGGCTACACCTCATCAACCTGGGCAGGTGTCGATACCGATGATGTTTTTGGCGAAAAACAGGCACTAGCAGGCTTTCACGCTGGCGCAAGCATTGACATAGCTCTAAATGATAATTTAACCTTCCAACCCGGTCTTTTATTCACTACCAAAGGGGCTAAATTTGGTCTAGACAGTGATTCCATCACCCTCGAACTTCAATACAGTTTTCGCTATTTATGCATCCCTTTAAATATAAAGTATTCGTACGAAATAGATGACGATATGAGTATTTTTGGTACAGCTGGTCCCTATGTAGGTATAGGTTTAACCGGTAAAACTAAAGCAACTTTGGAAGCACCACTTCTTGGCATTGATGATACACAAGAAATGGATCTTGATTGGGAAGGTTTGAACCGTCTTGACTTTGGGCTAGGGTTCGGAGCAGGAGTACAATATCAAGCCTTCTCCTTGGGAGTCTACTACGATCTTGGTTTAACAGATGTGTTTGGTTTAACCGAAGGCGACGACAGAATTACGAATAATGCCTTGAGGATTTCTGCAGGTTACACGATAAACTTTTAATAAAAACACCAAAGGCTTGGCGCAAGGCCAAGCCTTTTTTAAATTATGATGCGAATGGCTGTCTGCAAGGGCGGCCATTTTCTTTTACTCAAAAGCTGATCCTTTAAATTTGGAATTAGGCTTATTGTCACTTCCCAGTGAGAATAGATACATCCCTGCATGCTCGTATTTCAGATAAAATGCTTCCCCTGCTATCGCAAACTAGATTCGATAATTATCAGTCTATTTAAACATTTGCACTTCCAGAAAGAATCTACTTTTCTCTCGACGATAATGCCAATTGAAAATGCCTGATAAATACCAATCCATCGAGCTTAAGAAACATTTATTATCAAAAAAACTCGGTTCCCGTTAATAATCATTCCCTCGTCTGATAGCAAAGCCACACTAAGTTAAATACCGGCTATCTGGCCTTTAACTAATTCCCTTTTTGAAAAATAAATCTTTAAGTCACATTGATGTGCATAAACTCAACTAGAATCAATAAAGCACTTCATCACTACTCGATAAAAACTAGAAAAGCCTAAAAAGAGTTTGGCCTTTCCCGTTTCCACGCGAGTTTCAGGATGATCCAAATCCATTAATGTAAAAAGACATGAAAAAAATTACACAACTTTCCATTTTATCACTGTTTCTACTTTTTGCCTTTCAAGCGAAAGCGCAAAAAATAAATATTACCGCAGGGTTTACCTCTTCCACTTGGGCAGGAGAGGATGCCGATCTTTTCGGCACTGAGGATCAGAAACAAGCACTAGCAGGCTTTCACCTTGGAGCAAGCATTGATATAGCACTTAATGATAATTTTAGTTTCCAACCTGGGCTTCTATTTACCACCAAAGGGGTTGCTTTTGACCTAAGCGGCACCAGTGATACTAGCAATGACGCAAGCTTGAGTTTCTACTATCTAAACGTTCCATTAAACATCAAGTACAATTATGAAATAAATGACGATTTAAGCATTTTTGGTCTAGCCGGGCCCTATATAGGCTTTGGCTTAACTGGCACTGTAACACAAGACATAGGGGGACCAGGAGGACTTATTGAATCAACGGAAACAAATATTAAATTCAACGATGACGATGATTTTAACCGTTTAGACTTTGGGCTAGGTTTCGGCGCTGGAGTTGGCTACCAAGCATTTTCTTTGGGGGTTTACTACGATCTTGGTTTAGCCAATCTAAGCTCGCTAGATGAAATTTCCATTACCCAAAACGTTTTAAGAGTTTCTGTTGGTTATACCATAAACCTCTAATATTAATCTTGAGCATTAGCCTAATGGCAATGACTTTTGAATACTACTACTAATGGCTGCCTGAAAAGGCGGTCATTTTTTTTGATTAAAAAATGATCCGATAAAATCTGCATAAAGAGCTAAAAAGCACCTTTGTACTACTCTAATACTTGATTATATTAGCCCGATAATTAAAAAGAACAGACCATCAAGCTTACACGAAAAATCGGCTTTTTCGCCGGACCACTCAGCTTTTTAACCCTATTACTAAGTCAGCCTTTCGAGCTTAGCATTATTAATAATGTTCTAGCAGTGGCGGCCTGGATGCTGATTTGGTGGATACTAGAAGTATTCCCCATCTTTATTACTGCCTTGCTCCCTATGGTTTTCTTCCCTGCCTTGGGGATTTTATCGGTTCAGGAGACTTTCATGCCTTATGCTAGTCCGATTGTATTTCTCTTTTTAGGAGGATTTATTATCGCCTTAGCGATGGAGGAAAGGCGATTGCACGAGCGTATTTCCTATGGGCTAATCCGCTTAACAGGAACCAAGCCACGTCAGATTATAATGGGCTTTATGATTGCTACTGCTCTGGTAGCAATGTGGATCTCAAACACCGCCACTGCTGTTATGCTTTTGCCCATTGCCTTATCCGTTAGTCGCCTTTTAGAAGACCAGACGAGCGATAAAGTTTTACTTAGCCGCTTTCGTCTGGTATTAATGTTGGGCATTGCTTATGCCGCTAATATTGGCGGCACTATGACTCTTATTGGCACGCCTCCTAACCTAGTGTTCGCTGGCTATTATTTCGAAACCTTCGGGACAGATTTTCCTTTTAGCCGCTGGTTTATTTTTGGTGTACCAACAGGAAGTATTCTACTCTTCCTTACTTATCACCTTCTTACTAAAGTCATCTACCCTATTAAGGGTAATGAAATAGAAGGGGTAAAAGAACTCATTCAAAAAAAATGGAGCGAAATGGGGCGTATGACGCGTCCCGAAATATCGGTATTAGCCGTTTTCACGATTACCGTTTTACTTTGGGTTTTTGCCCAACCCATTAATGATATAATTGGACAGCGGGTTTTCAACAACACTAATATCGCCATGCTGGGCGGGATTTTAATGTTTGTTACTCCCGTAAATTGGAAAGAAAGTGAATTCATCCTCGAATGGAAGAGCACGGTTAAATTACCTTGGGGCATTCTCCTGCTTTTTGGCGGTGGCTTAACGCTTGCCAAAGGCCTCGAGACCGCAGGCATAATCCAGATTATTGGCGATTATATTGCGAATAATATGAGCTTAAGTCCTTTACTATTAGTGATCATTTTAACCGCCTTCGCGCTTTTCGCCACGGAGCTGATGTCTAATGTTGCCTTAGTTACGGTATTACTTCCTGTTGTTATAGGTATTGGTAATAGTACTGGCGTAGATCCGCTCTTATTAGCCATTCCTGTTACCCTTGCCGCCAGTTGTGCTTTTATGATGCCGATTAGTACGCCACCCAATGCCGTGGTTTATTCCAGCGGATATGTTAGCGTTAAACAAATGATGCGCGCAGGTATATGGTTAAATCTTATTTCCATTGCGGTAATAGTCTCCGTGGTGATGTTAGTATTAGGCTAGCGCGCCAAAGAGCCAACCGATTGTTTTAAACTCATCTCCATTAAACAAGCCTATTAATTTATAATGGTTTTGTGTGAAATTAGGTTTTCCAATGGTTTTGTACTTCTTAAAAAACTAAGAAATATCTAAAACTATATTAAAACCTAAAGATGTTTTACCCTCGATTAACATTGCAGCGTCTACCTTTGCTTAAAACCTAAGTT
>JBNMPT010000105.1:0-6276 GCA_051277025.1 Roseivirga sp. | reverse complement strand
AGGTAAAGTGCCGATACCTCGGTACCAGCTGGATCACCGAAAAGACGCTGTTGCAAGAAGCTTGCATCGTAAATATCTCCTCTATTAATTGCTAAAATTTCACTTAATTTTTCGGCGGTATATTTTGCGTTTCCCACCCAATTAATATCGCCAAAGTAGTACTTGCGACCTTCTTCTATTTTAATCTTAATGGTAACGCGGTCGTCTTCTACTGCGTAAACACTATCCGAAATTATTCGTGCATCGCGAAAGCCTTCTGAGTTATATTTCTCAATTATTAGCTTTTTATCGGCTTTGTACTCATCGGCTAAAAGCTTCGAAGGCTTAAATATATTCCACCGTCTCGAACGTTTTGTCTCGTCCATTGCCTTGCGCAAATCGCGACCACTAAGACTACTATTGCCAATAAAATTGATGTCCTTAATTTTAACCTTCTCGCCTTTATCTACCAAAATATCGAGAATCACCGAGTTACTGCGAGTAGTATCGGATCTTTTCACAACTTTTACATCTGCATTTAGGTAGCCGTCTTTAATAAAAAAGTCACGCGACTTATTGCGGGTGTTTACGATCAGGTTTTCCGTGACAATGGTACCGCTGGTTAAATCGAGCTCATCGCGGAGATTATCACGCTTGGCCTTTTTCAAGCCCCTGATCCCGAATTTACTCAGCTTGGGTAGTTCGCGGAGGCGGATTTCTAAGAAAACCACCTTACCCTTTAATTCGGTCACAAAGATGCCGATATCATCAAATAGCTTTTGACGCCAAAGGTTCTCAATGGCTCGGGTGGTTTTATCTCCCGGAAGGGTGATAAGATCGCCAACCTCTAAACCCGAGATTAAAGTAATTACTTGTTTGTCTAAGTTTTCCGATCCACTGATGCGTATTCCACCAATCTCATATTCTTGTCCGGGTAAAACATTGATTCCACCATCTTGAGCCAACAAGGAAATTGGACTAAAAACAAATGCTATAGCCAGGGCTAAAAGAAGCTTCCGCATTATTATTATAAAGATTTTATTTGCTCACTCGTTTTTCCAAAACGACGCTCGCGATTCATATAAGATAAAATGGCCTCGTAGAAATCTTCCGCACCGAAATCTGGCCACAGCTTAGGGGTAAAATACAATTCACTGTAAGCAATTTGCCACAACAAATAATTACTAATCCGGTGTTCGTCGCTAGTGCGAATCAATAAATCCGGATCAGGCATAAATTTCGTGTAAAGAGCTTTAGAAATTGCATCTTCATCTATGGACTCTACCGTGCGCTCTCCTGCCGCCACCTCTGTGGCTAACTTTTGCACGGCTAACTTTATTTCTTCACGACTACCGTAACTTAAAGCTAAGGTTAAAGTCATGTGATCATTATCCTTTGTAAGCTCCATTACCTCTGCCAATTCCGCCTGACAGTTTTTAGGTAGTGACAAGCTATCGCCAATGGCCCGCAGTCGGATCTTATTCTCCTGAAGAGTCTTTAACTCCTTCTTTAAGCTAGAAACCAAAATTGCCATCAAGGCTTTCACTTCCGTTTTTGGCCGATTCCAATTTTCACTGCTAAAAGCATAGACGGTTAGATATTCAATATTCGCTTTTGCTGCTGCGGTAGCAATGTTGCGCAAGGCACCCACGCCGTTTTCATGTCCGATTGACCGCAGATAGCCCTTCTTTTTTGCCCATCGCCCGTTACCATCCATAATGATAGCTACATGCTTGGGTCTTTTCTTCGAATCCCTAATTTGTTCCTGTAGGCTGCTCATAGTCTTCCTTAATTCCCAACAAAATTGGCGCACTTCTCGTAGAGTTCGCCAAATTTAAATTGAATGCTAATCCCTGTAAATATGTACCAATCTTGATTACTAGGATCTCCCCGTAAAATATTTTCTTTATCGCTGCCGCTAAAACTGCGATCGGCTAAAGTTGCCGATAAAGATGAAACTTCATTTTCTAGCACTGCGGGGTTTGCATAAAACCCACTCACATCGTCTAAGTAATCCGTATAGGTGGAACGAAAGCTCGTCTCAATTGCTAAGCTCGTATAAGAACCCAAGGCAAACTTGTACCCCAAAGAGAAGATGAAAAAGGAGCTCGCATTGGCATAGGGCGCCCCTGCACCAACAGAGGTGCCCTGCCCTTCTGTTTTTAATGGACGAAGCTCGTACCACTCACCATCAATTTTAGCCTCTGGATTGAAGCTGAAGACCCCAAAACCACCGTTAATGTATGGCGTGTGCCAGAGCTTTGTGCCCGGTTGATATTGAAAGAAGTTGAATTCCGCTACCACATAAGCCTCGCGTATTTCTGAGCGAAAAGATAAATTTCTCTCATTCCGGATGCCCATATTCGAACGATCATCATCAGCTTGAATTAAGCCATAATTAGCCTGAGCGCGAAAAGACCAATGGCGATTAAAATTATAGCGCATTAAAAATCCCGCGTGATAACCTTGTGGTATATCTAAAGAATAAGGACCTACATCACCTATAAAGTTAGAGCCACCACCGGCAATTCCGATTTCTAAGTACTGACTACGGCCTAATAAAGGCAGTAATAAAAGTACTATTGATTTGATTATTAATTGCTTAAGCTTCATTTTTGGGAGCGCAAATATAAATAATTCAGTAGGATTCTCGTATTAATTTCTTTTGTCTATTCCCCACATCAACTTATTTCTTAAAGTCTTAGCAAAAGTACCGTTCTTAGTTTCTACCAAAGCAATGGTAAAATCGGCTAAACCCAGTTTTAATTCTGTACCACTTGGCACCGAATAAACACGAGAATCTAAAGAAACCAAGCACTGCTCTTCGCGGGTGCTTACCTTCAGTTTAATTTCGCAGGTGTTGGGAATAACGAGTGGACGGGTGGTAAGATTGTGCGGAGCCACTGGTGTTAGAACAAAGGTTTCCGAACCAGGCATCATTATAGGACCATTACAGCTTAAAGAATAGCCAGTACTGCCGGTTGGTGTAGCGACAATTAAACCGTCGGCCCAGTAATTATTTAAAAACTCGCCATCAATAGTTACCTCTACCGTTACCATGGCAGTTGTTTCCTTTCTACTTACCGCTACCTCGTTTAAGGCAAAAGGTAAATCTATGTTTAAAGTGTCGCTCTTTAGGGTCAAAAGACTCCTTTTACTTAGACTATATTTCCCGTCGATAAGTGCGGTTATTGCTTCTTGAATTTTATCTCTCCTTACATTTGACAAAAAGCCTAAACGCCCAGTGTTGATGCCAACAATAGGAATCCCTGCTTCACGTATTAAGGTGGATGCATCTAATATTGTTCCGTCGCCGCCAATGGTTATTAGAAAATCTGGCGCGAAGGCTAATAAATCTTCGTGACTTAAAAAGGTGGGGAAATTTAATCCTAAATCGCAGTGATCGATAATAAATTTATTAAGCTGCTCATAAACAACAAACTCTACCCCCGCTTCCATGAGAATACGGTGTAAGGCTTCAATGCTGGGACGAGCCTCTGGACTTATAATCTTACCGAATACCGCTACCTTCATCTATTAAATGTTCAGGTATTTAACTAGCGCTTCAAAAGGATCAGAGTCATCTTCAAAAAGTGTTTGATGATAAACTTCTACCACATCGTATTCAAAACGTTCGAAGGACTTAAGAATGCGGCTTAGGTCTTGCTGATTAATTTTAAGTGAAACAAGAATAAAATCATTCCCATCTTTATTCAACTGAAGACCCAAGATTAAAGCACCTTCGCTCTCTATAATCTGAGAAATCTTTGAAATATAATAATCGTGAATAGCTATCCGCAAAACTATCACACTGCCTAGTTCATTGTAACTAAGCTGACGACCAAGGTCAAAAATCAACTCTTGCGGCGATAAGTATCCGATATACTTTTTTTCTTCGTTTAAAACCGGTAAACAGCTGAGGTTGCCTTCTGCCATAGTTTTAATAGCTGCATAAAGATGATCCTCTGCCCTAATGCTGTAAGGCTTTAATACCTTGAGATGTTTTTCAAGATTATCGTCAGTATTTTCTACGTCAAGAAGATCTTCTTCAGAAATTAATCCTAAATATTGACCCTCATGAATGATAGGCATATGACTGATTTTCAGTTCCCCCATGTTAGACAGAAGGTCTGCTACGCGCTCGGTAATACCCAAGGCACTAAAATCATTTAAAATATGTTCATCTACTCTCATATTCAAAGCAAAACTAAGGCTTTATCTTTGCACACCATGACAAAGCTATCTGTTAACATTAATAAAATTGCTACCCTGCGTAATGCTCGCGGTGGCGACACTCCCAATGTAGTAGAAACAGCGCTAAACATCGAGCGATTTGGAGGACAAGGAATAACTGTTCACCCTCGCCCCGATGAGCGCCATATACGTTATCAAGATGTGGCAGACCTGAGTAAGGTTGTCTCTACCGAATTTAATATTGAAGGCTACCCCAATCGTAAATTCATTGATCTTGTGCTTGCCGCTCAACCTGCCCAAGTTACCTTGGTGCCTGATCCTCCGGGAGTACTAACCTCCAATGCCGGCTGGGACGCTTTATCCAAACGTGATTTTCTTAAAGAAATATTACAGGAGTTCGATAAAGCAAATATTCGCACCTCCTTATTTATGGATTGTGATACCAAACAAATTGAGGCTGCAGCTGAGATTGGCGCCAAAAGGATTGAACTTTACACCGAAGCCTACGCAAAGCATTATAGCAACCATAAAGAGCAAGCCATTCTTCCTTATGTAAGAGCGGCCGAACTAGCTCAAAAACTAGCCTTAGGCCTCAACGCTGGGCATGATTTAAGTTTGGAAAATATTCAATTCTTCGCCACCAAAATTCCTAGTTTACTGGAAGTGTCTATTGGTCACGCTTTAATTTCCGAAGCCCTTTATATGGGATTAGAAAACACCGTCCAATCCTATCTGCGCGAATTAGAACTGGCTACTTATGCACAGTCCTAATTTTTTAAGAAAAGGTGACAAAGTTCGCATCGTCGCAACCGCGCGCAAAGTTTCTCGGGAAGAACTAGAGCCCGCTTTAATTAAGCTTACCGAATGGGGTTTGCGCGTAGAACTCGGTGAAAATATCTTTGCCCAGGAGCACCAATTTGCGGGCAGCGACGCCCAAAGAGCAAGCGATTTACAAAAAGCTTTGGACGATAAGGATTGTGCGGCAATTCTTTGCGCTCGTGGCGGATATGGAACGGTGCGAATTGTTGATGCCCTAGACTGGACGCAGTTTAAACGGAATCCAAAATGGCTGATCGGCTACAGTGATGTAAGCGTATTGCACAATACTCTGCAAAACTTAGGCTTTGCTTCTCTTCACGCCAGCATGCCTTTGAATTTCACCTCCAATAGTCCCGAAAGCCTCATTCTGTTGAAAGAGGCCTTGTTTGGTCATAGCTATCAAATAAAAGCGCCTGCCCATTCTTTTAATCACCTTGGTCGTACCGAAGGCGAAATAATAGGCGGTAACCTCAGTATGCTCTATAGCTGCTTAGGCTCCAAAAGCGCCCTAAATACAGCGGGGAAAATCCTCTTCTTCGAAGATTTAGATGAGTACCTGTATCACGTAGACCGCATGCTGCAAAACCTGCAACGCAACAACTATTTCAAAGACATTAAAGCCTTGTTAATAGGTACTCTAAACGACATGAATGATAACAAGATTCCCTTTGGCGAAAGTGCCGAGGAGATAGTTAATCGTTATGCCAAAAACTTCCATTTCCCGGTCGCCTTTGGATTACCCATTGGCCACAATTCTCATAACCTTCCCCTTATCTTCGGCCAAAAAGTTACCTTAGAGGTGAATTCAGACGCTTCCATTTTAAACTTTAACCATGGCCGAAAATCATGACTTAGGCAAACAAGGGGAAGAACTAGCCCTACAACACATTCTTTCGCTAGGCTTTAAAATACTGGAGCGAAATTGGCGCTTTCGCAAGATGGAAATCGACCTCATTGCCCAGGATAAAGATCAGCTGGTCTTCCTTGAAGTGAAGACGCGCGCAAATGATAAATTCGGAAAGCCTTTTGAATTTGTATCTTTAAAAAAGCAGAAACTCATTGCACGGGGGGCAAATTTCTACTTGGATAAAAAGAAGCTTTTCGCAGAAGCGAGATTTGATATCATCAGTATCACGCTGCAACCCCAGCTTAAATTGGAACATATCAAAGATGCTTTTTACACCTAAAATCCTCGCTGCGATTTAAATTTGAACTCCCATTCGTAAACAGCGTTTTTCTGCGCGCCTTCTGCTCAAAATAGTCTGTATTTTTTTTTAGCCAACG
>JBNMPT010000104.1:0-6349 GCA_051277025.1 Roseivirga sp. | reverse complement strand
ATAGGCTATCAATTTGATGATATAGAAAGATTACAAGATGGCTTTTATGATCAAGCTCTGGAGCGCTTCATTGGCACTGATATTATTGAAGTTGAGAGTGGGGCCGGAATGGAATTTGGCTTAAGCAATAGTTTACCGATAATTTTTACGGCCGGTTTTGTCTTTTGAGAATCTTAATCTCTCTAATTTAAAAAAAGACAAATTATGCAAAAAAATATAATCTATTGTGTACTATTTTGCTTCGGTAGTATCACTTTTAGCTGGGCACAATTAAGCCCTAAAGAAGGCGCCAATCAGGCGGTTACGATTGGAGTGAGCCCTGTTTTTTCTTTTGCGGGAAATTTATTTTCCGCAGCGGGGAGAAATGATTTAAGCTTCAGCGGTAGTTCGGCTATGTACCGAAAAGTTTACGCAGAAAATAGAGCTTGGCGAATAGGTGGCTGGATAAACCTTGATCAATCTGTCTACCCACTACCTATTGGCCGTGTTACAGGTCGTACCGATAAAAGGCGAGGCTTACAGGTAAGTCTTTACGCGGGTAAAGAATACTTTAGTTTAATAAGTTTAAAGAATGACAGGGCCTGGCGCTTTTTTGTGGGCTGGCAAGGGGGACTAGGTGCACGTAGCTTTAAAGCAGAGTATAAGTACTTTGATGAACAAGGTTCGGGTTCACCAGCTCGCACTCAACAACGCATTCTGGAATCAAACCGCCTCCGCGCAGTATCGGCATTGTTTCACGGCATAGCAGGTGTCGAGTATTACTTTTCTAAACACTTTTTTGTGGGTACTCGTCTTAATATCGGTGGCTTTGTGGCTTATGAGCTAGAAAACAAAGAGGAATTTGTTACCGTCAACTTTGATGATCAAAATGGTGTGGTGGATAGCTCGGCTCCCTTTACGATTCGCTCGGGTGGAGGCATGGAGCTGGGCTTTGATAATACCAACGTGCTGGTGTTTTCCGCTGGCTTTGCATTCTAATCTCAGTACTGCTTTTAAAGTATAAACTCTCTCTAAGCCTAGCTTAGAGAGAGTTTATTTGTGCTTTTAAATTCCTTTATTTTCGACAATTGTAAAAACCTGAGTTCGATGTAAAATTGGGCCTCAGACCTTTTATAAATAGTGGGTTTATGCTTTGAAATTGAGGCACGCTATTAACCTCGCTTAACATTAGGTTCAGCTAGGTTAATACTACCAAGTCTTTCGCAACCTGATCAAAGTCTTTTTGATCTTTAGCGCGCCAATGTTATTTTACCAACACCTTCTCCTGTCCAATAAGTTCTCCATTGTTAGTACTAATTTTTAAGAGATATAATCCCTTCGCTAGGCGGTCGGTGCGGAAGCGGAAGCTGTTTTTACCGGGAAAGGCCAATTCTTCGACCTTAAATAAACGATTACTCTTCCCGTCTAATTGATATAAGCTAAACTCCAATAAACCTTCTTGTTCTTGCTCAATCTCTACCTTAAACCAATCAATGCTGGGGTTCGGGCTTAAACTTATTTTAGTCTGAGCTAGCTCAGTTAAGTCGATATCGCTGATTGGCGCTTGACTCCAGTTAGGGCTGCGTAATTTAGCTAATACCGTTAAAGGTTGGCCTTGCGGACTAGCTTCATAGCCTGCCGCCCAAATTGTACCGGTATCACCATAGGAAAGCTGATTGCCAGTATAATCTCCCCAGCGCTCATAGGTTCGGTTTCCACCGCTGGAAATAATATCAATATAGTCGCCCCCTTCCACAATCTGTTTTCTGGTGCTATAGCTAGAATCGTTATCAAAAAAGATAGCAGAGAAACCAGCATTTAGGCTATCTCCAGAATGATTAAAGGTTAAAATGGATTCTACTTCGGCCCCAGATTTCCCTGTAAATGTTACTTGCGGGTAACCAACATCAACAGGGTCGAGGTTAATAATTTTAAAATAGGTATTAGTTTTATCTGGACTTTTTAAGTCTATCATTCCGTGGTAAAAGCCAGCATTGCCAGTAGGAGTGATGGTATTTCCTACATATTGCAGGCGATAGTTATGCATAAAGCCACCTTGAATTCTACAATCGTTACAGTCGAAAGTGTGATTGTTTTTCTGACGGGCTGAAGGAGGTAGGCCATAATTGGTTTCTGTGGTATAAACTTCCAAACTTAGCTGGGGATTACCGGTAGCTTGATCATCAATTTTGGCAATAAAAATACTATCGTTTAGAGTGTCTAAAGCGCGGCTGCTTAAAAAGTAAGTGGGGGCAGACTGCAGTTCGTCACCGCTATCAATTCCGGTAAAGCTAAAAAGGTCTTTACCACCATATTGAAGATTATAGTAATAGTGCTCGGTTAAAGCAAGAGAGTCGTAGCCAGCTTGTTTGCCAATTTGGCGAATGGTCGTTTGCACATAGCCGCTATTATTGGCAGAGCCATTGTAAAAAGTATTCATGGTAATAAAGAGGTCGTCTTTATTTACGGTGATATGCGGGTAGTCGCTCCAGGTGCTATCATTAAGCGGGTTGCCATCAATGCGATAAATATTAAAGCCATCCCCAAGATCATTACTCTTGGAGAAGCCAATGATGATGGTGCTATTTTGCCAAGTATTACCGCTTAGGTAAAGAACTATAAAACGGTCGGATACGGGGTCGTAAATTGCTCTAGGGTCGTATTTGCTGCCGGATAAAAATTGAAGAGGGCGATAGAACCTAAAAAGAGTTAATTCATAAAGAAGACTGTCTTTAACATAATCGTAAGCTCCAATGGTAGAGTTTCTCACGCGCAGTATTTGTTGATTGCGACCAATGGCGAAGTCATCATCGTTTGGCACAGATCCGCTATAGCTATTGCCATTTAAGCTATCGAGAACTTCCGGTTGAGGGGTGGTTTTAGAAGCTTTAAAAGAAGGATTATTTTTGAATTTAGGGGTACCTGTTCTAGCGGCTTTTCTTTGGTTGGCAATTTCACGATCCAAGTGGGCATTAGGATGAGGCATTTCCTCGGCCTGTAGAATTGGAGAATAGTCGATTTCGGTATTATTTGGCACGAAGGAGCCAACCGGACCAATAGTATTTGACGTTTTAACTTTATAGGTAAATTGAGCACTACCTAAAAAAGGAAGGAGTAAGAGTAAACAAAAAGCTATCTTTCTCGGTAGAGTACTTATCTTCGTAATGCGCATGCTTTAAAATTAAATTGATTAACCCACGTTTCTGTAACGTGCTTCGATAAAAATTAACTTGAAAAAAAAATTCTCCAATATTTTTTTCCGTCTTAGCTTCCTGATCTGCTTTTTCGCTAGTCAGCAAATAAGCGCGCAGTTTTATTACGGAATACGGCAAGAATACGGAAAAAATCGGGTTCAATTTAATGACTTTGATTGGATTTTCTTACGCTTTGAGGCTTTTGATGTTTATTTCTACCGTGGTAATGAAGAATTAGCGGAAAATGTAGCGCGCCTTACCCACAAAAACCTTCCTCGTATCGAATCTTATTTGGATGCGCCTTTAGATGAGCGGGTACAGATTTTGGTCTTTAATAATCTCTCTGACCTAAAGCAAAGTAATGTTAACAGCAATGAAGAGGATGATTATAACACGGGCGGTGTAACCCGCATAAGTGGCAGTAGACTCTTCGTTCACTTCGACGGAGATTATCAAAATTTAGAGAAAACCCTGCGTATGGGTTTAACCGAAGTTGTTTTAAGCAATTTTTTATACGGAAGTTTCACTCAGTCTTTGGCCAACTCGGCCTTGTTGAATCTGCCTTCTTGGTATATGGAGGGCCTTATTTCCTATATGGGGGATAATTGGAATAGCGAAGTGGATATAAAGGTAAGGGACGGCTTTTATAGTGATCAGTACAAGAGAATTAATTCCTTAACCCAGCTAGATGCTCGCTACGCTGGGCATTCCTTTTGGTATTTTATCGCTCAGACTTATGGCGATAAAATAATTAGGAATATCGTTTATATGTCCGTAGTTAATCGTGACATTGAAAGCGGCTTCCTGTATATATTAGGAAAGGAACTAGATGAGATTACCGAAGATTGGAAGGCTTTTTATGCCGAGCGATATGAAAAAACGCTGGCGATTGAGGTGAAAAGAAAGTCGAGTTTATTAAGGGCTCGAAAGAATCACGAAATCACAAAAATTGCTGCTAGTCCTAACGGACGATTTATTAGCTATGTAGATCGACGTTTTTCACAGTATAAGGTCTATATCTATGATCGCGAAACAGATAAAAAGAAGAAAATTTATAGTGGAGGCTATCGCATTGCGCAGAACACAGATTATAGCTACCCTCTCTTAGCTTGGCATCCCAATAATAACAATCTGGCGATTATCACTGAAAAGGAAGGGGGCACTAAACTGAGCATCTACGACAGTGAGAAGGAAGAGCTGAAAACGAAACCATTTTTTCGATTCGACAAAATAGTTTCCGTCGAATATGCACCTAACGGCAAACAGTTTTTGTTAAGCGCAACTAAGAATGGGCAATCGGATATTTACGTTTACACCATCCTGAATACTAAAATCCAAGCGATTACCAGCGATGCCTATGATGATTTATATCCGACCTTCATTTCTGGAGGCAGCAGGATAGTTTGGTCTTCTAATCGCCCTGTGGATACGCTTTACCCTCGTTCAGATAAGATTTTTAATACGGACAACTTGGATCTCTTTGCTACGGATAATAGAGAGCTAAAAAATGATACCATTGCCATTTGGCGCTTAACCAACAGTCCGCAAATTAATGAGGTAAGTAGCCGCGAATTGGCAAATGGCTTAGTCCGTTTTTTTAGTGATCGCAGTACGATTAATCGTCAGCACGCCGTTAAAATTGATAGCGCTATTTCCTACGTGGATACTATTACGCATTATGATTATTTCTTTAGTGAATATGCTCTTGGAGATAATCAGTTTAGCTTAGTAGATGCTAGTTTTAGTAAAGAAACTGGCTTAAGCCACAGCGTTTACTTGCAAGATGGACGCTACCGTATTTATGAAAATGAATTAGATTTAGGTGAACTGGCAAACCAGGCGGCGCTTAGGGTGAAATCTAAAGACATTAGAGAAGAAGAACCAAAGATTACCTCTTCGGCATTAGAGGATCCGATGGAAGTTATAGAGCCTCTATATTATCCGGGGGTAAGTCGTAGTCAATTACCTATTAATATTTTGAACTATAGTTTCCAAGGTGAGAATAAACCAATGGAACCGGTAAAAGAACTGAATAAAGAGTCAGATAGGAAAATGCTTTTGCCTGCTTTAAGTCAGGAAAGTGTAATTGCTCAGGTAGACGATGACATTGAAATTCCGTCGGTGCGAAATTATTTTATGTCCTTTTTCAAGGATAACTTCACGGTGCGTTTTGATAACATGTTCGACAATCCACAGTATCAGCCTTTTACGGGTTTTGTGAGTGGGGATCTTTTGAATCAAGGCTTCAACATGAACTTTAAGTTGGGGACAATGGATTTAATGCATGACTATCGTATAGTAGCGGGCGTGCGCACCACCTTTTCTCCTTTGCCGGGCACTTCATTAGCACCTAATGCCGAATTTATTTTGGGGGTAGCAGATTATAAAAACCGCATCGATAAATTCTACACGTATAGTCGTCGCTCGCAGGTGCAGTTTTTAGCGCTTAATGATTACCGTCGCTTTATAAATAATGAGTTTAGTTATAAGCTGGTTTATCCTTTTAATCCCGTGGCTTCTTTGCATTTGTCTGCTGGTTATCGCTTCGATGAAAATATTCGTCTAGCCACCGATTTTAATCAGATTGGACAGTCCATAACCTACACTGATTATGCCATTGCAAGAGCGGCCTATATTTATGATAATACCCGAAAAATTGGTTTAAACTTATTCGCCGGATTGCGTTACAAGGCTTTTGCCGAATATTACCGCAATTTAACGGTTAGCCCGAGTGGATTATATACGGCAGGCATCGATGCTCGCCATTATTTAATTATTCACCGGAACTTTATTTGGGCGAATCGATTTGCAGCGGGAACTTCTTTTGGGCCAGAAAAATTAATCTATATAATGGGTGGCGTTGATAACGACTTCACGCCCAACATGGATCTGTCAACACCCATTGCCCGCGAAAATAATTACATCTTCCAGACCTTGGTAACCAATATGCGAGGCTTTTTCCAAAACACCCGTAATGGCAATACCTTCGCCGTGGTCAACTCCGAATTGCGCTTGCCCATTATCAGCTATTTTGCCAACCGCCCGATTCGTAATGATTTCCTTCAGAACTTAATGGTGGTAGGCTTTGCAGATATAGGAACGGCTTGGAATGGACCTTCTCCTTATGCTAAGGAAAATGTGATTAATACCATCACGGTGCCATTAGGTACGGGGGG
>JBNMPT010000103.1:0-6370 GCA_051277025.1 Roseivirga sp. | reverse complement strand
CGAATTATAGATTTGATAGGCTTTTAAGTCTTGCGCGTGGACAGCACTAAAGCTTAGAAAAAGAATTACTAATAGTCTCATTTAATCTGCAGTTTTTGATAAAAGGAGCCCTCAGGGCTCTTGAAAACAACTTGATAAATTCCTGGGTTTAAGTTCCCGAGCTTAAGGCTTTTTTCGCTTTCGCTAGAATGGAAATTAGCCACTTCTTGTCCTTTAATAGTAATGATGCTAATATCCCAGGGATAGCTCTTGGAGCTGATCTTTACTTCATTATTAGTAGGGTTAGGAAAGAGAGAAAAGTTAGTGGGACTATTTTCCTTTTCAGAAAGATAACAGGCACTATTACTCATATCTAGCGCAAGACTGTCGATAATAGCATAAAGTAAATCGCCTGGGCAAGAAGTCCCTTTAGGACAACCTACTGCTGCACCATTGGCATCGCGATGAGCGGAAAGGTGTTTTAAAACTAAGTTAGAAGTAGTGTGTAAGCTGCTGTTTGATAAGTTAATATTATGCTGACAAGCTTCCCACAGAGCCAAATCTTTTAAACTAGCAAGGGCATTGGTGTCAACGGTGTTGGTCATGTAATTACCAATTACGCAAATCCCGATCGTGCCGCCATTGAGGCAGCTAAAATGCGCACCAAGATTACCAGATCCACGTCCTTCGTAAACAATACCATTAGGGTCAACAAGCCAATTGTAGCCAATGTCGCTCCAGCCATTGGTGTTTACATGCAAATCCCAATAGTAGTTAACCACCCATAGGTAGTCATTGTAATTGGTAAAGCCAGCAGAATGATGAACGATAATATGCGTAGGAGTGGTGGTACTATAAGTAGGCGGCGTACAATCATTATTAGGACACCAGCAGCTGCGATCACATTTTGGCGGAGCTGGGCATGCACAGGAGCTACTTTCGGTGCTTACATTTATACCAAGCTTTTTTTTTTGCGGAGGGGCAGCGAAAAAGCGCATCTGTAATTCGGCAATGGGTGTATTATTTACCCGTATTTGCCAGGCTTCAATTTCATCTTCAAATGGATCTAACACGAAGGTTTGGCGAGCGCTTTCTTCGCTGTTATGACCAGAACTCATTATCTGCCATTCTTGCCAATTGCCTTTTTCTAAGAATCGTATTTCAAGTGATAATTCTTGCAAATCTAGGCTGTAGCCAGATACGCCTAAAAAACCATATTCTAATTCCGAAGGCCAATTTACAACCTTGCCACGTAGTTCACCATTTTCAATTGTGAAATCATTCGGACTAAAGTCATATTCAAAAGTTTCCTTTTGAGCAGACAAGCTAAGCTGGCTGGCGCAAAGCAGTAGGAATATGAATCTTTTTAACATAAAATCAAAGATAGAAAAGCAATTGAATGTGTGGAGTTAAAAAATAAGAAAGCCGATGCCTTTACTTGGAAAGACATCGGCCTTGTGAAACAACTAATAGGGAGAGATTAGATAAATAATAAGTGCGTATTATCTCCATCGGCGCGACTGTAAAAATCGCCCACGGTGATTACATCAGATATTTCATCAACTAAATCTTCTTTTTTCAAGTGGAACATATCCATGGCTAATTTACAAGCCCAGAGTTTCGCTCCGCTGGCCTCCAAAATTTCAATAAACTCTCCTACTGGAGGGATATCTAATTTTTCCATTTCCTTCTTCATCATATTGGTGGCCAAGTTTTCCATTCCTGGTAAGCCTCCCAGAAGGGTAGGGATGTGCATAGCTGGATTACCGACGGTTGCTACATGAAGATGTTCTAACTTTTTCTTTTGCACTGCTTCTAGTCCGAAGAAGGTGAAGAAAATTTCTGCTTCAATGCCCTCCATCCTAGCGCCATTAGCGAGGATAAAGCAAGCATAAACATTATCGATGGTGGCCTTAGATAAGATCAACATCATCTTTTTAACTTTAGCAGGTTCTACTTTTATAGCTTCTTGTTTCAATTCTTGAGTTTCCATGATTCTTTTTTATAGGATTAAATACAGCTAGCGGGTTTGGGGATGCCGGCAATACGACTGGCTTTTTTAAGCGGTCCTCCGGGGAATAAGGCGTAAAAGCCCTTGATATCTACAATGCCACTTTTTCCAACTTTACGTATCGTTAATGGAACATCTTGCTTATGCTGTTCCTGAAGGTGTTCTATTATTGGCCAATGATTTTCACTAAGCGTTATTCCTTCCTCTTCTGCGATGGCGGCAGCCACTTCTCGGCTCCAGTCACTGAGGTCAGTTAGATATCCTTGATCGTTGATTTTTACTTCTTTTCCTCCAATTGTAGTTTCCATAATCTTAATATTTTTAGTTAGTTACTTCTTCGAGATTTTTACCAGACTCACTCATTTTTGAGGGAACAAAGGGGATATGCCGGCCGGTAATCAACATATTCCAGTAAACCCATTTAAAAGCCAATTTCCCCATGTGGTTCATGCGACTCTCTTTAAGGAGTGTTAGGGGGCCAATGCCTGGGAAGGGGAAAGTTCCACTTACGGGTTGATGGGTGTAGTTGAAATCAATCAGGAGCGCTTTCCCATGTCCTGTTTCTACAAAGCAGTTTGCATGTCCATCAAACTCATCTTTTAGTTCACGTCCTTCAATGAAACGTTGCACATTTTCCATAAGGATTTCTCCTTCAAAGTGAGCGACAGAGCCGGCTTTAGAAGCAGGGATATTGGTTGCGTCGCCAATGCAAAAGATGTTTTCTTTTACTTTAGTTTGTAAAGTTCCTTTATGAGTAGGAACAAAGTTTAATTCATCTCCAAAGCCTGACCTTTCAATATAGTCTGCGCCTTTATTGGTGGGCACGGTTACCAGCATATCGTATTCGACCTCCTTCCCTTCATAGTCGATGAGCTTCTTAGCGTCACCATCAATTTCCATAACATTGAAATTCGGAACTACGTTAATATTCTTGTCATAAAGCAAGTGCCCAAGATGATCGCTAGCAACTGGCTTGGTAAAGGCTCCATCCATGGGAGTTACAAAGCTGATCTTAACTTTATCACTCATTCCTTTATCGTGGAAATAAGACTCAGCTAAGAAGGCAAATTCTAGCGGAGCAACGGGACATTTTATGGGCATCTCGGTAATGTGTACCACCAAATGTCCACCTTCCCAATCTTCTAAGGCTCGATGCAATTTAACCGCTCCATTTAAGGTGTAAAAGTCAAAAATGGATTTGTGCCAATGCGGGCCCTCCATCCCTGGTGTTTCTTCAGGGGCGATATCTGTCCCAGTGGCGATAATTAGAAGATCATAGGGAATTGCTTTGCCATCTTCCAAGTATACAAGATCCTTATCCTTATCTACATTGTGAATAGGTTTTTGGATGTACTTGGCCCTCTTGGGGAGGAATTTCTCAATGGGCTTTACTATATCACTTTCGGTATAAGTCCCAAAAGGGATAAAGAGGTAGCCTGGCTGATAATGATGAATCTTCCGTTGGTCAATAATGGTTAATTCCCAGTTGTCAGGAAGAGTTTTTGATAAATGATTACTCATCATCGTTCCGGCTGTACCTGCCCCTAAAATTACTAGCTGTTTCATGGTTTATAATTTCTATAGCTAAATTAGCTACTAGCCACTGTGCGAGAAATGATAATTGTTAGCTTTTAGTCCTTAGTGATATAAGTTACATACAGAGATTTTTATCAAAAAAAAAGCCTTCATAAAATGAAGGCTTTGAAATTTTAATTTGTAGCAATTTTATTCTACCCAGTCGGCTATAAAAAGATTGGTATTACGTGTCTCTCCATTATTTCGATTAGACGAAAAGATAAGTTTAGATCCGTCGGGGCTAAACATGGGAAAGGCATCAAATTGCTCGTCGAAAGTAATTTGTTCTAGGTCTGTCCCGTCTACGTTCACCATAAATAGGTTAAAGGGGTAGCCACGTTTAGATTTGTGATTGGAGGAAAAAATGATCTTCTCTCCGGAAGGGTGGAAGAAAGGTGCCCAGTTCGCGTTTCCTAAAGCAGTTACTTGCTGTAGATCGCTGCCATCAACATTACAAACGTAAAGCTCCATATCAGAGGGTTTTACTAAACCACGAGCCAAAAGGGCTTTGTACTCGGCAATGTCTTCATCCGTTTGCGGACGCGAGGCTCTGAATACTAGTTTTGTTCCATCGGGTGAGAAGAAAGCACCGCCATCATAGCCCAGGCCATCGGTTACCTGTTTTTTATCTGATCCATCAATCTTCATGGTCCATAACTCTAAATCGCCGGAGCGAGTGGAGGTAAACACAATCAGATCCCCTTTTGGAGATACGGTTGGCTCGGCATCATAGCCGGGCTCGGTGCTGAGGGTATCAATAATAGTTCCCTCTAAGTTAGCTACGAAAATGTCGAAGTCGGCATAGATTGGCCAAACATAGCCTTCTTCCCTACTTGGTTCTTCAGGACAAGCTTCGCCTCCTAAATGAGTACTGCTGTATATTATAGTGGTATCACCCGGTAAGAAGTAACTGCATGTCGTGCGTCCTTGGCCGGTACTTAGCATTTTGGGCTGATTGTTAATCAAGTCGTCTTCAATGTTGAAGATGTAGATCTGATCGCATTGTACCCCCCATTCGCTGAAATTACTTTGAAAAACAGCTTTTTTATTATCAAAGCTAAAATAGGCTTCCGCATTATCTCCGCCATTGGTAATCTGACGAATGTTGTTTAAGTGTTTCTCACCTTCGTAGGCAAGTTGCACCGCAGTGCTGTCTGGGCTAGCAGTAATTTCCGCTCTGGCGTTTTCATCGCTATTGCTTTCTTTTAGAGAGCTATTGTTGCAGGCTACTATAAGGCCGGCAGCGAGAAGGCCAAGTACTAATCTATTTTTCATTATGCTGGTTTTTAGTGGGGACGGGATCAAAACCGTGCGTGCCCCAAGGGTGACATTTTGATAACCTTTTTATTCCTAACCAAGAGCCTTTTAAAGGCCCCCAAACTTTTATCGCCTGAAGAGTATATTCACTGCAGGTAGGATGATGCCTGCAGCTTCCGGGTGTTAAGGGCGAAATTAAATATTGGTAAATTCTTACCAAAAGAATAAAGGGAAAGCCTATTATTTTTTTAAGAATGCTCAATTTATAGACTGATACGATAACTGCTTCCGTCTTTTCCGTCTTTAACTTCAATACCGGCAGAAGCAAGCTTATCACGAATAGCATCACTAAGGCTAAAGTCACGATCTGCTCTGGCCTGCATGCGCAAATCCAGTAAAATGTTAATCACATCATCGAGCTTTTGTCCGCTACTTTGCTCTGTAATATCTTCTAAGCCTAAGACATCAAAAATAAAAGATTCCATGGTGTTTTTAAGAAGAGCCAAATCGTCTGCGCTAAGAGGGGCCTTACTCTCCCAGCCATTAATGGTACGGGCTGCTTCAAATAATTGAGAAATAAGAATGGGACTATTAAAGTCATCATTCATGGCGGCATAGCAAGACTTCCTCCAGTCTTGCACCTTAAAGCTACTATCGCTTGCAACGGATGACTCTAAACTGTTAAGCTTTCGGTAGGCGGTTAATAGTCGATGATAACCTTTTTCAGCGGCTAATAGGGCGTCGCTGCCAAAATCTAATTGTGAGCCGTAATGCGCTTGAAGCATAAAAAAACGCGCAATGGTAGGGGCAAAGCCCTTTTCTAATTTGTCTGTTTCACCCGAAAAAAGCTCGGGAGGTAGCAGTGTGTTTCCTGTACTCTTGCTCATTTTCTGACCGTTTAGGGTAAGCATGTTTCCATGCATCCAATAACGCGGGCCTTCGCTGCCAATGGCGGCTTTATTTTGGGCTATTTCACATTCATGATGCGGGAATTTCAAATCCATTCCGCCACCATGAATATCAAATTCATTTCCTAAGTATTTGGTACTCATTACTGAGCACTCTAAGTGCCAGCCTGGGAAACCTATTCCCCAAGGTGAGTTCCAGCGCATAATGTGACTAGATTTTGCTTTCTTCCAGATAGCAAAATCTAGGGGGCTTTCTTTTTCGGACTGAGCATCTAAGGCACGAGTTCCGCTGATAAGTTCGTCAATTTTACGGCCTGATAATTTGCCGTAATCGTTGGTTTCGTTGTATTTAGTTACGTCGAAATAAACCGAGCCATTTTTCTCGTAGGCAAAACCCTCATCAATAATTTTTTGAATCATGTCTATTTGCTCCACTATATGACCGGTAGCGGTTGGTTCAATAGTTGGGGGAAAAGCGTTGAATTTAGCCATCACGCCATGGAACCCTAAAGTGTACTTCTGTACAATTTCCATCGGCTCTAGTTGCTCTAGACGGGCACGCTGACTAATTTTGTCTTCCCCTTCATCGGCATCGTTTTCCAAGTGGCCAGCATCGGTGATATTTCGCACGTAGCGCACA
>JBNMPT010000102.1:0-6409 GCA_051277025.1 Roseivirga sp. | reverse complement strand
ATTAGTCATTTCCTTACTATTGAAAATCTGAGGCTATAATTTTAGGTCGAACTTAGGTTTATACCTTTGCAAGGTGAAAAACTTAGTCCCATTAAATTTAGCGGCGGCTCCACTAAAACTGTCACAAAAAGAGGGACAGATTTTTGTATGGGATTCCATTCGCAAGAAACATCTGGTGCTAACGCCCGAAGAGTGGGTGCGACAACACTTACTCCACTTCTTTATAAATGACTTAGAAGTACCGATTGCGGCCATAAGCTTAGAGGGCGGCTTTCGCCTAAATGGTCAATTAAAACGCTCAGATATTCTCATCTACAAAGAATCTAAACCCATACTTTTAGTAGAATGTAAGGCCCCCCAAGTAAAAATAAGTCAGGATACCTTTGATCAAGCTAGCCGTTACAACCTTCACTACCAACTACCCTATCTTGCTATTAGCAATGGTTTAGAGCATTATTGGCTGCAAATAAAAGAAGGGCTAAACACGTACCACTTTGTAGAAAAACTACCCATCTACTCACTGTGGTAAAGATTTACCTCGGATGCGCAGGGCAATCTTAGTTCCGGCGATTACCGACCATGCCGGGGCAAATATCCAGCCTAAGAAAGGAATTAGAAATAGACCATAAAAAAATAAACCAACCGTAATTACCGCTCCCCGATTTTTACGCATCCACTTTTCTGTATCGGCAAAGGAATAGCGCCAGCGCTCTGCATTATAATCCAACAGGCCATAGCCTAAGAAATAGGACTGCACCAGTAAAATTAAAAATGGACTGAGCAGCCCCACCAAAGGAATAAATGCCAAAAGAGCCAATATCAAGGTCAAAGCCATCTCCTTTAAGAAGTTCAGCAAATTAATGCGCAGTGCTCGAATAATATCGTCAAACACCTGCGCTAAGGAGAAAGGCGTTTCAATACCGAGTTCTTCTTGTTCTACTTTCTCCGATAAAAAACTTAAAAAAGGCGAAAGTAAAATTAAGGTCGCATACTTAAAAAGGCTGCCCATAAAAAAGAACATCACAATTTGCAAGAGAACTACCAGGATGATACTGTAGGATTCGAGTTCGCCTAACTGATAACCGAATAAACCTAGAAAGACATTAATCCAGCGATTCATGTTATTTACCATCAGCCAAACTATCCCAATTAGCAGGGTGAGGTAAACTAATATTGGCAAAGCTAAATAGCGTCGATAGCCTTTAGAGAAGAGCTTGGGGAAGGCTTGCGCGTAGGCCGCTATACTTATCCCTAAATATTGAAAGAGTTGCACCATAAAGATTTATACTTTTGCCGCTTTAAAATCCGAAAATGGAAAATCAATTAAACGCAGTTTCCCCGATAGACGGGCGCTATCGCAAAGTAACTAAAAAGCTTAGCAATTATTTCTCAGAATTTGCTCTTATTCAGTACCGAGTGCGAGTAGAAGTTGACTATTTTATAAGTTTATGCGAGCTACCGCTTCCCCAGCTAGCCCACTTCGACAAACAGAGGTATAACGATTTAAGAGACATCTACTTGGATTTCAGCATTACTGATGCTGAAGAAATAAAAAAGATTGAGCGAACCACCAATCACGATGTAAAGGCGGTAGAATACTTTATCAAGGCCCACTTTACTCGCTTAAAGCTAGAAGAATTTCAAGAGTTTATTCACTTCGGACTGACCTCTCAAGATATCAACAATACGGCAATCCCTCTCAGTATCAAGGATTTTGTTGATCAAGATTACATGGCTCTACTAGGAGACTTGATTGTAAGCCTCAGTAAATTAGCAGATGATTGGTCTGAAATTCCAATGCTGGCGCGTACCCACGGACAACCAGCCTCTCCCACTATTTTAGGGAAGGAAATTATGGTGTTTGTAGAGCGCTTGGATCAGCAGATGCGCTTATTACGACATATCCCTCATTCTGCTAAGTTTGGCGGTGCTACTGGTAATTTCAATGCGCATAAGGTGGCCTATCCCGATACCGACTGGCGTGCCTTTGGACAAGAGTTTGTTGAAGAAATTTTAGGCTTGCAGCATTCTTGGCCAACTACTCAAATTGAGCATTATGATAATATGGCGGCTCTTTTTGACTGTATGAAGCGAATCAATACCATTATCCTCGACTTAGACCGCGATATGTGGACTTATATTTCGATGGAATATTTCAAGCAAAAAATCAAGGAAGGTGAAGTAGGTTCTTCAGCCATGCCGCACAAGGTTAATCCTATTGACTTTGAAAACAGCGAAGGGAATCTCGGCATCGCGAACGCTCTTTTCGAGCATCTTTCCGCCAAATTACCACTGTCTCGCTTACAACGCGATTTAACCGATAGTACCGTATTACGCAACGTTGGCGTTCCCTTTGGTCATACTGTTATTGCCATTAACTCTACCTTAAAAGGTCTTGATAAATTGCTTCTTAACAAAAGCGCTATTGCGGCAGACTTAGAGCGTAATTGGGCGGTAGTAGCGGAAGGCATTCAAAATATATTACGTCGCGAGGGCTATCCAAAACCATACGAAGCATTAAAAGCCTTAACCCGCACTAATAAGCCAATTGATGAGCAGGCCATTGCCGAGTTTATCGATGGCCTTGACTTAAGCGCCGAATTAAAGACCGAATTAATAGCCATTCGTCCCGAAAACTATACGGGTATCTCCTAAAAGATAGAATTCTCACAAAAATGGCGAGTAATTATCCTATTCGCCATTTTTGTGACCTTTTTAAGTGGTTTTTGAATTATTTCAATGAAATTTCAGCCAAAAGCTTTTTGTTAGATGTCAATGTAAGGCTCTCATTTACTATTTTTGCAATTATTGAAAAAATCCAAAGACATGATTTTTGATATCGAAATGATCAAAAAGGTTTATGCCAAATTCCCCGAGCGCGTTGCTGCTGCTCGCAAAATTACCGGCGGACCTCTTACCCTAGCGGAAAAAATTCTTTATACCCACCTTTGGGATGAAAACACAAATAAGCCTCATACAAGAGGGAAAAGCTATGTAGACTTTGCCCCAGACCGAGTAGCCATGCAAGATGCGACAGCACAGATGGCCTTAATGCAGTTCATGCAATCTGGACGTAAAGAAGTAGCCGTTCCCTCAACGGTACATTGTGATCACTTAATACAAGCGGAAACTGGAGCCAAAGAAGATTTAAAAAGCGCCAAGCAAAAAAGCTCGGAAGTTTTTGATTTCCTACAATCCGTATCCAATAAATATGGCATTGGCTTTTGGGAACCAGGAGCCGGTATTATTCACCAAGTAGTACTGGAAAATTATGCCTTCCCCGGAGGAATGATGATTGGTACTGACTCCCATACTGTAAATGCAGGTGGTTTAGGAATGGTTGCCATTGGCGTTGGTGGTGCCGATGCCGTGGATGTTATGGCCGGAATGCCTTGGGAACTTAAATTCCCCAAGCTTATTGGCGTAAAGCTTACTGGTAAACTTTCTGGCTGGACCGCAAGTAAAGATGTTATCCTGAAATTAGCGGGAATCTTAACCGTAAAAGGTGGCACCGGTGCTATTGTAGAATATTTCGGCCCTGGCGCAGAGTCTTTAAGTTGCACTGGGAAAGGAACTATTTGTAATATGGGTGCCGAGATCGGAGCGACTACCTCGGTTTTCGGTTATGATCCTAAAATGGGTGATTACCTTCGTGGTACTGGTCGCGCTGATGTAGCGAGTGCTGCCGATGCTATTGCCGAACACCTCACTGGAGATGATAAAGTATACCAAAATCCAGATGCTTATTTCGACCAAGTAATTGAACTTGATTTAAGCACTTTAGAGCCGTATATCAACGGACCGTTTACCCCAGATAAGGCCACTCCTATTAGTGAATTTGCGAAAGCAGTAAAAGTAAATGACTGGCCTAAGGAATTAGAAGTTGGCCTAATCGGATCTTGCACAAACTCTTCCTACGAAGACTTAACGCGCGCCGCTTCAATTGCCCAACAAGCCATTGATAAGAACTTAAAAGTACGTTCAGAATTTACCATCACTCCAGGAAGCGAGCAGGTACGTTTTACTGCCGATCGTGATGGATTATTAGATAAGTTCAGTGCTATTGGTGGCGTAGTGATGGCCAATGCTTGTGGACCATGTATTGGTCAATGGGCTCGTCATACTGACGATCCTAATCGCAAAAATTCTATTATCACTTCATTTAACCGAAACTTTGCTAAGCGTAACGACGGGAATCCAAATACCCACAGTTTCGTAGCTAGCCCAGAGTTAGTGACGGCTATGGTGATTGCCGGTGATATGACTTTCAATCCTTTAACGGATTACCTTACTAATAAAAACGGTGAGCAGGTAAAGCTAGATGAGCCTTTAGGAATAGAAATGCCTCCCGCTGGATTTGCAGTAGAAAACAATGGTTATCATCAACCCGCATCCGATGGCAGTGATGTGGAAATTGATGTCGCGATAGATTCAGAGCGACTGCAATTATTAGATCCATTCCAGGCTTGGGACGGAAATAATATTGAAGGAATGCGCCTGATCATTAAAGCAAAAGGAAAATGTACCACCGACCATATTTCTATGGCAGGCCCTTGGTTACGTTTCCGTGGTCACCTAGATAATATTTCAAACAATACTCTGACGGGTGCGATTAACTACTTTAACGAAGAGCCCGGCCGCGTAAAGAATGTTCTTAACGGAGAATATGGCAGTGTACCTGATGTGCAACGCGCTTATAAGGCCGCTGGTGTTCCTTCTATCGTAGTAGGTGATCATAATTATGGGGAAGGAAGTTCGCGCGAACATGCAGCAATGCAGCCTCGTCACTTGGGAATGCGTATCGTATTGGTGAAGTCTTTCGCCCGTATTCACGAAACAAACCTGAAGAAGCAAGGTATGCTAGGTTTGACTTTCCAAAATGAAGACGATTACGATCTCTTCCGTGAGGATGACTTCGTGGATACTGTAAACCTAAATGAGTTTGAAGAAGGTAAAACCTTAGACATAAAACTAAGACATACCGATGGTAGCGAAGATGTGATTACTGTAGATCACACCTACAATAACTCACAAATAGCATGGTTCACTGCTGGTAGCGCTCTTAATAAGATTAAAACGGATAATAAAGCTTAAAAGCATATTTTCAATATTTAATCCCTCTTAGTCATTTGGCTGAGAGGGATTTTTTTTGACTTTTTCCTATTTAATACGATAAATCACATATTGTTAATTATATTTGCACTATCAATAGTATTACTATCATTAAAGCGTCTTCCTCATAGTTGCCTTTGGTATCCTAATTGTAATTCTAATTATTGGTGACTAGCCTATCTCATTATAGGTAGCTTGGTTGGTTCAACTCTCTCGTCTCCTCTCCATAGGGGCGGGAGAGTTACTTTTTTAGGGCCATGAAAAGCATAAATAGAGCATTAGCTTACCTTTAGGCAAATAAGTAGGTTACGCCAAACCCTTTATTGGGTAGATGCGTTACTACAACAGATGAAAAATAAAAACATGAGAAAATCAATTACCCTGTGTTTAGCCCTTATCGGTCTAGCTTTACAAGCACAAAATTTTAGCCCTACCCTTAATCGCAACTTAGAGTTGATCTTTCTAGACCAGCTAATGCCCTATAATAAACTAATCAATATTGACCCCAGTACTAGTCCTGTTGACACTTTTGGGATTTTAGAAGTTCTAAAAAACGCAAATGGCGCCTACTTGCAGGGCCGAGAAATTGAATACGATACCATAATTAGTAACTGGATTTGTTCGATAAATGGTAATCAAAACTTGGTTTATATTATTGAACCAAACAACGGAGACACGCTTCAAATGGAACATATTTATCGTGATGCTCTAGGTCGCGATTCCCTCTACCAGAACTACCTTGACACATCAGCATCCGGAAACGGCCCACTTGTTTTAAGTGAAGAACTGCGTCTTTATTATGGACCAAATGGTATTGACAGTGCAACCATCTCAGAACCTAACGGCGGCTCCGGCCTCGGAAATGATATTCGCTATATTGTTTATCGTGATGCTCAGAATGAAGTTGACTCCTTAGTAGCGGATATTGATTTTTTAGGCACGAGCTTTCCGGTTCAAACCTTGCTCTATTTCTTTTCGAACAATGCCTTGGATAGTATAAACTTAAAAAACACCCTTTCCGGAGAAATAGAAGAACAGGTGAGAGTAGATAATAACAGCAATGGTTTGGTAGAGAATTTTTATATCTATGAAAGAGACAATAATAATGCTTGGTCTTTATATGATGAGTATCGCCTAAGTGCTAATAGCTTTTTCGGAATTAGTGAAAAGCCTTCGCTAGCATTCAATCTATTTCCTAACCCTAGCAATGGCATCGTAAATCTTAATAATACGCTGCCTGCCGACTTAAGTATTCGCAATGTTAACGGAGAAATTATATGGAGTCAAAAAAATATTT
>JBNMPT010000101.1:0-6449 GCA_051277025.1 Roseivirga sp. | reverse complement strand
TGTCGGTAGCAAGCTTGCACCGAAAGTAAAAACTCATAATCATTCAGAGAATACATATTTACACGGGCAAATTTACAGTAGAACATAAAGGCTTCCAGCTCCTCTTGGCTTAGTCCCGTTAGTTTTACTACCGCATTGCGATTATTCGATTCTTCCAGTCTATCTCGATAAGCGTCTTCCGCTTTAAGCTCCGCTAAGCGTCGCAGCTGTTTGGGCTTAGAGCCAAAGAGATTATACAGATACTCGGCTGGATTGCTAATTCCCGCTGCGATTATTTGTGGATCTCGAATCATATCATTGCTAGGAATAGCCGGCTTTCTTAAAGGCATTTCCTTAGGCTTATTGGTCGTAAGCGTGTAGCTGAAAACACTTACTTCGTCTAATAAGTAGTTTTGTTCCTCCATGGAAATAAGCACTTCTTTTAAAACTACGGAACTATCTCGGTAGATAAAGTAGAAGTATTTGTAGGCAATATTTGAAAAGATCACCGTATCTCCTAATTCCAGCTTAAGGGAAAAATATCCATTGGCGTCTGAGGTCGTTCCTTTTAAAGTGCTTTTGTTAATTACGTGCACTCCGGGAACCGTTTCTTCCGTCTTTTCGTCCATCACCCAGCCATCAATATATTGCTGTGCGCTTAAAGGAGAAACCAGGCTAAATAATGCCAGTAAAAAGTAGTAGCGGTAACACTTACTCTCCTTATCTTTGAGGCTCGGGAACGCGGATTGACGTGTTTTACGTTTGTGTGAATTAATATTTTTCAAAGAGATATGTCTGAAGATAATAAAGTGATATTTTCAATGAGTGGGCTGACTAAAACCTACTCGCAAAATAATAAAACGGTACTTAAGAATATTTATTTAAGCTTCTTTTACGGCGCGAAGATCGGAATTCTTGGTTTGAACGGTAGTGGTAAATCTACTCTCCTGAAGATTATTGCTGGGATAGAGAAAAATTATCAAGGTGACGTTGTTTTTTCACCGGGTTATAAGGTGGGATACTTAGAACAAGAGCCGCTACTGGACGAGTCCAAAACAGTAATTGAAATTGTGAGAGAAGGAGCGGCTGAAACGGTGGCTATCTTGGATGAATACAATAAAATCAATGATGATTTTGGCTTACCTGAGGTTTATGAAAACCCAGATAAGATGGAAAAGATGATGGCTCGTCAAGCCGATTTGCAGGATAAAATTGACGCTACTAATGCCTGGGAACTGGATACCGTTTTAAACCGTGCCATGGATGCCTTGCGTTGTCCTGACCCCGATACTTCTATTGCGGTTTTATCCGGAGGGGAACGTCGTCGTGTAGCGCTTTGTAGACTTTTAATACAGCAGCCAGAAATTTTACTTTTGGATGAGCCGACCAACCACTTAGATGCCGAATCGGTCTTGTGGTTAGAGCAGCATTTACAACAGTATAAAGGCACGGTTATCGCCGTAACTCACGATCGCTACTTTTTAGATAATGTGGCTGGATGGATTTTAGAACTTGATCGTGGGGAAGGAATTCCTTGGAAAGGAAATTACAGCTCTTGGTTAGACCAAAAATCTAAAAGACTGAAACAAGAGGAAAAACAAGAAAGTAAGCGTAGGAAAACCTTAGAACGAGAGTTAGACTGGGTGCGGATGAGCGCCAAGGGTAGACAAGCAAAAGGTAAAGCGCGTCTAAATAACTATAACGAATTGCTTAGTCAGGAGCAGAAATCGCGCGAAGACAAGCTAGAAATCTTTATTCCTAATGGTCCTCGTTTGGGTTCTAATGTTATTGAGGCCAAAAATGTGAAAAAGGGTTTTGGCGACAAACTTCTCTACGACAATCTCCAATTTGATTTACCACCCGCTGGTATTGTAGGGATTATTGGTCCTAACGGTGCTGGTAAAACTACCATCTTCCGCATGATAATGGGGCAAGAGAAAGCCGATACAGGAGAGTTTAAAGTGGGAGAAACAGTAAAAATATCCTACGTAGATCAAAGTCATTCAGACTTAATACCCGAGAAATCCATCTATGAGGTGATTTCCCAAGGGGATGAGGAGATTTTGGTGGGTGATCGCAAGATTAATGCCCGCGCCTATCTTAGTCGTTTCAACTTTGCCGGTTCCGAGCAAAGTAAAAAAGTAAATACTCTCTCCGGTGGAGAACGTAATCGTCTGCATTTATCGATGGCCCTAAAAGAAGGTGGTAACGTCTTATTACTCGATGAGCCAACCAACGATTTAGATGTGAATACGCTTAGAGCCCTCGAGGAAGCCCTCGATAATTTTGCGGGTTGTGCAGTGATAATTAGTCACGACCGTTGGTTCTTAGACCGTGTTTGTACTCATATTCTTGCCTTTGAAGGCGATTCAAATGTGTACTATTATGAAGGCGGATTTAGCGATTATGAAGAAAATAAGCGCAAACGCCTTGGCGATCATCAACCGACTAGAATCAAATATCGTAAGCTTTTAAAGGATCAATAGATGTGGCTGAAGCTGCTCTATAAAATCAAAGAAATTTGGGCCTCGCTCTTCTCCGCTAAGGAAGTAGAGGAGGCCCCTCTTTTTGTAGCAACGGTATTTAAAAATGAGGCTCCCTTTTTAAAGGAATGGTTGGACTTTCATCTTTCCCAAGGAGTGAAAAAGTTTTATTTAGCGGATAATTTTAGTGCGGATAATGCCGCCGCAGTTTTAGCGCCATATATCGCTGCGGGCCAAGTTTTTCTCCAGCAAACGCTATCTTCTAAAATGAATACTCGCTTGCAAGCCCAAGAACTAAATCGTCTTTTGAAAATTGTTAATTTAGTAGAAGGCAAAAATGTTTGGCTGGCGATAATCGATATTGATGAGTTTCTCTTCCATCCCAATGGCCAAAAGCTAGTAATGATCTTGAACCGCTTTAAAGGAGAGAGATTAGCAGCCGTTTTTGTAAACTGGCTGATGTTTGGTACGAGCAGGCTGCCTACTTTGGACGCATCTCAATCAATGCTTAAACAGCTTACTTGGCGCGCTCATAAAAGCTTAGGGGAACATAAAATGGGTAAACCAATAGTTTACCTAGCAAATGTGCTGGGCTTTTTAGAAGGTCCGCATTTACCCTTTCGCAGAGGAGATAGTAAAATAGTGTACTCCAATGGTCAGGAATATTCGGCCAAAAACCCTCAAATTGAGCATGAGCCCCTGCGTATAAACCATTATTGGTATCGCAGCGAAGCATACTATCAGGGCGAAAAGAAACGCAAGCGCCTGGTATTTGGCGATGAACGCAGTGGTAAAAGAGAACTAGATCATCTTAGAGCTTGTAATTATGAAGAGGATAAAACTATTTTAGAGTTATTAAAATAACGATCTCCGATTAGACAATGATTATACAACTATATTACCGCCATTAACTACCGCATTATTTATGAAAAAGCAAATATCTTTTATCGCAATCCTCATTCTAATGACTTCTTTATCTAGCTGTAATCAGTCAGCAACAGCAGTAGAGAAGACAGCGACCAGTAAAGCTCCTGCAACAGAGGATTTGGCTGCTACAGAAGAAGAGGAGAATAAAAATCAATTGGTATTAGATGAGGGAAAGCCTTGGCTAGCCAATCTAGAAACCACCCAAGGGGTTAATACTATAATAAGCTTGGTAAACAGCTTTGAGAAGAGTGAGGAAATTGAGCATTACCAAGCATTACAGGATACCTTGCAAATAGAATTTCAGTTAATTTTTAAGCGCTGTACCATGCAAGGAGAGGCTCATAATCAATTGCATCACTTTTTAATACCGATTAAAGACTCTTTTAAAGGTTTAAAATCAGAGGATTTAGATCAGGCGCAAAGGGCATATAACGAACTAAAGGAGCATCTAAAACTGTACCATCAGTTCTTTACTTCTTAAGTGCTTTCCCATAAATACTTTAAAAATACAGCTGTTGCTAAGCTGTTGAAAAAATCTGCCAATTGGCATTCCTATTCTTTGCTAAGCCTTTAAATTTGAGCTTATGAATACGCAACAGGCTCAAGAAAAAATTTCCGCTCTGCGCATAGAGCTGGAGCATCATAATCATCGGTATTATATTCTAGATTCCCCGGAAATATCGGATTACGATTTTGATCAAAAACTTGAGAATCTACAAAAACTGGAAGGGGAATACCCGCAGTTTAATGACCCTAACTCGCCAACAAAGCGAGTAGGCGGCGATATTACCAAAGACTTTACTACCAAGGCGCATAAATATCCGATGCTCTCGCTTAGCAATACCTATAGCCGTGAGGATTTAGAAGAGTACATTCAACGGATTAAGAAGCTTATTCCCGAAGAGGAGATTGATTTTGTTTGCGAACTGAAATACGATGGTGCGGCCATAAGTATTCGCTATGAAAAAGGCGAGTTGGTTCAAGCTTTAACACGTGGTGATGGCAGTAAGGGCGATGATATTACCAATAATATAAAAACTATCGCCGCCATTCCCTTGCGTTTACGCGGTACAAATTATCCCCAAGATTTTGAAATTCGTGGTGAGGTGTTCATGCCCCTTGCTGGTTTTGCTGCTTTAAACCAAAGTCGCAGAGAAGATGGCTTGGAAGCCTTTGCCAATCCTCGAAACTCCGCCTCGGGATCTTTGAAAATGCAAGATTCTCGCTTAGTCGCAGATCGACCATTAGACTCTCTTCTCTATTATGTGATGTTGGATGAAAAACGCTTTTCTAGTCATTATGAGGCCGTATTAGCCACCGCAGACTGGGGCTTTAAAATCCCTTCTCCCGCAAGGCGGTATATTGAGAAGGCCCGAGGGATTGATGGGATATTCGACTTTATAAATCACTGGGATAAGGAGCGTCACAATCTTCCTTTTGAAATTGATGGGATTGTAATAAAAGTAAATGATTATCGCTTACAAGAGCGTTTAGGTTTTACCGCAAAGAGCCCGCGCTGGGCCATTGCCTACAAGTTTAAATCGGAAAGGCAAGAAACCATTTTAGAAAGTATTACCTATCAGGTTGGCCGCACCGGAGCCATTACGCCGGTCGCTAATCTTCAGGCTGTTGCCTTAGCGGGAACCACCGTAAAAAGGGCCAGTCTTCATAATGCAGATCAAATAGCTAGGCTCGATTTACGTATTGGCGATAGTGTTTACGTTGAAAAAGGGGGAGAGATAATTCCCAAAGTAGTTGGCGTTAACCTTAGCCAGCGATCCCCGAATACCGAGGAGTATCACTATATAAAAACTTGTCCAGAATGCGATACTCTTCTCACTCGAGTGGAGGGGGAAGCCGCGCATTATTGTCCTAATGAGCTTGCTTGTCCGCCCCAGGTAAGTGGCAGAATTCAACATTTCATCAGCCGTAAGGCTATGGATATTGAAGGCATGGGTGCGGAAACAGTAGACCAATTTGTACAAGCAGATTTAATTGTGGATCCTTCCGATCTTTACCATTTAAGCAAAGAAGACTTGCTGCCTTTAGAGAGGATGGCGGAAAAATCGGCCCAAAATATTATTGAAGGCATTGCGGCAAGCAAGAAAATCCCCTTCGAACGTGTGCTCTTTGGGCTTGGTATTCGCTATGTTGGCGAAACAGTGGCGAAAAAGCTGGTTCGTCATTTCGAAACCTTGGAGAAACTGCAAGTGGCCACTTTAGAGGATCTTTTAAACGTTAATGAAATAGGGGAGCGCATTGCTCAAAGTATAATAGCATTTTTTGCAGACGAAAGACATCTCACTATGCTCGCCCGTTTGCAGGCGGTACCTTTAAGTTTTGTTCTTGAAAAACAGGCGGGAGCAAGTGCCAAACTAGAGGGGAAGACCATCGTAATATCGGGAAGCTTTGAGCGCTACTCACGCAATGAAATTAAAGCCTTAATAGAATTACACGCAGGGAAAAATACCGGCTCTGTTTCTGCGAAAACTAGTCTTATCATTGCAGGAGAAGGCATGGGACCGAGCAAGCGTAAAAAAGCAGAAGATTTGGGAATAACCATTATCGATGAGAATGAATTTCACCATCTAATAGTTGACGAATGAAATTATTAGATTGGTATCGCAATCGCGGTTTAAAGAAAATTACTGAACAGATCAAAAGGACATATCCTGGCTTTAAATCCAGCGAAAGTTATCTGCTCTTTTATCAATATTCACAATTAAAGCAGGCTGAGGTAGCGGTCTGGGAGCGCCTCTTAAAAGAGGCAGGTAAGCAGGTAGATTGTCTGGCTTTTTACGAAGGAAAAGACAAAGATTTACCCCAAGATATTTACCCACAACACTTCACTTCCCAAGGGCTAAGCTGGCGTGGAAAACCAAAAAATGAGGTTTTTGCCAAAGTTATTTCCAAAACCTATGACGTCTTTATTGATTTGAGCACAGACGATCATATCGCGGCAAAACATGTACGCTATGGATCTAAAGCGGCCTTAAAAGTTAACTTTGGACAGCAAGAAACGCTTTGGTCCGACCTGCAATTAGACTTTAAATTGCCGGA
>JBNMPT010000100.1:0-6543 GCA_051277025.1 Roseivirga sp. | reverse complement strand
TCAAGTGTTAACGTAGGAACCTTTGCATTCGGGAACAAATTTATCCGTAATAATCTCAACTTCTTTTTAGAGGAGGAGCACACGGAAAGTACCCTAGATGGCATTACCATAATTGGTGATCGGCAAATAGTAGATCACCACACCTTGGTAGATCATAAAGTACCAAACGGTTATAGCGATCAAATGTATAAAGGCATTTACGATGGCAATGCTAAAGGTGTTTTTAATGGTAAGGTTATGGTGCATCCTCATGCCCAAAAAACGAATGCCTTTCAGCAGAATAATAATGTTTTGCTTACCGATAAGGCATCCATCGATACGAAACCGCAATTGGAGATTTATGCCGATGATGTAAAGTGCTCGCATGGCTGTACCATTGGTCAGCTCGATGATGATGCTCTGTTCTATATGATGACTAGAGGTATCCCCGAAAAAGAAGGAAAGGCTCTATTGCTTTATGCTTTTGCTAATAATGCTTTACGTAACGTTAAGTTACCAGCGCTAAGGAAGCGCTTAAACAAGCAAATTGCAGATAAGCTTAACGTGAGCTTTGATTTCGAATTATAATTTAAAAATTTCACATATTATTTTAAAGATCTGCACTCCAGTAATTTATGATTGATATCAATTCTATTCGTTCGCAATTTCCTATTTTGGATCAGCAGGTTAATGGAAAGCCACTGGTTTATTTTGATAATGCGGCAACTACTCAGAAACCACTTAAGGTGATTGAAGGAGTAGATAATTATTACCGCACGATTAACAGCAATGTGCATCGTGGTGTGCATCACCTCAGTGGTTTAGCCACTGATGCGATGGAAGGAGCGCGGGCTAAAATTCAGGCTCACATTAATGCCGCTAAGGTAGAAGAGGTGATTTTTACCAAAGGAGTTACCGACTCTATCAATCTAGTAACGGGCTCCTTGGCAAAAGGGCAGGTAAAAGCGGGAGACGAAATAATAATTTCCCACTTAGAGCATCATAGCAATATTGTTCCTTGGCAAATGCTTTGTGAGCAGACGGGAGCAATATTAAAGGTTATTCCTATTAATGATAAGGGAGAGCTGGAGCTAGAGGCCTTTAAAAGTTTGCTAAATGAAAAGACTAAATGGCTGTCAGTAAATCATATTTCTAATGCTTTGGGAACGATAAATCCCATTAAGGAGATGATCGCTTTAGCGCATGGAGTGGGAGCGAAAGTTCTTATCGATGGCGCACAGGCGGCTCCACATTTAAAGATTGATGTGCAAGATCTAGATGCGGATGTTTATGTTTTAAGTGGACATAAGTTGTTTGGCCCCACTGGAATAGGAATACTTTACGGTAAGGAGGAATTTCTAAATGAATTACCACCTTATCAAGGCGGAGGGGAAATGATTGCTGAGGTGAGCTTTGAGAAAACTACTTATGCGGGATTACCACATAAATTTGAGGCGGGAACACCTAATATTGCAGGAGCGATAGGTTTAGGCTTGGCGGTCGATTATGTAAATGAAATTGGTTTAGAGAACATATCTGCCTACGAGCAAGAGCTTTTAGAGTATGCTACGCAAGAATTAAAGGCAAATTTTCCGGCCTTACGTATTTATGGTGAGGCCGAGGAGAAGACCAGTGTGGTTTCCTTTTTAATTGGCAATATCCATCCTTACGATTTAGGAGTGATTCTCGATAAACTTGGTGTGGCCATGCGAACGGGTCACCATTGTACGCAGCCAATTATGCAGCGTTTCGGTATACCGGGTACACTTCGGGCGAGTTTTGCTTTTTACAATACCAAATCAGAAATAGACCAAATGATTGCAGCCCTGCACAAGGCTGTGTCGATGTTAAGTTAAGAGCTATGAAAAAATGGGTGCTCAAGGCAATTATTCAAAAGCTTATTTCGTGGCTACCAAATAGTCACAAGGTTAATTTTTGGTTTCAAAAAAATGTAACTAAAGGAGTACAGCTAAGCGATGAATACTTTGGAGATAAACTAGTTCATGCGCAAGATCATATTAGGCATTTTCGGGTGCATCAGCCCCAAGGTCAGTTTTCAAGCCTCGAGCTAGGAACCGGCTGGTATCCTGTTGTGCCAATTGCTATGTACCTGTCGGGAGCGAGTCATTCCAGCAGTATTGATCTTAACCGTTTAATGACCAAAGAGTCTTTTTCAGAGACAATTGAAAAGTTTCAAGAATGGTTTATCGCTGGGAAGATGAAAAACTGGCAGCCATTTTTACTACCCGAACGTGTTTCTCAACTATTGAAAATTGAGGTGCGTAAGTCTTCTTACGAAACACTTTTAGTGATTTTTAACTTTGAGTATCTGGTAGGTGACGCCCAAAATTTGCAAGATGATGCGGGAACCTACGATTTGATTCATAGTAACAACGTGTTTGAGCATGTTCATCCCGAAGTGTTGAGCAATATTTTAAAGGAATTTAAAAGAGTGCTTAAACAAAAAGGCTTGATGAGTCATTTTATTGATATGTCCGATCACTTTGCACATTTGGATAGTTCTATTACTATTTACAACTTTCTGCGCTTCAGCCCAAAAGCGTGGCAAAGAATAGATAATGAAGTGCAACCACAAAACCGCTGGAGACTGAGCGACTATGAGGCACTTTATAAAAATTTGGCTTTGGCACTCTCGGCAAAAGATGCACGGGCAGGAAGCATGGAGGATTTAGATAAAATCGCCCTGCACCCAAGTTTCAACCCAAAAACTAAGGAGGATTTGGCAGTAAGCCACGTTCACTTGGTAAATACAATATAGGATGTTAAGCATAAAGGAAGTACAAGCGGAAATAATTGATGAGTTTGCGATGTTCGACGATTGGATGCAGCGATATGAATACCTAATTGACTTAGGAAAGTCTCTGCCTTTAATTGAAGGACAGTACAAAACTTCAGATAATATTATTAAAGGTTGTCAAAGCCAGGTTTGGTTACATGCCGAAGGTGCCGCTAGTGCGATTAGATACACGGCCGATTCGGATGCGATTTTAACTAAGGGACTGATTGCATTATTAGTGCGCGTTTTTGATAGCCAAAGGGCAGAAGAGATCGCTGCTGCAGATGTTTCCTTTATAGACCAGATTGGTTTGAAAGAACATTTAAGTCCCACCCGTGCCAATGGTTTATTGAGTATGGTTAAACAAATGAAATTCTACGCGCTAGCTATGCAGGGCGTAAAAAGATAAATTTTACGAAAATGACAGATGCTGAAGTACAAAAAATAGGAGATGATATTGTAGATGTGCTTCGTTCAATCTACGATCCAGAAATCCCAGTGAGTATATATGAACTAGGTCTAATCTACGATGTGCAAGCAAGCACCGAGGGAGATGTGAAAATCTTGATGACCTTAACTTCTCCTAATTGTCCCGTTGCCGAAAGTCTTCCCGAAGAAGTGAAGCAAAAAACAGGAACCGTAGAGGGGGTTAATGAAGTAGAGGTGGAAATCACCTTTGAACCTACGTGGACTAAAGATATGATGAGTGAAGAGGCGATGCTTGAATTAGGATTTTTATAGTATGGATGAGATTAAGAACAAGGTGGCCGGAAGTGGCTTAATAACTCTTTCACTAGAAGATTACTACCCGCAAGGTCCCCGTCTTTCGCTTGATATTAGCCCGTGGTTATATGAGGGTTTGATTTTGCGGGAAAAAGATTTCCGGGTTTATTTAAAAGAGCATAACTGGCAGCAATATGAAGGTGCTTATGTTGCTTTATTTTGCAGCGCCGACGCCATTGTACCCCAGTGGTCTTATATGTTGCTGGCTTCCTATTTAAGTCCTTTTGCAAAAAAAGTGGTCTATGGTAGCCCCGAGCAATTAGAAGCAATGGTTATGGAGCAATCCTTGGCTCAGGTAGATTTAAGTGAATATCTAGATAAACGCGTTATTTTAAAAGGTTGTGGTGATCTACCGATCCCACCTCATGCCTACCTATATTTTACCACTCGTTTGCAGGAAGTAGCTAAGACCATAATGTTCGGCGAAGCTTGTTCCACTGTTCCAATTTATAAGAAAGCTAAGTAAGATGGATTTTAACATTTTAGGTATCAAGCGTAGCATTGAGGATGTGCGCAAGCAATTACTGAATCATGAGCTTTACCAGCATTTGGAAAGCATGGAACAACTGCAGCTCTTTATGGAGCAACATGTTTTTGCGGTTTGGGATTTCATGGTATTATTAAAGGCGCTGCAACGGAAGTTAACTTCTACCGGTGAGGCTTGGGTGCCCACCGATAGCAAAGTTGCTCGTCGTCTAATCAATGATATTGTTTTAGCCGAGGAAAGCGACTTAGATATAAATAATCAGCCTTCCAGTCATTACGAAATGTATCTCGCTGCTATGAAACAATGTGGAGCGGATACAAAAGGGATAAGTCGTCTGGTACTAATGGCCAAGCAAGGCCATAGCCTAAAAAGCCTGGTGCGTTATAACGTGGCAGAGATGGACCAAGCTAGTCTGAGCTTCGTTAAAAACAGTTACGAGGTAGTGAAGGGCAATAAAGCGCATGAGATAGCCGCTGCTTTTAGCTTTGGTCGTGAAGGTTTGGTGCCCGATTTATTTACCGAGCTGGTGAAAGACCTCAATGAAAAATTCGGGGGCACTCTAAGTGCTTTCGTATATTATTTGGAACGTCATATTCAGATTGACGGGGAGGAACACGGCCCAATGGCTGAGCAGATGATTAGTGAGCTATGTGGTAATGATGAAACCAAATGGCAAGAGGCAGAAAAAGCAGCCAAGCAAGCTTTGGAAGCTCGCCTGGCATTATGGGATTCTATAAGCTTACAGTTAAAGGCCCTTTCTACAAAGAATCTTGCGCAACCGGCATAGCGGTAATGATCTCTTGACCATTATCAATAGCGGCTTCACTAAGGCTGTCGATGCGTAGCATTTTGGCTTTTTCAGCTTTTAAGAAAGTTACTTTCTCCTCTTCAGTCATGTTATCATTGTAGGTGCCTGAGAAGGATCGCATCCACTCCATCATCGCTTGCTTGGCAAACTTAAGATCTTGTGCCGCAGTCATGTAGATCATGCTATCTTGTGAGCCTACTGATGACTCTTGTAGCTTGCCTTGCAGTTTACTCATGGTAGTCATTTCGGGCATCACCTTATCGTGAATATCCATCACTTCTTTTTTAATGATTTCGCTGGCTGCGACGGCTTCGCTTGTGGTGTCGGCTTCTTTTGCGGGCTCAGCATTTTGGCAAGCAAAGCTTAAACCGAGAAGAACTCCGAGGAGTGTTAATTTTTTCATTTACAAAGTTTTGTCAAAACTAATTTTATTTCGGCAAAGGTTCGATTGTAGAACAACAATAAATTTAAAAGTGGGATCTAGGATTCTTTCGCTCAAGCACCGATAATTGGAAATTAGCATCTTACTTTGCAGTATGAAAGTGAAACTTAGTTCTACGGATTGGTTAAGGATTGGCATCTTAGCAGTCGTTTTTGTTTTTGGTATTACAGCGAGTTATCACATCTTGAAACCGCCTCCCAGATTACCAATTTATAATCCTTCAGAACTCGACCGCCGTTTGGTTTCCGAAGAATTACGCGGAATAGGGATCAACCACAAGGCTTTACCCTTTACCCTTATTAATCAGTTTGGCGATAGCATTTCTGAAGCCAATGTCAAAGGCAAAATATATGTAGCAGATTTCTTTTTTACCATTTGCCCGGATATTTGTAAAGATATGGCGGTGCAAAAGCGTCGTTTGCAGGATGCAATGCTGGCAGAAAATAATTTTGTTATCCTCTCTCATTCAGTAACACCTATAATGGATAGTGTTCCCGTAATGAAGGCTTACGGTGAGTTGCAGGGCGCTATTGAGGGCAGGTGGCACTTGCTTACTGGCGATAAGAAGCATATCTACGATTTAGCGAGGAAATCGTACTTCTCTATTTTTGATGGAGGAGGCAAAGGGGATGAGTCGGATTTTATTCATACCGAGAACTTCATTTTGGTGGATCCAGATAAACGTATTCGTGGTTATTACGATGGTACAAGTGCAGAGGATGTAGACCGTCTGATGGCGGATTTCTATATTCTCAAATTGGAGTATCCTTATTAGAGCCTATGTCTAAGAGACCTATCAATATACTAGCAGCAGTGACTAATTTTTTTAAAGGTGAAGATTTGGCTTGGCTGCTCGTCTTTGTCTTTAGCTTACCTGCTTTCGAGTTTAATTTGGGGCCCACTATAGATGCGAGTATTAGACTGGTTCAGAACTTAAATTTTGATGGCAATCAGCAAGCTCTCTTTGCTGCGCACCTACCGCAAGGGCCCTTGGCCTTTTTACAATACCCTCTGCCGATAGGGATCAACCTAAGTTTGGCCTTAATTTACTATGGCTTTATTAAACTGGGGATTCTCATCTTTTTAAAAAGGCAAGATTTAAGCACCGTGCAAGCCTTATTTCTTTACGCTGCAGTCTATTTGCTGGTTGCTCCGCGCTTATTGCCTTTGTGTTTATTGATCTTTATTCTCTTTGATCAAAGGGAAAAAGGGGTATTTAGCTTTACTAATCTTGCTAGTTTAAGTTT
>JBNMPT010000099.1:0-6549 GCA_051277025.1 Roseivirga sp. | reverse complement strand
TTCACCCGAAACACCCCTGGGTCAATTAATAGCTTCAATAATTATGATTTTAGGTTATGGCATTATTGCCGTACCCACCGGTATTCTTACCTCCGAGTTAAATAAACAGGCGAAAGAAGAAAATAAAATCTCAATTAAAAGCTGTTCGGTTTGCAATACAACTGACATTCCTATTAAAGCCCATTATTGTTACAATTGTGGAGAAGACATTAGCTAAAACATTAATCTGTATTTGTGGACCTACCGCGGCCGGTAAAACGTCGCTGGCTATTAAGCTTGCACAAGAATTTAAAAGTGACATAATTTCCTTCGATTCAAGGCAGTTCTACCGCGAACTAAGTATTGGTACCGCGGTGCCTAGCCCAGAAGAGTTACTTGCTGCTCCTCACCACTTTATTCATGATCGTTCGCTAAAAGATACACTAAATGCTGGCCGCTATGAAAAGGAAGCTTTAGCTAAACTGGCGCTGCTTTTTAATAAAAATTCGCTCGTTATTGCAGTAGGAGGTACCGGTTTATATCTAAAAGCACTCTTAGAAGGAATGGACGATTTACCAGTTATCCCGGTGGAAATTCGTGCCGAGATAACTTCCCAGTACGAAAAAGAGGGTCTAACGTTTTTACAGCAGGAAGTAGCCAATTTAGATCCCGAATACTGGAAGAAAGTGGATCAGAAAAACCCCCAGAGACTTATTCGCGCGATAGAACTCCTGCGCTTTAGTGGAAAGAAAATGACAGAACTTCTGCAAAAGCCAAAAAAAGTGCGACCCTTTAATGTTTTAAAGATTGGCCTCACTATGGACCGTGAGCTTTTATATGATCGCATAAATAAAAGAGTAGATATCATGTTTAAAGCGGGTTTATTGGCTGAAGTACTGCCATTAAAACCCTATCGCCATGAAAATGCCCTGCAAACTGTCGGTTATAAAGAGCTTTTTCAATATTTTGATGGAGAAATTAGTCTCGAAGAAACACAAGAAGAAATAAAGAAAAATAGCCGCCGCTATGCTAAAAGACAGCTGACCTGGTTTCGCAGAGATTCTGAGATTTCTTGGTTTCAAGTTGATCAGGAAAAAGAAGTTCTTGAATTTATAAAGTCCCGCTTAGATGCGTAAACTCTTAACCCCCTTTAGTTTGATTTATGGCGCAATCACCTCTTTGCGTAATCTATTATTTTCTAAAAAGTACCTAGATGTTTATCAGCCGAGCATGCCTACCATTGCTATTGGCAATCTAAATACAGGGGGAACCGGCAAAACACCCATGACCGAGTTTCTATTAAAACATCTCCCCTATCATTCCGCAGTAGTAATAAGCCGCGGTTATGGCCGAAAAACGAAGGGCTTACAAATCGTGGACAAAGAGGGTATAGCTGCAGATTTCGGTGATGAAGCTCTCCAAATTGCACAAAAATTCCCGAAAGTTCAGGTTATCGTAGCTGAAAAAAGAAAGTTAGCCTTAGAAGCCGCTCGAGAATTTAAAGCAGATTTAGCCTTACTAGACGATGCCTATCAACATCGATCCGTGCAAGCCGATACTTATATTTTACTAAGCGCCTACCACAGTTTATTCAGCAAAGATCTCATCCTTCCTGCTGGCAATCTGCGTGAATCTCGCAGGGGCGCCAAACGTTCCCAAGCAATCGTGGTAACAAAATGCCCCAGCAATATTTCACTTCGAGAGAAAGAGGAAATCAGGCGAGCCATTTCACGCTATAGTACCGCACCCATTTACTTTAGCACATTGAAATACAGTGAATTACAGAATCCATTTGGAACGAAACTTCACCGCTCTAAGGCGATTCTTTTCAGTGGTATCGCCTCCCCTGAATACATGGAAGAACATTTAAAAACGCTGATTAAACTGGTTGATAAACATCAATTTAAAGATCATCACTCTTTCACAAATAATGATCTTAAAACCCTTCTTGCGCAAGCAAAAAAAGAAGAAGCCGTCTTAATTTGTAGTGAAAAAGACTATGTGAAAATCGCCTCTTTGGGCTTAAAACAAGCCCTGCTTAAAAACATTTTTATTCTTAGGGTAGAGCATTTCTTCTTAGATCAAGATAAAGAGCGCTTTTTAGGACAATTATCCTCCATTATTTCTGCTAGAAAATGAAGAGAAAAGCTATACATTTTGCATCTTTGTAGGCATGGCAAAGAACGATCTACCTTCTGAGATTCGCGCGAAATATGAACCGGTAATCGGCATCGAAATTCACGTTCAGCTCAATACATTAAGTAAGGCTTACGCACCAGATGCCACGGAATATGGCGCTAGTCCCAACACGCAAATTAGTCCAATCAGTTTAGGTCACCCCGGAACCCTTCCGATGTTTAATGAGAAGGTTTTAGAGGCAGGGGTGAAACTTGGAATTGCCTGTAATGCGGAAATCCGGGAACTAAATGAATTTGCACGAAAAAACTATTTCTACGCAGATCTACCGAAAGGTTATCAAATTACCCAAGATAAAACTCCTATTTGTAATGGTGGCTATATCGATATTAAAGATGCACAGGGGAAGTCCAAAAGACTAAACCTGACACGCATTCATATGGAAGAGGATTCTGGGAAAAGCTCACATGATATTGATCCTTTCAATACTTTAATTGACCTTAATCGCGCTGGTGTTCCCTTACTGGAAATTGTAAGTGAGCCCGAATTTAGAAATGGCGAAGAGGCCTACAGCTATTTAACCGAGATGCGGAAATTAGTGCGTTACCTGGAAATTAGTGATGGTAACATGGAAGAAGGTAGTATGCGTTGTGATATAAATATTTCTGTGCGACCAGTAGGAAGAGAAAAGTTTGGTACTCGCGTTGAAGTAAAAAACCTGAACTCCTTTCGCAGTGTACAAAAATCGATCGACTACGAGATTAACCGCCAAATAGCAGTGGTAGAAAATGGCGATAAAGTTATTCAGCAGACTTTCACTTTTGACACCGCCCGTGGTAAGACGCAACTTCTGCGCGACAAGGAAGATGCACATGATTACCGCTATTTCAATGAGCCCGATCTTCAACCAATTGTGGTTAATGAAGCCTATATAGAAAGTGTGAAATCTAACTTACCTCCTTTACCTAAGGAGTTATTCAATAAATACCTCAAGCTCAATCTCAGTGAATATGACGCCTCTTTGCTAACGGAAAGCAAGGAAATTGCTCTGTTTTACGAAGATGTTATTGAGCATACAAAAAACTATAAAGCCGCAGCCAACTGGATGATGGGGAGTATTAAATCTTTTCTAAATGAAAAGGCGATGCATATTTCCAAGTTTCCTTTAAGTGCAAAAACTATTGCCCTACTTATTAATATGGTAGATAAAGGCACGGTTAGTAATTCTGCCGCTAACGGCGAACTTTTTAAGGCTTTAGTAAATAGACCAGAAGCATCGCCCGAGGCCCTTGCTAAAGAACTGAACTTGATTCAAGAAAGTGATACCGATGAACTGCAAGGCTGGGTAAATGCTGCCTTAGCTAAGTTCCCCGGTAAAGTTGCTGAGTATAAAGCTGGAAAAAAAGGCTTAACCGGTCTTTTCATGGGTGAAGTAATGAAACTATCTGGTGGGAAAGCCGACCCTAAAATGGCAAGTAAAATTGTAATTCAATCTCTAGAAAAATAGAACCATGCGCAAACTTTTAAGTTTAAGCCTAATGGCACTGGCTTTTGTTGCCTGTGAAAAACAAGGTGGACCTGGCCTAACCAGTATAAAAATTAGTGCGGACGGAACCAATGAAATTATCATTGCCAAATTGTCTCCTAACGCGGTAAATAACTTGGATACTCTAAAATCTGACAATGGGGTATTCACTTATGAGCTGCAAATTGACACGGCAGACTTCCTGATGTTAGATGCTGGTGGTATGCGAATCCCTTTCTTTACCAATGGCTCCGAGAATATCAATATTTCCATCGAGCCCTTAATAGAAGGAGTTGATCGCAACTATGATATTACTGGAAATAAGGAAAGTATTCGTATCAAGAATATCAACGACATCGTTTATGATGCTGGAAAGTATATTGATAGCTTAGGTGCCTACATAGAACTATACCGCGATAGCGCCGACTTCCCTGCTATTCGTACTGCAAAGCAAAAAGAATTTGAAGATAAAGTTGACGCTACTGGTGTCGAATTAAGAGCTCTTATTGATGAGGATCCAGCCAATATGGCGAACCTATTTATTTGGCCACAAAGTTTAGGTCAGAAGCAAATGGTAGGTGCCGAAGATCATCTTGACACTTACATTAAAGTTGATTCTGCTCTAATGGCCGCTTACCCTAATAATCCTCATGCGCTTAATTTCAACAAACAGTTAGAGCGTATTAAGGAGCAAGTATCTGCACAAAGTGCAATGAAAGAGAAGCAAGAAGCGATTGCAGAAGGTAGTCCTGCACCAGATATTTCACTGCCAGACAGTACTGGTCAGCTAAGAAGCTTATCTGAACTTAAAGGACAGGTGGTTTTAGTAGATTTCTGGGCCGCTTGGTGCAGACCTTGTAGAGCCGCAAACCCAATGCTGGTAAAGATTTACAATGATTACAAAGACCAAGGCTTTACCGTAATGAGTGTTTCTTTTGACGGTTTACCACAACAAAAAAGTCCGCGCGAAGAATGGCTTAGCGCTATTCAGCAAGATGGCTTAAGCTGGCCTTATCACGTAAGTGACCTTAAAGGCTGGAGCAGTGCCGCAGGACAGATTTATGGTATTCAAGCTATTCCATTCACTGTTTTAGTGGATCAAGAAGGAAATATCGTGGCTAAAAACGTCAACCTTGGAGAGTTACCGGCTCAGCTCGATGCACTTTTGGCGAGCTAAATAAAGGATTTAGTCTTTTCAGCGATGCGAATGGCTCCTTTCATTATCATACCAGACTACAAATTTAGCCTGGTTGGGAGAACCAAAGAAAAAGCCTAATAGCATAGTGAAAATGAAAACTACCATATAAGATCGCACGATACAATTGGATCGGCGGGAAAGCCTTAATAAGGATTCAGATAAGTTGCTGAAGCTTCATTAAAAGCATTATTAACAGCCTCTACGGAGGCTGTTTTTTTTTATGTAAATGTTATCTGCATTATAAGGAGCCATTCATTATTTGCACTCTCTTAACTGGGCCGTAAATTCTAGCTTAGAAATGATCCGAAATACACCTTATCACTTGGGCCGATCCCTCAGTATTGTTCTTATTTCCATCCAAAAGTGAGCCTTATTCCCCTTGTGATTATTAAGTTTCTAGCCCAACCACGAAATAATAGTGGGCTACTTTAGAACTATAGCGTGGAAAATCCTTATTCAAACAGGGCTGCCAATTTGCTTCTCAAATAAACTAAAAGCCCCTCGACTGCTCCTTTATTGAAGAGCTGCAGTGCTAACTGAAAACGAACAGAGTTTATTGAATCCACAAGCGCCCATTATCAGTAGTCAAATTGATATTAACAAGACGCGGTCTCTGCGGCAAAACCAGTAATTGCTGATCTCGCTCTATTAAAATAAAAAAGCCTTCCCAAAAATGAGAAAGCCTTAATTATATATCTATTAACCTGATTTCGACGGATGGAAAAGGAAACTTCGACGCGTAAAACGCAAATATCAGGGCCTTAAGGATTCAGCTAAATAAATTTCTGACGAGCTAAATAAAGGACTAAATCTTTGAGACGATGCGCGTAGCCCATTTCATTGTCGTACCACGCTACTACCTTTAACATGGGACCAAGCACCGAAGTAAGACCCTCATCGTATAGGCAAGAATATGGACTGCCAATAACATCGCGTGAAACAATTGGATCAGCAGTATAACCCAAATAAGGATTCAAATAGGTTTCCGAAGCTTCTCTAAAAGCATTATTAACCGCCTCTACCGAGGCTATCTTTTTTACCGTAAAAGTTATATCCGTTAAGCTCCCATTAGGTACAGGAACTCTAATTCCTGCGCCACCAATTCTACCTTTTAAATGAGGGAAAATACGTGTTATCGCTTTGGCTGCTCCTGTAGTAGTAGGAACAATGGACTCCGCGGCGGCCCTACCTCTGCGAAAGTCTTTATGAGGACCGTCTTGCAAGCGCTGATCGGTAGTATAGCTATGAACCGTGGTAATATATGCATGTTCTATTCCGCAAAGTCTTGAAACCACCTCAACCAAAGGAGCGGCACTATTGGTTGTACATGAAGCATTGGAAAGTACCCGATCACTGGCTAAAATATATCCCTCATTAATTCCCATAACTACGGTACGCGTCTCATCTAAAGGGGGCGCACTAATAATTACCTTTTTAGCTTTCGCAAGATGACTTTGTAATAAAGTCTGTTCTCTAAATAAACCGGTAGCTTCCAAAATGACATCCAAATCTAAAGTCTCCCAAGGTGCATTTTCTAAATTCCGATGCGAACTGTAGGCAATCGTTCTTTCTCCGATAAGCAACGTATTCCCTTCTACGCTAATATCATTTGGAAACAAACGGTGGGTAGTATCATACTTTAATAAGTGAGCTTGATTATGGATGTCCGCTAAATCATTAATCGCTACCACCTCAATTTCGGGATGGCTTT
>JBNMPT010000098.1:0-6566 GCA_051277025.1 Roseivirga sp. | reverse complement strand
AAGATGCCTTTAAAAGTGGCACGATAAAACTCGCGGTAGTTTTCCCTAATAATTTTGAAAACGATCTAAACCACACCGGCAAAGCACAAATTCAACTTATTGCCGATGCCTCGGATCCAAACACGGCAACCACCCTCAGTAATTATGCCCAGGCTATTATAAAAGACTACCAAAAAAGCTTATTACCAGAAAGGGGCATCAACCCAAATATCACTACCGAAGTACGAATGATTTACAATCCCGAACTTAAAGGGGTGTATAATTTTGTGCCCGGAGTGATGGCCTTGGTATTACTATTAGTAGGTGTATTAATGACCAGCGTTTCCATTGTTAGAGAAAAAGAAATGGGTACTATGGAGGTGCTTCTCGTTTCGCCTTTCAACCCCTTGCTCGTTATCGTTTCAAAAGCCGTCCCTTACTTCTTCCTCTCCCTACTAAACCTAACCATTATCCTAATTCTCAGCTCTACCCTAATGGAGATGCCCATAAATGGCAGCCTGTTTTTACTCTATTTCGCTAGCTCTATATTAATCTTAACGGCTTTGGCCTTAGGGCTCCTAATCTCTAATAGCACCAACTCGCAGCAAGCGGCCATGCTTATTACCTTAATGACTATGCTTATGCCCACATTGCTGTTTACGGGCTTCCTTTTCCCTTTGGAGAATATGCCAATGCCCCTGCAAATTATAGCCAATATCCTGCCTTCCAAATGGTATTATATCATCGTAAAGTCGGTTATGATCAAAGGGCTTGGTTGGGCCAGTGTATGGAAAGAAATCTTTATCCTTATGGGTATGACGGCCTTTCTACTGGTACTTAGTGTTAGAAAATTTAAAATCCGTTTAGCATGAGAAGTTTACAATTTTTATTGCGAAAGGAATTCAAGCAAATTTTTCGGAATAAGTCCATTCTAGCGATGATCATCCTAATGCCGATCATTCAGCTTTTAATTATGCCTTTGGCAGCAGACTTTGAGATTAAGAACATCAGAATTTCTGTGGTTGACCATGATCGGTCTAGCTATTCGAGAGATTTAATTCAACAAATTACTTCTTCGGGATACTTCCAACTCAATGATTATAGCCCCTCTTTTGAGCAATCTTTTCAAGAGTTTGAGGCAAATAATGCCGATTTAGTTTTAGAAATCCCTCGCCACTTTGAAAGAAACTTAAGAGCCGATCAGGGTAGTAGTTTACTGCTAGCGGTAAATGCTATTAACGGAACAAATGCTTCGGTTGGAAGCGCCTATTTATCCAATATCATTGCCAAATTCAATCAAGGTTTAAGGGCACAAGGCTTAAACAGCTCCCTCTCTCTGCCCCCAAATATTGAGGTTGCCACTTTAAACTGGTACAACCCTTATCTGAATTATCCATTTTTCATGGTACCGGGGATCTTAGTTTCCCTAGTAACTATGGTAGGCGTTTATATGTGTGCCTTAAATATTGTGAAGGAGAAAGAAGTTGGAACTATTGAACAGATCAACGTTACCCCGATTAAAAAGTACCATTTCATTTTAGGGAAACTCATTCCCTTTTGGGTAATTGGCGTTTTTGTCTTCACTTTAGGCTTAGTCGGCGTCGCACGTATGGCCTATGGTATTATCCCTCTTGGGAGTGTCCCTCTGCTTTACGCTTATCTCGCCGTTTTTCTAGTGGCCGTATTGGGTATTGGTCTACTAATATCTACCTATTCAGAAACCCAACAGCAGGCTATGTCACTGGCCTTTTTTGTTATCATGGTCTTCATCTTATTGAGCGGATTATTTACGCCTATAGATAGTATGCCTACCTGGGCAAAGTGGATTGCCAATTTAAATCCCCTTACCTACTTTATTGAAGTAATGCGAATGATTGTACTAAAGGGTAGTGGCTTTAGCCATATCAAAACGCACTTTTTAGCAATGTTTGGCTTCGCGATTTTCTTTAATAGCTGGGCGATCATTAATTACAAGAAAACCTCTTAAAATGAAAAGACTTGCATTTATCCTGATTGTCTCCATTGGCACTTTTATTAATCTCTCCTTTATCAACTCAGCTGAAGACGCTGTACTAGGTTATTGGTATGTAGAGGCCTTCGAGGAGTCTCATATCAAAGTTATGAAGTCCAAGGCAGGAAGCTACTTTGGGAAAATAACCAGCTCTTCGCAAGAGCTTTTAGTGGGGAAAGTAATCCTTAAGAATATGACTTACCATAGCGATGGTGGGTATTGGGAGGGTCGACTTTTGCCTCCTAATCGCTTTTTTGAGGTTGACGCCAAATTTTATCTTGACCAGCCTGATACTCTTCGAGTAAAAGGTAATATACTTTTTATAAGCAAAACATTTTTATGGGTAAGAGTGGAAGAATAGCACAAATACAGGCCATATGGCTCTAGTAGATAGGATTGGTTCAATTTTTGAAATAGTGAAAAATGTACTTTTGAAATGAATAGAATCTACACTTATGAAAATGCTAAATATTCGTCTTGCCTTCCTGCTTTCCCTCTCACTTTGTAGCCTAATCGCCATTGGTCAACAGAGCTATTGGTCACCCGAGTTCACCACCAGCCACAACCTAAAAAATATTAGTAAGTATCAGGGCGAAGCGGTGCAAGACGAAGCTAATCAAGAGCTAGTGCTAAAACTAGAGTATAACTTGAATGGCCAAGAGACCCGTCGTTGGACAAAAGAAGATGGGGCGCTATACCTCTGGACAAACAGCTATACTACTTCTGGGCAGCTCAGCAAAAGCATACGCTTCCATAAACTTGATAATGATAGCAATTCCTTTGACACCATTATGGTCAGTACTTTCTCCTATCCCAACGATTCTACCCAAGTGCGCCAGAGTTTAGTCCCGGGGCAGAAGACGGAAGAGGCGTCGGTCTCCACCTTCCCCTTGAAGGAAGTTAAGGAAGCTCTAAACAGAGCTTATTTTGGCGAACCCACCTTTAATCAAGACGGTTTATTAATCCAAGACCACTGGGGCTTTCAACAAAACGAAAGTTATGGCTGCATTATATCGAGCATCGGAGATCTATATTATCGCTTGTTTAACTACAATCCTCAAGGTCAAAAAGTAAGCGAAACTTGGTTTAAAAACGAGCAGTTTTTTCGCAGTATCAACTATTTTTATACTTATCAAGGTCTTCCAAAGTTTGAGGTAATAAGCACTTACGACCATAAGTTAGACCTACTAAAAACCCAGGAATACTTTTATAGCATAAATTAACCCGATGCAACCCGTCATTGCGAGCGCAGCGCGGCAATGTCAACAACACTGCCGCAATCATTACCGAATTTGCTTCGTCATTCTAATCAAACACTAATTCCCCGCGCACTTCTTGGTCTTTTAATTTTTGCACCAATGCTAGAGCATCGGGAATAACATCGCTACACAAAATTATTAGTGAGCCTTTAACGGCATTTTTTACCGCGAATATTATCGCCTCTTTTTCAGAGGGAATGATGGTTGTTTTTTTATTGGGATCCTTCATTTGGATACCGTCATTCAACATTTTAATAAGCTCCTCTTCTGTTTTGCCTCGTAAGCGTTTATCCTGGCGAATAATAACTTCATCAAACATTTCGGCCGCAATGGCGCCCATTTCATTATTATCTTCCAAACGCCTGTCGCCTATTCCGGCTATAATACCCACCTTAACGGTGGCTTCTAGTTCTTCAACAAACTTTTGTAGTGCGCGCATTCCGGAAGGATTATGCGCATAATCTAAAAGAACCGTGAAGTTTTTAAACTCAAACATATTTAGACGTCCCGGGGTCTGCGTTGCAGAAGGAATAAAGGTTTCTAAGCCCGCTTTCATATCTTCAATACTTATCCCATGAACATGGGCGGCCAGCACGGCGGCCAGTACATTTTGAATCATGAATTTCGCCTTCCCACCGTGGGTTAAGGGAATACTTTCCGCTTTCATTAAACGCATTTTCCATTCTCCACGGCAAATGGTAACGTAGCCGTTTTCGTAGATGGCGGTAATCCCATTTAAGCGTTGCAAAGCTTTGATACGAGGATTATTTTCGTCCATTGAAAACAGGGCCACATTGCAATCTAAGTTGCGTCGCATATCATAAACCAAATCGTCATCAGCATTTAAAACAGCAAAGCCTTCCGGCAGAACCGTTTCCGGCACCACTGCTTTTACTTTAGCCAATTGCTCGATAGTATGAATACCTTTTAAGCCTAAATGATCGGCAGCAACATTAGTTACCACGGCAATATCACAGTTTTTAAAACTTAATCCCGCTCTTAATAAACCCCCTCTGGCACATTCTAAAACAGCAAAATTCACCGTTGGATCTCTGAGCACAAACTCTGCACTTGCAGGACCCGTGCAGTCACCGGTCATTAATAATCTGTTTTGAATATAAACACCATCACTAGTTGTATAACCTACGCGATAACCTTTCATCTTTGCAATGTGTGCAATTAAACGGGTAGTAGTAGTTTTTCCATTGGTACCCGTAGTTGCTATGATAGGAATACGACCCGTATCACCTTTTTGAGGAAACAATTTATCAATTACGGGAGCGGCAACATTACGCGGCAAACCAGTAGTTGGTGCTAAGTGCATTCTAAATCCAGGACCCGCATTTACCTCTAAAACCGCGCCGCCAGTTTCTGACAATGGTTTAGATATATCGGTGCACATAATATCAATCCCACAGATATCTAAATCTATAATTTTTGAAATGCGTTCGGCCATACTTATATTGGCAGGGTGGATGATATCCGTAATATCTTCCGCTGTACCGCCGGTACTTAAATTGGCCGTGTCTTTTAAAATGAGTCTCTCTCCTTTTGAAATAACAGAGTCTAAAGTATAGCCCGCCTCTTTTATAATATTGAGCGTTAACTGATTCGTGGTGATTTTAGTTAAAACATTTTCATGCCCAAAACCACGACGAGGATCGCTATTTACCTCATCAATTAAGCCTTGAATAGTTGATTTTCCATCGCCAATAACATGTGCGGGAGTGCGAACAGCACCTGCAACCAGTACATTGTTAATCACTAATAATCGGTAGTCGTCACCAACAATAAATTTTTCCACTAGTATGGCACCGCTTTTCGAGCTATCTTTTGCATGATTAAAAGCAACTAATGCATCATCGTAGTTTTGTATATCTACCGTAATCCCTCTACCGTGATTTCCGTCTACCGGTTTGATAACTAGAGGATAGCCCACATAACGGCACGCTTCCTCTAAGCTTCGTTCGCGACGAATTATATCACCTCTAGGCACGGCTACTTCCGCTTTCTCCAGTAAATATTTAGTATCTTCTTTATCGCAGGCAAGTTCAACACCAATACTGCTCGTTTCGCTAGTTACCGTTGCTTGAATACGCTTTTGATTGGCCCCATAACCCAATTGGCAAAGGGAATATTTATTAAGTCTAATCCAAGGAATCCCTCTACTGGCCGCTTCTTCTACAATAGACCCCGTACTTGGTCCCAAACGATCCGCTTCGCGAAGCTCGCGCATTTCCTGAATGTCATCCGACAAATCATAGTCCTCACCCTTAATTAAGGCTTCGCATATTTTTACGGCAGACTGCGCCGCAAAACGGCCCACGGACTCCTCCATATAAGAGAAAACAACATTATAAACACCTTCTTCACCATACCCTCTTGTTCTGCCGAAACCAGTATCCATTCCCGCTAAGGTTTGGGTTTCCAATGCAATATGCTCAATAATATGTCCCATCCAAGTGCCATCATCCACTCGCATAAAAAAGCCTCCTTCACAACCTTCCGAACAACGATGTGAATACATGCTGGGAAACATTGCCTTTAAACGCTCCGGAAAACCTTCAATTTTATTAGACGGCAATTCTTCCATCTCTTCAAGATCAAGAACCATTACTATTAATTTATGACGTCTAATAGACCAGTAGTTTGGTCCCCTCATGGCATTAATTTCGCGAATCTTCATTTTGATTGGGTTTGTGATTGTTCTAAGTGCAAGAGGCTAAATATAAATATATTTCTCACAAAAAATTACGGACTGTCGCCAAAGTTGCTTAGTCCCTTTTAGACCCAAGCAAGGCCCTTCAAATGCCGCGATCATTATTCCGTCTAATCAGCTTTATTAAGAATATCATCAATCACATTAAAGTAAAGCACCGCTATATATCTCTGTATCAAGTGGGCTGTGTGTTTATAAACCTGGGCTCGATATAAAATTAGGCCTTTTTAGAAGCGCCTTCGTGCTTTCACCTTATTAATCCCTGATCACAAATAGAAGCAACTCCTGCAGTAAAAGCCTTTCGGCAGAAGCGATTCTAGTGATATGACTGCAGGAAAATCGATCTCCTTGCTTACTATTCCATCCTCCTTTTGGGGGTTAAAGCCGCTCTTAGTAAAGCCCCTACTCTTGACTCAAATTTGCCTTCCGCAATCTTCATGCAAGGACAAGCATAAATAACCTTCACCTTTAGAACGCTTTAAGCCTTCACTCCCGCGGATTCGCTTAAACTGAAATTCAGGAGCTTCCATCGCTCCAAAACGCTTAATGATTTAATCAAGTACCCACACAATTTAATGACTATCAGACGAGTATATAC
>JBNMPT010000097.1:0-6594 GCA_051277025.1 Roseivirga sp. | reverse complement strand
ATACTATCGCCCGGACTTAAGTTAAAAGGATAGGCATAATTAGCATAGTCTAATCCAAGAACCGAATTACCAGCATTGCTTACCGCTTGAATAAAGCTACCGCTGATATTAAAAGAACCCGAATCTACATATTGAATGAAACGATAGTCTACCACTCCCAAAGTATCCTCATCGAGATTTAAATCGTAAAAGGCGTTATTGGTGTTTAGGGTAGTATCGGCTAAGTCCACATATTTTATCTGGGCTTGACCGCTATGAATGGCTAGAACGCCACCCGCTACCGAAAGGTAACGCAGCGCTTCTTTGTGACTGGTTTCTTTTTTCATAATGCTTGTAGCGACAAAAGTCGCAAATCTTTTCGGGCTTAACCAATTTTACTGCGATATAGAGTAATATCTATTTCAGCAGTAGCTTCTTCCCAGAGGTAATCACCTTCTAAGTAGCTAGCCAAGCTAGTAATTGCTTGCTCGGTATTCTCTAAAAAATCTTGATAAGCGAATTGCTTAATCTCCATATTTATCTGTGAACCAACCCATTGTGATATTCTCTTTTGTTCTTCTTCCATTTGCATCGCCAGCTGATAAGGAAAGTTTTGCAGTTTAGTATTACCCTTCATCTTTTCTTGAGAAATAATTATTTCAATGATGGGACGCTGCATCCAAATAAGGCGATACGAATTCTCGGGTGGCAGATAACGTAATAAAGGAGCCACCACTTTTACTACCTGCTCATTTTCTGCGCTAAAACTTTGTGGCGCTTGCGCTAGATGTTTAATCCCTTCAAGTTCGTAATACCCTTTTGGGTTAGACTCATCTGCTACCCTTAAGCCATCTTGCAAAAGCGAAAAACCTGCTTTTTCTAATATCCCCATCATCATACTGGTACCACTTCTGGGGAAACCAGTAACAATTATAATCTCCTTTTTGGCGACACTCTTCTCTTTTTGTTGGGGTATCAGGTGCGCCAAAAGCTGCTGTGCCTTGCGATGCTTTGGCGCCTGTTTTAAAGTAATTTTTAGTGCCATAATGGCCGCTTGAAACTCCTCCATCTGCTGAAAACATAGTCCCAAAAGATAATGGGCCTGTGGCTGAAAAAAACGCAAGCCAATGCTTTCTTGTAAAAGAGAAAGAGACTTTTCAAAGTGCAGTTGTTCGGCTAATACGCCTGCTAAGCCAGTGAGGGCAGCGGTATACTTCGGGCTTAAATTTAAACAGCGGTGGTAGTAATCTTGGGCCATTTTTAATTCTCCCAGTAAGTAAGCGCTTCTTCCAATTTCATAATAAACCTGAGCACTGATAATCCCAGTTTCCTCAATAGCCTTCAAATGCTTTTGGGCAAGGAAATAATCGCCTTTAATCATCGCTTCAGAAGCCTTAAAATATAAAGCCAAAGGAGAATTCAAATACGCTTCCGGCCAGCTCGATAGATAGCTTTGAAAAGAAACTAGGTCCTTCAATTCCAAAAGTAGTTTCGCACCTAGGTTTAGGTAACGGAAGTCTTGCTTTTCTTTAAAACTAAGTTTAAATCCCTGCCAAGCATTTTTAAAATCGCCTGCGTCATAAAGACTTAGAAGACGATTGTACTCCCACTCCTCCTTTATTTTCTGTGCTTGATTTTGTGCACTGAGATCGATATACCCTAAATCATCTAGCTGCTGTAATATCGCCTGTTCATTAGCCTCTTCAGACTTCATAAAGCTCGGTCCTGACCCACTTAGCTCCCAACTTGGTATAAAACTTTGTGGAAGCTTTTTCCTAAATAAATCCCCGATGCTTTTACCGGGCATATCTTCCGCCAGTGGCAAGCCATAGATACTTAATATGGTGGGTGCTATATCTAAAAGACTTGCACCGTAAATGGATTCTCCTTTTTTAAACTGTGGACCGCAAGCGGCAAAAAAGCCATAAGGGCGATGCTCTAAAGCTGGTGCTGCCGGCAAGTCTGGTAGCTTAATACTGCGGTTAGAAGAGACCTCAAAACCGTGATCAGAAAGAATGATAATATGACAATCCTTGCTTGCTAATTCTAATAAGCGACCGAGCATCATATCATGCCAACGATAAGCCGCAGGGATAATTTCAGAGTATTTCAAAAAATCCTCTTCCTCTATTCCTTCTAATTTTGGCGCTAAATACTGGGAAGCTATATGACCAAAATGATCCAATGCTTCCAAATATACCGCAGAAAAATCCCAATCATCATCCTCTAAAGCGCGCGTAATCACATTATGAACGGAGGCTGAACGCGCTAGTATAGAAGCAACTTTAACTACCATCGGATCACTATTAAGTTGATCGATAGTATGATTAGGAAAAAAAGGCTGCAAATGGGCCTGAGTTAATTCTTGGGGAGCAATGCGCAAGTCTGCCACTTCTTGCCTGCGAACGGGAGGGTAAACTGCAGCAGGACTTAAATGCCAATCTGATAGTCGATTTGGGAATTCACAGAACTGATTGGAAACCTTCAATTTCCCACTCTGCTCGGCGGGATGGCTCGGCCACCAGTTTATTATTTGTGTTTGCAGACCTGCCTCTTCTAAAATATTCCAAAAGGCCTTTTTTGTGCGAGTGCTTGCTCTTACAGGAATCACTTTTTGCCCTTGCCATTCCACGAAGCCCAAAACCCCATGCTCGTGCGGCCTCTTTCCGGTGGCAATACTTGTCCAAAGCAGGGGACTAAGAACGGGTTGTAAGGTCGCAACATTACCCTTCATTCCTTTGCTAATGAGATTCGCAAGATTGGGCATATAGCCCAATGCAATGTAGCGGTCCACTAGTTCCCATTCCGCTGCATCCCAACCTATTAATAAAGTCTTTACCCTACTTTTCATGGGTAGTATTTGCTTGAGCCAATCGCCATGCTTCTAGTCCTTTTGCCCCCAAGGCCAATAAACCTAAAGATCCTTCCGGTGGAATTTGAATACCCTTTTCATTTTGCGTCGAATCTTTTTCGTCTGCCCCGCTCATATATTGTAATTTAGTGCCATGCAAAAAGCCATGTTTTTCGAATACATAAAAATAGCGCTGCAATCTATAAAAACTCAACTGCTGCGCACCATTTTAACGAGCCTAATTATTGCCATTGGCATAACGGCATTAGTGGGCATTTTAACGGCTATTGATGTGATAAAATTATCACTAACCGGTCAATTTGCTCTTTTAGGGGCAAATACTTTTACGATTCAAAATCGTGGCCCGAATATTCGCATCGGTCGCAGAGGGGAAAAGCCCAAGAATTATCCCAATATTACCTATTATGAGGCTCTAAAGTTCAAAGATAAAATGCCTTTTAACCAGGCAAAAACGAGCGTATCATTTATGGCCAGTGGTATCACAGAAGTTAAATACGAAAATAAAGCCACCAATCCGAATATTGCCGTGATGGCAGTAGATGAAAATTACCTCCTCACTGGTGGCTATGAATTAGAAGAAGGCAGAAACTTCACGACCAATGATATTGCCAATGCAGATGCTTCGGTGCTAATTGGACAGGAAATTGTAAACAGCCTTTTCCCAAAAGAGAATGCCATTGGAAAGGTTATTCAATTTGCCGGCACTCGGTTTCGGGTGGTGGGTATTTTGGCTGAAAAAGGAAACTCTTTCGGTTTTGGAGGAGATAAGTCTGTCCTGATTCCCATTTCAAAGGCACGTTCGCTCTATGCCACTCAGGGTAGAAGCTTTGCGGTTAACATTATGACCAATGAAACTTCAAATTTAGAAGAAGTTGTTTCTGAGGCTACGGCCACTATGCGAGCCGTGCGTAAACTAAAGCCTAAGTTAGAAGACAATTTCGCGATAATTCGCAGTGACAATATCAGCGAGAGCCTTATCGATAATTTAAAATATGTAAGCTTGGCTGCAATCGTAATCGCATCAGTAACATTACTTGGAGCAGCAATTGCATTAATGAATATTATGCTTGTTTCCGTAACTGAGCGCACCAGCGAAATTGGCGTTCGCAAAGCCATTGGCGCCAAAAGTAATGCGATACTAAGTCAGTTTTTAACGGAAGCAATTGTTATTTGTCTCATCGGTGGCTTGGGAGGAATTATTTTCGGAATTGCCATTGGCAATGGGGTATCCTTAATTATTGGGGGGAGCTTTATCATCCCGTGGACTTGGATGCTTCTATCGGCAGTTATATGTTTCGCGGTAGGTTTAGTCTCTGGTTTTTACCCTGCCCTCAAAGCCAGTCGCTTAGATCCAATTGAAAGCCTACGTTACGAATAAATGATTTTTGTTATTAGTATAATTGGCGAAATATTTTGATTTGACCAGTTGTAGCCAAGAGAGAAAGTCTGACTGCGATTTTTTCAGCTCGAACATTAATACCATCATGTAGTTAATCTTGGTAAATATCTGCAAGGACTTTTACAGTCACTAGCAGCTAGCAAAAGATTACTTATGAAAATGCTATACTCCCTAATTATAATCAGCATGCTTACGATGCCTACCATTTTGTTTGATTTCCAAGCTAATAGTGACCTTAAGAATTGGAATGTTGTTGATGATGGGGTAATGGGTGGTCTGTCTGCCGGTAATTTCGAAGTTAATAAGGATGGTTTTGGTAAATTCTGGGGTGAGGTATCTCTAAAAAATAACGGTGGATTTTCATCATTGCGCTACAATTTCTCAAAAAAGAGTGTCGCCGATTATCGCAAACTAGTACTGCGAGTGAAAGGTGACGGTAAAGATTATCAAATCCGCGTAAAGCATAATCGTGGAGATTATTACTCCTATATCTACACTGTTTCTACCAGTGGTGAATGGGAAACTATCGAAGTTGACTTGAAAGATATGCGACCTTCCTTTCGTGGTCGATTTCTAGATCTAGATGATTTTAACAAAGACAGTATCGAAGAACTGACCTTTTTGATTGCTAATAAAAAGGAAGAGAGCTTTGAACTTCTTCTCGATAAAATTGAGCTGGATTAGCAGAATACCGACTTAAGTAAGGGGTAAATATTATATACTTTCCAAATCCCCTAATGAGTCTTAAAAAGAAAGGTATCCGAATCTGGCTATTCAACTTTTAGCCTTCCATGCTTTCCTTTTCCCTTCAAAAGGTTCTTATCAATGATCACTCACTAGTATTAATTGCTCTTCCATCGGCTAGTTTGCCACTTTGTTATATTGTTAGCTCTTTATTTCAGTCCTTTTTTCTCGCAATCTAGTGCAGGGAAAAGGCATCAATGAAAAGAGCTTGGACAATAAGATATAAGATCACGATTCTAAGTGACGAGAAGGAACTGAACTCTGCCAATAAAAATGTCTAGCGCTTGGCAGAAAAGATTAATACTCCAGTTTCCTGCTGCTTCAAAACCTTAACAAAACTGAGCGAGGACCATGCCTACAGAGTGCTCATTGTTAACCTGAGCTAGTCAGTCCAATTGGTCTTTCTATCAGCTGTTTTACATCTTTCTCGGATCACTGTTAGCGCTTGGTTTTAAGCCGAAGACGACTAGCTGAAATGTTTATCCAATAAAAAAAGAGCCTTTTTGCAAAGGCTCTTTTTTATGAAAGGGCTTAGAAAGGGATAATATCTAGCATATTTGATTCTTATTGAATCAGTAATTTCTTCTGTTGCCATTTACCATCTTGAACCAACTGCAACAGGTAAACACCAGGGTTTAGACCTAAGCCACCTATTTGATGAATGCTAGCTCCTGCTTCCCATTTTCTTTGGAAGACAGCCGCTCCTTGCACGTTACGAATGTAGACCTGCACGGCAGCATCACTGCCTAATGATATGTTTAAAGTAGCACTAGACTGCAATGGGTTGGGATACATATCGAATTGAAGATTAGAAAAATCCTCTTGCGCAATTGAATTTGAAAAAGCATTCTTAGCAGTTCCTATCTCTAAAATTTCAATTGCTGATATTAAGCTATTATTAATGCTTGCGGCAGTATTGATGTTCAACTCTCCGTCGTTCACAAGAATAGTGAAGCTTAAACTATAGGCTTCTAATCCTCCGGTGATCTTATAAATATCCAGATCTTCCGCAATCAGGTTTCCTTCAATAACTAGATCGAATACTCTATTTCCTGTCCCAAAGAGATATTTCTGAATTTCTGCAAAATGCAAAGTAATATGGTATAAACTCGGTGCCGGAACAGGAATTTTATACCTCATGTTCTTACCGATACGAGCGCTCTCAAACAGAGTCTGATCGTTGGTGTTTTGAATAGGACTAGTGGTCGTAAGAGTTGTACCTCCAAAGAAAAATTGATCCGCAGCAAAAGTTTTACCAGAACTACTACTTACAAATTGAGATCCACCACAGTTTATGTTTAAGCTGAATAGATTTCCTGAGGACGTGGGGGTTCCTTGGCAATTGCAATTACCATCTTCCCGATCGTTAATAGTGGCATTATCGCCATCTGTACAGGAAGTTCCTGCTGGCAGACATAAACTGCTAAGGCTAACTTGTTGCTCCAAAGTATCTCCTGAAAGGAAATATTTAAAAGAACCATTCATTCCCCCTAAACTAGCAGGACCAGCACTAAAGTATAGATCTACTGCTATTGAATCTCCAGCAGGTATTACAACAGGACTATTAAGGCTAGTGCTAATCACATTTGGCGTAAAGCCT
>JBNMPT010000096.1:0-6594 GCA_051277025.1 Roseivirga sp. | reverse complement strand
TTGCGACGGGTTTTGCCGGTGTAAGTGATGATCCTCGTTCACCCGCAGAAGCAAAATACAGACCCTGTGGTTTGGCGGTGGATCAAGCAGGCGCTTTGTATATTATTGATTCGCAAAAAGGTAGGGTCTGGCGTATTAGCTATGTGGGCTAAGTTAGAACTCAAGTCAAAGCATTAGCTTTTCATCAGCGCCGCGTGATTGTGAGCGCCGCGCCGCAATATTCAGTTACTAATCACAATAGTTTTTCTGTCTAATCCCGCATTTAAATTAGACGGGAAAACAGATAAACTAAACTAAAAGCACTTAAAAAGATAATTCCCAGATAGCTTAGCCAGCGCAGGGTAATGCCGGGTCGGGCCGATTTATCTTCCAAATTTAAGACTAAGCGGAAGTTGACTATTGCTATTATTGGGGCAATTAAAAAGCTAATGCTGGTAGCGATATCTACCAAAGACTTTAGGGAAGAACCAAAGAAATAGTAGATGCTAAGAGCACCCGCGCCGATTATTACTAAAAGTAGGGAGTAAAGCTTGTGATTAGTTTCGTCTAAATGCTCATTATTTTGCAGGAGAATGATCACTCTTCTTCCCGCTCGAGCATAACCATCAAAGACGGCGATACAGGTTCCGAACATTATACTAAAGGCGGATGCGGCAATAAAAATCTCGCTCCATTCGCCAATATTTTCGGTGTAAAGGGCAATAATATTATTGGCGAAACCGGCCGAGCTAAGTGGCAGGGTTTGTCCAGTTCCATAAACTAAGAAGGCACCCAAAACTAAAAAGCAAGGCGCAAGGAAAGCACTGAGCCAGTAGCCAAATCTAAATTCATTAATGGTTTCCTTAAGGCTGGGCCGATAGCCACTTTCCTTCGTGCGTGCAATAGTCCAAAGACTACTCCAGGTAGAAAGGTCTAATGCGGTTGGCATCCATCCCATTAAAGCAATTAAAAATAAGAAGCCTGCGCTAGAAGGATCTAAAACTTCAGGATTAAAAAAACTAAAGTCATGGGTTTTTGGTCCTTTCCAAAGGCTAATGCTAAAAGCCGCTAGGGTGGAAATTAGTAATACCGAGCCAATAATCTTGATCAGGCGGTCTAGCACTTTATAGCGTCCAATCATGAGGATGCTTATGCAGAGAGTAAAAACGATGGTAGTACTTAATTGGCTGCTGATGCTGTTTTCTAAGCCAAAAAGCTCATGCATAAAACCAGCGGTAACGGCTCCAACGGCCGCACTTACAAAAAACATACTAGCGATGGTTATGAGAATATAGAGGAAGAGCATCCATGGGCCGGTGCGTTTATAACCGTCAATTAAAGACTCGCCGGTGGCACTGGCATAGCGTGCACCATATTCAAAAAAAGGATATTTCAGGACATTTGCTAATAGCACCGCCCAAAGTAGTTCAAAGCCATAATCCGCGCCTGCACGCGTACTCTGCACCAAATGGCTGACCCCAATAGCCGTGCTTGCAAAAAGAATCCCGGGCCCAAGTGATTTTAAAAATTTATTCATCTTCGAAAATTGAGAGGTCGTAAAGATAAGGGACCAAATAAGTGAATATATTTGCCGTCTCTCAAAAAATGCAAGATGTCTGAAAAAATATTAGTCCTCGGCTCTTCGGGGCAAATTGGAACCGATCTCGTAGAAACACTACGCTCTAATTATGGAACAGATAACGTTATCGCTTCCGACCTTAGACAGCCCTCCGCGGAGCGCCTTGCGCAAGGCCCTTTTGAAACGCTTAATGCCTTAGATGCCAAGGCGGCCTTTGAAGTAATAAAGAAGCATGGCGTTACTCAGGTTTATCATTTGGTAGCAATGCTATCGGCCACCGCCGAAAAGATGCCCTTAAAAGGCTGGGACCTAAACATGCAAAGTCTTTTCAATTTCTTGGAGATGGCCCGTGAGAAACATATCAAGAAAATGTATTGGCCAAGTTCCATTGCGGCATTTGGCCCCAATACGCCTAGAGAAGACACCCCACAACTAACCGTAATGGATCCTGGAACGGTGTATGGCATTAGTAAACTAGCCGGCGAACTATGGTGTGAGTATTATTTTAAAAAGTACGGGGTAGATACGCGTGGCCTGCGTTATCCAGGACTAATATCTTATAAGACAGAACCTGGCGGCGGAACTACGGATTATGCGGTAGATATCTTTCATAAAGCAGCGAAAAATAAGGATTACACTTGCTATATAGCACCAGACACGCGCCTACCTATGATGTATATGCCCGATGCAATAAAGGCTACTATTGGTATTATGGAGGCGCCGGCAGAGCTAGTGAAGGTTAGAACTTCTTACAATGTGGGCTCTTTTAGCTTTACGCCAGAAGATTTAGCAGCGGCGATACGCAAGGAGAAACCTAATTTTAAAATAGATTATGCCATCGATTCGCGCAATGATATAGCTCTCGGTTGGCCGCAAAGCATTAACGATTCGGTGGCCCGAGAAGACTGGAATTGGAAACCCGATTTTAGCTTAGAAGCGATGGTAAAAGATATGCTGAAGAATTTAGCTTAGTAACATTCTCGATACTTTTGAAATTAGAAGGGTTAAGGCTGCAAATGTTGGGTTAAATAGTTATCCCTTACAGCGAAAAAGAGGAAAAGGACATTTTTGCGCTGGCCAAATCATAATAGTATTCTTATAATAGCGTTCTTGAAATAATCCATTTCAAAATTAGTATGCAAAACGCTATTCGTCCTCTAGCTATCATTATTATCAGCGCCCTAAGTTTTAGCAGTGTTGGTGCGCAGGATATTGATGACTTCGTGAAGTTCAATCCCAATTTATGGGTAGCTAAATACGAAGTGAGCAATGCCAATTATAAAGAATTCATCAGTGATTTCCAGAAAAAAAACGGCAAGGAAAAGGCGGTAAACTTCAAAGCTGATTCTACCCAATGGGCCGCTAAAATTGTTGGTGTTAATGAGCCAATGCACGATAAATACCATAACCACCCTGCTTATAATAATTACCCGGTGCTAAATATCACGAAGGAAGCGGCGCAGAATTATTGTAAATGGTTGGACGAAAAGTATAAGGCGGCTAAGAAACATAAATTTAATAAAGTGGTTTTTCGCTTGCCGACAGAGGCAGAATGGATGTCCTTCTCTTCTCCGTTAATTGGTCACCGCTTACCTTGGTATGGCAACTACCCTTACTTGAGCGATGAGAAAGGCAATAGGAGTGACATGTTTACCAATATTAAAATGATGGATTACGCTTCTGGAGAATACCGATACATTCAAGACGGGGCATTCTATACCAATACCATCGGTTCCTATCAATCTAACGCTATCGGCATTTATGATATAATCGGCAATGTTGCCGAAATTACTAGCGACAATAAAATTAAAGGTGGAAGCTGGGACAACACGCTGGAAGAATGCTATATCGACCTTTCTCAAAATCATTCTCTTCCCGACCCGAGGGTAGGCTTTCGAGTAGTGATGGAAGTTATTGAGCGATAAAACACTATTAACCTGAGTTCGATGTAAAATTAGGCCTCAGGTCTCTTATAAATAGTGGGTTTCAAGCCGAATCGATGAAGCAATAGCGGGCAATTGCGAAGGGCAAAGGCGCAAAAAAAAACGCTTTTTAGAAGAGGCTTCTAAGTTTTTTTCCAATAAAAGTGAAGATCCTTAATCTAGCTCATTTGCTGTAGCCCGCTACCGCTGCACGATCTAGATTGGTCTTTTTCTTTTCTTGAAAATTTGAGACTATAATTTTACGCCGACCTCAGGTTATTAAACTAAACTCACCTACAAATTTGGTTTGGATACAAAAGTAAAAGCCCTTTTAAGGCAATGCTCAAAGGGCTTTTTAATGTAGTATTATATGTAATGTCTATTTCTTTGTCATATAAACATCCAATAATAAGTCGATATTTCCAACTAAAGTATCCACTTCATAACGAGTAGTGGCACGCAGACTGTTGCTGGTTTGATTACTTACGTCATAAGTGGTAAGACCATAAACAGGGTCAGTAATGGTGAAGCGAGTGGCACTCACATAATCTACCGCTCCAGTTCCGCCCACATTAACAGGGATGTCAATACTTTGTCCTAGAATGGAAGCTTGCATGGTAGTTTGTACACTATAAACTACGGTATTAGAAGTCGCATTAAAATTGTAAGAGCCTTGGGTGCCAGTGCCGGTGCCATTGAGAGGAATATCAACAATTGGTGTGCTTAGGCTACCATTATAATCGGCTTGGGTTACCTCGAATTCACCGTTCAAAAAAGCGGCGAGACCAGTGAGTTGGGGATTGGTTGTTGCAGTATCACGGTCTTTGCTGCAAGCAGAGGCAAGGCCAAAGGCGAGGATTACTAGGCTGAGTCGGATTATTGTTTTCATAATATAGGATTAGTTTACTAAAGTACTAAATCAGGCAATGTGCAGCCCTTTTTTAAATTCTAAAACAGTAAAATCCAGCCAAATATTTCCTCTTTTGGGGCTGTTGAGGATTTTACCGCTGGTGCCACTTCAATAAAAGCCCAAGGGGACTAATAAGTGACTAGTCTTTCGTTAAGTATAAATTCAAGAGTAAATTGGCGTTGCCGCCTAGAGTATCGCGGTCATAGCCAGTGCTAATCACTAAGCTGTTAGCCGTTCTTGAGCTTACCTCATAGTTGGTGGTACCCGTAATTACGTCATTAATGTTAAAGCTAGTTTCACTAAGGATTTCAAAAGTCCCCGCTCCGCCAAAATAAAGGGGATAACTAACGGTTGCCACTGTCATATTAGTGTTTAGTAAGTAGGTAGTGGTTTTAGTGAAGGATTCAAAAAGAAAGAAACCATCGGTATTGGTGCCCGTGCCGTTCACGGGGATACTTCCTAAAATAGTGCCTAGGCTGCCGCTGTAATCTGCGCGAGTAAGGTCAAAGTTTCCCTGTAAAAAAGTGGATAAAGTTGGCGTAGCATCAGAGTTTTCGTCTTCTTTTTCACAAGAAGATAAGAGGCTGATGGAGATAATGAAAAGACCTAAACGAATGACAGTTTGCATGGAAAAATTTATTAGTTCAGCAATTTACTAAATCAGGCGCTTGGTTCTCCTTTTTTGAATTCCAAAACGGTTATCTCTGGCCAAATGCCTACTCTACCTGGAAAGGCAAGAAAGCCAAAACCACGGTTTACGTAGAGATACTTCCCGAATTCTTGGTATAAGCCCGCCCATTTAGCGTAGCGATATTTCACAGGACTCCACTTTATCCAACCCGGAATTTCAATACCGAATTGCATACCGTGCGTATGGCCACTTAAGGTAAGAGACATTTTTTTCGGATATTCTTTTACTACATGATCAAAGTGAGAAGGATCGTGTGAAAGTAGGACGTGAAAGTCGCTGGGTTTAGTGTTGGCGGTCGCTTTATCCAAATCGCCATGTTGCACAAAACCTCCCGTACCCCAGTTTTCGACACCCACCAATCGCAGGGTGTCGCCATTCCTCTCAATGATACGGTTTTCATTACGCAATAAATCGAAGCCGATATCTTGGTGGGTGCGATAAAGCTTTTGCATGTTCGCTTCCTTTGCTTGTTCCGAGGGCCAAGTAATATAGTCGCCATAATCGTGGTTTCCCAAGATGGAATACTTACCCATTGGTGCTTCTAAGGTGGAGAAAACTTTTTTCCAAGGTTCCATTTCTTCTGCACGATTGTTTACTAGATCACCGGTAAATACAATCATGTCACTTTTTTGCTGATTGATGAGGTCGATGCCGTAGGCGATTTTTTCAGCATTGTCGAAACTGCCACTATGAACGTCTGAGATTTGCGTCATGCTAAAACCATCGAAAGCGGCAGGTAAATCTGGGAAGTAGAGCGTTTTCTTTAAGACTTTATAATTGTATTTGCCTTTCCAAACGCCATAGATTATTCCGGCGAAGGGAATAGCGGCTGCACCAAGTGCAATTTGACTGACAAATTTACGTCGTGAGGGGAGAAACGATTCGGCATCGGAGCCCGCAAATTGCCCCGCAACACCGACTAAAAAACGGGTCACATCTTCCGTAAGGAGAAAAATACTGACCACTAATTTAGGAACAAAGAGGAGTACAAAGCTGGCCATTACCACTTTAAAAACAGGGTTCTGTGGCCCGGCTTCACGGTTAAAATTTAAGATGGTATAAACGACCATCAAAATGAAAGCAATAGAGACAACCCAGTATGCGTAACGCACCCAAACCTGATCGCGGGAGATGGTTTTAAAAGCTTGATAGGCATAAATATCTACTAGGCTTAAAAGAACTAGGGGTATTAATATTCTGAAGAACACAAGTTAATTTTTAACGTTAAACCACGGAATTACTGATTTTTGCAAGGCTGCGAAATTAGGGTAATAATCTTTAAGCCCTTTGGAGGTGAGGCCAATATTAATGAGACTTTAACAGAGAGAAAGTCGCTTGAATTTTAAACCTAATTAGAGCGGGAATTTGGCTGCATACCTTTTTAAACCAAAAGGTTTGAATACTTTTTTAGAAAAACCACTTTCACCGCTTCGTTTCGCTTTGCTTTGGCGGGCTAAATCATCAGTATAGCGACTGGTTTATTAGTTTTTGTGGAAATTTGAACCGCTAAAAT
>JBNMPT010000095.1:0-6647 GCA_051277025.1 Roseivirga sp. | reverse complement strand
TAGAACGAAATCCAATCAGAAATAAAACTGTTGCAAACTCATTGCTTAATGGGAGCGGTTGGCATAAGGTGTCCGTGGCGGAAACAGGGGTATATAAGCTAAAGCCTAGCTACTTAAGCGAGAATAATATTGCGAACCAAGTAGTGGCTATAAACTCTGTTCGCGTGATTGGGAATGGTGGAGGAATGTTGCCAGAGGCTTTTAGTGGCAGCCGACCAGTAGATTTGATTGATCAAGCGCTAAGAGTTTATGATTTAAATAACGATGGGCTGTTTAATAATAATGATTACATCCTGTTTTATGCTCAAGGGCCGCACAGCTTTAACTATAACACAAACGAAAGTCGTTACGACTATAAGCACAATATCTACCGCGAATTAAACTACTACTTTATCAGTGTGGAGAATGGTAATGGTAAGGCTCCTGCGCCGCAGGCTAGTCTTAGTAATCCCCAAGTATCAGTAAACTCTTTCGATGATTATGGAGCAGTGGAAGATGAGAATGTGAACCTCGTATCTACGGGGAGACAATGGTTTGGTGATGTCTTCGAGTTTACCTTAAGTTATAATTACAGTTTTACTTTCCCAAATATTATAGTAAATCAGCCAGCGCAGCTTTTAGTAGATGTGGTGGGGCGCTCCAGTTCAGCTAATACAGCTATGGTTACTCGTTATGGTAATCAGCAAGTATTAAGCAATACAATACCGCTCTACCGAACTTTTGGCGATTACCCTAACTATGTGGAGCGTCAAGCAAACCGTACTAATTTCAGCCCTCTAGGGGCAAACATAACTTTAAACCTAAGCTATGATAATAGCTTGAACCCTAGCGGTATTGCTTGGTTAGATAAGATCGTTGTTAATGTACGTCGCCAGCTTTCTTTTGTGGGTATTTCGAATCAATTACATTTTAGAGATGCTCAGTCCGTCGCCAGTGCTAGCCGCGTAGAATATCGTTTAGAACAAGCTCCAAGTAATATAGTATTGTGGGATGTGACTGACTTGGCTAGTATAAAAGAAATTGCGGGTACCTATCAAAGCGATGGGTCCTACACCTATACCGCAGATGCCAGTACCTTAAAGGAATATGTGGCTTTTAGTGGCAGTAACTTTGACGCCCCAACTTATGTGGGAGCAACCGAAGCGCAAAATTTACACGGAATGCCAATTCCGGAAATGATTGTCATCAGTCACAGTAATTTTTTACCTGCTGCGGAAGATTTGGCAAGTTTTCACACGGATCGTGAGAATGTGATTTCGGCAGTAGTAAGTCTAGATCAGGTTTATAATGAATATGGAAGTGGAGGAGCAGACCTTACCGCCATTAGAGATTTTATAAAAGACTTATATGCTCGCTCTACCGGTAATCGCTTTAAATACGTTTTGTTGTTTGGCGATGCCTCGTATGATTATAAAGACCGATTGAACGGCAATACCAATTACATACCTACTTATCAGTCTAACTTCTCCTTTTCTTTAGGTTCTTCCTTTATTACTGACGATTATTTCGCCTACATGGATGCTGGCGAGGCCACTAATTTTGGGGGCGCTGTAATGGATTTAGGCCTCGGACGAATTCCCGTAGAAACACTTAGCCAAGCGCAAACTTATGTAGATAAGGTAAAAAGATACGTTGCCGGAGCGAATCGCTTTGGCGATTGGCGTAATAGAATTCTGCTCATGGCTGACGATGTAGATGAACTTTGGGAGCGTAGTTATTTTGTTCCGAGTTCCGAGTCTTTGGAGAGGAGGGCTAAGGCTACTTCTGGATCTTACAATGTTGAGAAAATTTACTTGGATGCCTACCGTCAAGAAACAAGTACCGGCAGCCAAAGTTACCCCGAAGCACGCCGCGATATGTTTCGAAAAATTCAACGCGGTTGTTTGCTTACGAATTATGTGGGTCATGGCGGGGAAATTGGTTTGGCCTCTGAAAAATTATTGCAATTGGCAGACGTAACCTCTTGGACTAATAAAGATGCCTTATCACTATTTTTAACCATTACCTGCGAGTTTACGCGATTTGATGATCCTAAGCGCGTTTCTGCCGGTGAGCAATTACTGCTTAACCCAAATGGTGGAGCAATTGCCTTATTATCCACAACTAGAGTAGTGGGCGTCCAGGGAGCAGTCGATTTAAATGAGGCGATTTTTGATACGATCTTGGTGCGGCCTAACGGAATTCCTCAAACTTTGGGGCAAATTATTAGAGCCGCTAAAAATGATGCGGCCGTAATTGGAAGAAGCACAAAAACCAAGTTTTCGCTAATAGGTGACCCTGCCTTGCGCTTAGCAGTGCCTTATTATCAGGTAAGCACGAAAACAGTAAACGGTAAGCCTATCGCTGCTGCTGCTCAAGATACCGCTAAGGCCTTATCATTAATGCAGTTAACCGGTGAAGTGCAAGATTTAAGCGGGGCTATGCTTGCCGACTTTAATGGTATTCTTAGTGTTAGTGTTTATGATAAAGTTACGCAAAGGCAGACCTTAGTAAACGATGGTGTGGGCAGCCCCGTGAGTTTTAAAGACCAAAGCTCCCTAATATATCGGGGTAAAGTGGAGGTTAGTGAAGGGAGCTTCTCTCTCGAATTCAGGGTGCCTTTGGGCATAAATTATCAATTTGGGAACGGACGAATTAGCTATTATACCTTCGATAATCAAGAAAGAGACGCCGCGGGCTATTACGATAGTATTTTGGTAGGTGGCTTTGATGAGACCGCTCCTGTCGATACGGAGGGTCCCGAAATTGAACTCTATATGAATGATGCTTCCTTTGTACGTGGCGGGATAACTGGCGAGGACCCATTTATATACGCTCGTCTTACCGATTCAGCAGGAATCAATACCGTAGGAAATGGCATCGGTCAGGATTTACGAGCAGTGTTAAATAATAAGACCGACCAGCCTTATATTTTAAATGAATTTTATGAAGCGGATTTAAACTCCTACCGCTCCGGTGAATTACGGTATCAATTATTTGATTTGGAGCCAGGCGACTACACCATCGATATACGTGCTTTCGATATTTACAATAATCCTTCCCAAGTAAGTACGGATTTCATTGTTGCAGAGAGTGCAGGCCTTGCCTTAAGGCGAGTTCTTAATTATCCTAACCCCTTTACCAATTATACCGAGTTTCAATTTGAACATAATCGCGCCAATCAAAACTTAGAAGTACAGGTGCAGATTTTTACGGTTTCAGGAAAATTGGTCAAGACCATAAATCAAGATATAAACTCACTTGGTAATCGAGTTACAGGTATTAAATGGAATGGTCTAGATGATTATGGTGATAAAATCGGGAAAGGCGTATATATTTACCGTCTCAAAGTTCGTAGTTCTCTCGATAATAGTCAGGCAGACGAATATGAAAAACTCGTTATCCTGCGTTAAAATCTTTATTTTTATTAATCTATTTTTGCCAGCCTTAAAAAACGAATAATGAAACACTTCTTTGCGTGTTTATTTACCTTTACTATTTCTGTTGGGACTCTTAGTGCTCAATTTGGAGCATTAGATGGAGATGGAAGTTACTTCGAATCTTTACGTACTATTTCTACCGCTGTGCCAATTATTGGGGTTTCCCCAGATGCGCGCGCCGGAGGGATGGGCGATGTTGGCGTAGCAACCCTGCCTGATGTTAACTCAATCTATTGGAATTCAGCAAAGCTGGCCTTTATGGAGGATGGAGCTCAATCTTTATCTATCTCTTATACTCCTTGGTTAAATAGGTTGGTAAATGATATAAATCTAGCCCACCTTTCTTATGGTTTTAAGTTTGATGATCGCCAAGGTTTAGCCTTTGCAATGCGTTATTTTTCATTGGGAGAAATCAACTTCCGCGATGAGAATAACAGTCCGCAAGGAACGGGACAGCCCTATGAGTTAACCTTAAATATGGCTTATGGCATAAAGCTTAGTGAGTACTTTAGTATGGGAGTGGGTCTGCGTTTTATTTACAGTGATTTAACCAATGGCTTGCAAACCGCTGGTATTGAAACGACACCCGGTTCTTCACTGGCTGCTGATTTAGGGTTTTACTATCAAGGGAAGCGCCTCAGTATGGGCGGTGGTCAATACCAAAGTTTTTCCGCGGGCTTAAATATCAGTAACGTAGGCGGTAAAATATCATACGGTACCTCGCAAGAGTCAGCCGATTTTCTTCCCGCTAACATGCGCCTCGGGGCAGGTTACCATTTGGAGATTGATCGTTATAATAAGTTTTCTTTCTACGTAGACCTTAATAAGCTGCTCGTTCCTACCCCTCCTATTAGAGATGATAATGGCGATATTACGGCTGGACTGGATGATAATGTTTCTGCTTTTGCTGGAGTTTTCCAGTCATTTAGTGACGCACCAGGTGGATTTACTGAAGAATTAGAAGAGATTATTTATAATGCCGGAGTTGAGTATTGGTACGATAGTAAATTTGCCTTTCGAGGAGGTTACCAGTTCGAAGACTCCGAGAAAGGAGGGAGACAGTATTTTACTATTGGGCTAGGAATTCAATACAATGTTTTTGGTTTAGATTTCGCCTATTTGATCCCGGCTTCTCCGGTGGTTAGGTCACCATTAGAAAACACCTTACGCTTTAGTTTGCTGTTTAACTTTGAGCAAGCACAATAACTCATATGAACAAAACAGGTGATATCACGATTTCTTGCCAGTTGCAAGAATCTCAGGTTAATCAATTAAGTGAACAGTTTCAAACCCTAGTTAATAGGGCGGATGAAGCGAGAGCAGGCAGTCATTCCCCCTACAGTGGTTTTCAGGTAGGAGCGGCGCTCTTACTGGAGTCTGGGGAGATAGTAATTGGCTCTAATCAAGAAAATGCAGCTTATCCTAGTGGTCTTTGCGCAGAAAGAACGGCTCTTTTTTGGGCGGGAGCAAATTACCCACACACTAAAATATTGGCTATTGCCGTAACTGTTCCCGATCGGGCTGAACATATTCCCTTCCCTTGTGGTTCTTGTCTTCAAGTTATTTCGGAATATCAACACAAACAAGATCAGACTATTGAGATTTTATTGAAACACCCTCAAAGTCAGCAAGTTTACTTAGCCAAAGGCGTGCAGAATTTACTGCCATTCGCATTTGAGAAAAGTCACTTGCCAAAAGACTAAGAGTCTGTTAGCTTTTTATATAAATTTGCGCCCGCATAAACGACGATAAATAATGGCGAAGAAAAAAATTACAAAGCAGGTATACCTTAAGTGGTATGAGGATATGCTTTTTTGGAGGAAGTTTGAAGATAAGACTGGGGCCCTTTATATACAGCAAAAAATTCGTGGGTTCTTGCACCTTTATAATGGTCAAGAGGCAGTTTTAGCTGGTGCCGTATATGCGATGGAAGAGAACGATAAAATGATTACCGCTTATCGTAACCATGTTCAGCCAATTGCATTAGGTGTAGACCCAAAGCGAGTTATGGCAGAGTTATGTGGAAAAATTACCGGAACCTCTCAGGGTAATGGTGGTTCAATGCATATTTTCTCTAAAGAACATAATTTCTATGGAGGTCATGGTATCGTGGGTGGTCAAATACCTCTAGGGGCTGGTTTGGCTTTCGCAGATAAGTATAATGGAAGTGATGCTGTAACCTTGTGTTATATGGGGGACGGTGCGATTCGTCAAGGTAGTTTTCATGAAACAATGAACCTCGCGATGCTGTGGAACTTACCAGTCGTTTTTATCGTAGAGAACAATGGTTATGCAATGGGTACTTCAGTGGCTCGTACCGCAAACCATACCGATTTATATAAGCTAGGTTTAGGTTACGAAATGCCGTGTGAACCGGTAGATGGAATGGATCCAACCGTTGTTTACCCAGCGATGCAAGAAGCAATCGACCGCGCTCGTAGAGGTGATGGGCCAACTTTGTTGGAGATGCGTACTTATCGGTACAAGGGACATTCGATGAGTGATGCCCAACATTATAGAACTAAAGATGAAGTAGCTGAATTTCAGAAGCGTGATCCAATTGGAATAGTGCAAAAGATTATTCAGGATAAAAAATACGCTAGCGAAGACTATTTTAAAGATATTGACAAGCGCGTGAAAGAAATGGTCGCGGAATGTGTAAAGTTTGCGGAAGAGTCGGAGTTCCCAACTGCAGATAACCTTTACAAAAACGTATATATCCAAGAGGATTATCCTTTTATAAAAACCCACTAAACAATATTAAATGGCAGAAGTAGTAAACATGCCCCGCCTCAGCGATACCATGGAAGAAGGTACAGTGGCGCAATGGCATAAGAAAATTGGAGATAAGGTAGAAGAGGGAGATCTGTTAGCGGAAATCGAAACAGACAAAGCTACCATGGAGTTTGAGGCTTTTCAAGAAGGTGTTTTACTACATATTGGAGTAGAAGAAGGAAATACGGCTCCTGTTGATACAATTTTAGCAATTCTCGGTGAGGAAGGTGAAGATATCAGCGCTCTTTTAGCGGCTCATTCGGGTGAGGCTCCAACCGCTGAGGAAACGAAAGAAGAAGAAATTGCTGCTCCGGCGGAAGTTGCTCCAGTAAGTGTGGCTAGCAATAATGAGCCAAGTGCGGGGGGTAGAGTAAAATCATCACCACTTGCGCGCAAATTAGCGGAAGATAAAGGGGTGGATCTTGCCCAAGTAAAAGGAAGTGGAGAAGGCGG
>JBNMPT010000094.1:0-6682 GCA_051277025.1 Roseivirga sp. | reverse complement strand
GACTTAGATTAAAGTAATTTCATGATCAAGATTTCTTTAACAGAGGAGAACTATTTAAAGGCCATATTCTTTATTGGTGGGAACTCTAATCAGTTAGTACATACTAATGCCATTGCCGAACGTCTCGAGACCAAAGCTGCGACGGTAACGGATATGCTCCGCAAACTAAAGCGCAAGAAGCTTATAAAGTATGAACCTTACAAAGGCGCTAGTTTAACAGAGCCTGGAAATGCTGTGGCGGTAGTTATCCTGCGGAAACATCGTTTGTGGGAGACTTTTTTGGTGGAGAAGCTGGCTTTTGGATGGGAAGAGGTGCATGAGATTGCCGAGCAATTAGAGCATATCCAGTCCCAGGAGCTAACGGAAAGGCTATCGGCATTTTTGGGCTTTCCAGAGTTTGACCCACACGGCGATCCCATTCCTAATAAGGACGGGGTGTTTCCTCGTCGCGATAACATCACCTTGGATCGGGCCAAACCGCTGAGTACGGTAATCGTACAAGGGGTAAAAGATTCATCGACAGAGTTTTTAAATTATATAGCCAAACTAGGAATTCAATTGGGCGACGAAATAAAGGTGCAAAGTGTTGAAGAGTTCGACCGGAGTCTTTTGGTAAGTCATAACAATCAAGAATCACGCTTGGGCGCGGAAGCTGCGGCCAATTTATACATCAAGGAATTATGAAACAATGGTCTTTTGCCCTCTTAGCGACTTTATTTATATCTGCTTGCTCGGCACCCCAAAATCGAGCGGTGTCAAATCAGGTGGTTTGCACAACGGGAATTATCGCCGATGCCTGTCAGGAATTACTAAGAGGCGTAGATAGTATTGAGGTAATTGCGTTGATGGGCCCAGGAGTGGACCCGCATCTTTACAAAGCAACGCAAGGCGATATTAAAAAGTTAATGCGCGCGGATTTGATCGTGTATAATGGTTTACACCTAGAAGGGAAAATGACGGACCTTTTTGATAAAATGGATAATCGTAATAAGCTCGCTGCGGCAGAAGCGATACCGGCGGAACGGCTTATAAACAATAGCGATTTTGTTGGTGCAAACGATCCTCATGTGTGGTTTGATGCGCAATTATGGCAAATCGTGGTTAAGGCTATGGCCGAGAAGCTAATTGAACAATATCCAGAATGGAAAGAAAAAATAAATAGCAATACTGAAAATTACTTAGTGCAGTTGGAGGCCCTCGATAAAGAGGTGAAAAGTAGGATTTTGGAAATACCAAAGAATCAACGAACGCTAATAACAGCACATGATGCTTTTAAGTATTATGGTTTACAATATGGGATTGAAGTGAGAGGCTTACAGGGTATTTCAACGACTTCTGAGTATGGCATTCGGGATGTAAGTGACTTAGCGCAGTACGTGTATAAGAATGAAATAAAATCCATTTTCGTAGAAAGCTCCATCCCCAAAAGAGCCATTAAGGCCGTGCAGTCAGCAGTAGAAAATTTAGGAGGAGAAGTTAGTCTGGGCGGTGAGCTTTATTCGGATGCCCTAGGTACAGCAGGTGGTCCGGCAGGAACTTATATTGGAATGGTGCTGACGAATACAGAAACCATTGTATCTGCCTTAAAGTAGTCGTCAACATGGAAGAAAAAACGGCATTAGAAGTTCACAACTTAACCGCTAGCTATCAGCGAAAGCCTGTGCTGTGGGAAATTGATTTTAAGGTCCCTAGTGGCCTTTTAATTGGCATCTTAGGCCCCAATGGGAGTGGGAAAACCACCCTTTTGCGCAGCATCATGAACCTAATGGAGGTAGATAGTGGTTACGTAAAAATATTTGGTAAAGACCTAGGTGAGGTGCGGAGCCGGCTAAGTTATGTGCCTCAGCGTGAAAGTGTAGACTGGAACTTCCCGGCTAGTGTGCGAGAGGTGGTAGAAATGGGACGCTATCGGCCCAGTAATTTACTGCGTCGTTTAAAGAAAAGTGATAAGCAAAAAGTAAAGGCGGCTTTAGAGAAGGTGGGAATGCTCGCTTACGCTGATAGGCAAATTAGTGAGCTTTCGGGCGGACAGCAGCAAAGAGTTTTCATAGCGCGTTCTCTAGCGCAAGAGGCGGATATATATTTAATGGACGAGCCTTTTGTTGGGGTAGATGCGGCCACCGAAGAGGCGATACTTAAACTGCTTTCCAATCTGCGAGATGAGGGAAAAACAGTGTTAATAGTGCACCATGATCTACAGAGTGCTTATCAGTATTTCGATTGGATGATTTTGTTAAATACCCGTTTGGTGGCAGTTGGCCCCAAGGAAGAGGTGTTTAATAGTACGCGTCTGCGAGAAGCCTATGGCGGAAAACTAAACCTACTTTCTAAGCTAGGGGAAATTATTGCCAGAGAGCAATTTCCGGTGCGTGAACCGGACTTTAAAGAAAAGCAAGGTACGGGCGATGAGTGATCTATGGGCGTTTTTTAGCTTTTCCGACCCGACCGTGCGCATAGTTAGCTTAGGCACGGTGTTTTTGTCGATGAGTGCTTCGGTGGTAGGGACTTTCGCTTTTCTGCGCAAGCGGGCGCTGGTGGGGGATGCGGTTGCTCATGCAATTTTACCTGGTATTGCTATTGCCTTCATGTTAAGTGGTACCAAAAACCCCATTGTATTAATGATTGGCGCCTTAATAAGTGGTTGGTTAGCGACTTGGGCAATGGATTATATTAGTGAGAAGACCAAGCTCAGTAATGATACCGCAGTGGCCTTGGTGTTGAGTGTTTTTTTTGGAGTAGGAATCATGTTGCTAACTCACATACAGCACAGCGGAGCAGGAAATCAGTCGGGGCTGGATCAGTACCTTTTTGGTAAAGCCGCAGGTATGACGGAGCAAGACCTCTGGACGTATTCGGTAGTGGCGGTAATTCTATTGACAGTAGTGATAAGTTTATACAAGGAATTAAAAGTTTTTTCCTTTAACCCTGAATTCGCGGCAGTATCGGGTCTACCGGTAAAGAGCATCCGTCGTATTTTAAATCTGGTAACCGTTTTGGCGATTGCAATTGGCATTCAATCGGTGGGGGTGGTTTTGATGGCCGCCTTATTAATTACTCCGGCCGCCGCGGCGAGGGCTTGGACAAGTTCTTTAAAAGTGATGATTTGGATTGCCGCACTCGTCGGAGGAATATCGGGTTTTAGCGGTTCTTTAATCAGCTATTTATCGCCCGCCATGCCTACCGGTCCATGGATTGTAATGACCTTATCTATTATCACGATGCTCTCTTTGTTTTTCGCTCCAAAAAGAGGTGCGCTAAGCAGATTGCTAAAGCAGCGTCAGCACAGTCACAAGATTGTAAATGAAAATTTACTGAAGATTTTTTATAAGCTAAGCATTGAGAAAGTGGGCAATGAAACAGGCTTCATGGTCAGTGAGCTATTAGCAGAGAGAGCAATAAAGCGCTCCGATTTAAGTGCTTCAATTAAACGCCTTAAACGAAAATACTGGCTTTTAGGTAACGGCGAAAAACTACGCTTGAGTAGTCTGGGAATAGTGGAGGCAAGAAGAGTTGTGCGCCTGCACCGGTTGTGGGAAATGTATTTAAGCCAGAGGCTTAATCTAAAAGAGGATCACATCCATCCCAATGCGGAAAGTATGGAGCATATTATTAGTCCTGAGTTGGAGGCACTCCTTCTCAAAGAATTAAACTTTCCTACCCAAGACCCGCATAATAGTCCAATCCCTTATCCTAATTAAGATGGAAGCATTCTTTATCATATTAACGGGCGCATTAGTAGCCATGACTTGTGCTTTACTGGGAAGCTTCTTGGTGCTTCGTAAAATGGCTATGTTAGGCGATGCGATATCTCATGCGGTGCTGCCGGGAATTGTATTGGCCTTTTTAATTTCTGGAGGTCGCGATAACATTATCATTTTAATTGGTGCTAGTGCTGCGGGCTTGCTGGTTACTTTGTTAATTGAGCTTCTGCACAAAAAAGTACGTTTACAGGAGGATGCCTCCATTGGGATTAGCTTCACCTGGTTATTTGCCATTGGGGTGATTTTAATTAGCGTTTATACCGAACAGGTAGACCTTGATCAAGACTGCGTTTTATACGGAGAGATAGCCTATGTGCCTCTCGATTTGATATATTTTTCGGGAGGAAAGGTTTTCTTTCCACGCGCCGCATTAATTGCGGGGTCGTTATTTACAGTGGCCCTTACTTTTGTTATGGTGGCTTACAAAGGCCTAAAGATCACCTCTTTCAATAGCGATTATGCAAGGTCACTGGGTATCTCTACCCTGGCTTGGCATTTGGTTTTTATGAGTTTGGTTTCGGTTACGACCGTTCTTTCCTTCGAGATAGTGGGGGCAATCTTAATCGTAGCGCTCTTAGTAGTACCTCCGGCTACGGCTTATTTACTTACAAAACGCTTAAAGCAGATGCTGATTTTATCCTTGCTATTTGCCTGTCTGTCTGCTATTGGTGGGTATTATTTGGCGCTAGTGCTCGATGCAAGTATTGCAGGCGCAATGGTAACGGTGGCGGGTTTTTTCTTTCTCTTAGCTTTGATATTCACCCGTCTTCGTCGCTCTTCACTTAAAGTGGATATGCGTTTGTAAGCTGCCGATCGAGAGGTTTAGCTGCGCGTTATTTTTAATAATGAGGTAAAATGTTTTTGAAAAACTTCGTTAATGTCAAAACAAGATCTAGGAATTTCGAGAGCTACGGCATAAATTTATGTCCGCTAAATGGGCTTTCTTTCGGAAGTAACTACGTATATTTTGCCAATGCTAGTGGGCGCAAAGTTAAAGTGCAAATAAGTATCTAGTAGAATTTTATTAGCGATGAAAAAAACAAAAAAAGACTTTCTATTTGTAAGTCTACAGCTGTTGCTCTTTATACTTTTTGTGATGCCCTTTCAGCTCGATCAAAGTTTGCCGCAGTTACCTAAGTGGCCTGCCCAACTGGCAGTGATAATCGGTTTAATTGAAGTGGTTTGGGCTTATATGCAATTGCGAAATTTCATTAGCGTTTGGCCAACGCCAAAAGATAATTCAGAATTAGTGACTTGGGGAATATTCGCCATCATTCGTCACCCTATTTACAGTGGCATCGTTCTCTGTACAGGAGGCTATGCCTTTTACAAGGCCGATTTATATAGGTTGCTAGTATGCTTGGCTTTATTAACGCTCTTTTACTTTAAAAGCGCTTACGAAGAAAAGCGTCTGGTGGAGCGCTTTAAAGTTTACCCACGTTATAAAGCTGATGTAGGTCGCTTTTTCCCTAAACTTCCATCATTTCGCACTAAGCCACAATAAAGGGTTTACCGCATTCTGATTGCTCCAAATCTCAAAGTGCAACTTGGTTTCAGAGTTTATAGGATTGGTGTAGGACTTACCTAAGCTTTGCATTTTAGTAACCTTATCGCCCTTATTAACGGTAATCTCCGTTAGGTTTTGATAAACGCTAAAGTAAGTACCATGATTAATAATTAGAGCGAGTTGCCCGGTAGGCATGCGGAACATTTTAATTACTTCACCGTCAAAAATGGCCCTAATTGCAGTGTTTTTTTCCGTGGCAATATCAATACCGCGGTTGTCAATTATCACGCTCTTCACTACGGGATGCCTTTGTGGCCCAAAATTACCCACTACTAAACCCCTTTCAACTGGCCAGGGTAAACGCTTGCGGTTTGCTTCAAAGTTAGAAGACAAAAGTCGGGCTTCCGGTGTTAATTCATAGTTTGGTGCTGCGGCAGCCACTTTAATGTTAGCCGCTTTAAGGGCCGCTTCTTTTTTAGCAATGATCTCTTTAATGCTACTGTTGGTGGTATTACTGCTAAAATCTTTCCCTCTTATCAAACCGATTTCTATCGCCCGATCTTCTAATTGATTTCTTACGGCAGCGGCTTTTACCCGTGCAATCTCGGCAGCGATAACACGGCCAATCTCTTTTTCTACTTTCTGAGCCTCAATTTGTTTTTCCTTTAAAGAGTTATTGAGGTTCTCTTCCATTTCTTGAAAGGCGAGAATAGCTTCTTCTTGGCTAAGCCGTTCATCACTTAATTTCTTCTTTTCTAAGTTTAACTGAGTTCGGACGGCATTTTTACGCACTTTTTGAACTCGTAATTTGTCCATTTCCTTAGCCAGTTCTTTCTCTTTTTTTTCAATTTCTCTAACTTGTCTTTCACGGTAAGCGCTGTACTGCTTCAAATATTCAATACGCCGTAAAGCCTGATTAAAGTCGTCCGAGGAGAGAATGAACATAAGGCGGCTGATGTTTTTTCGGCTTTTATAAGCCTGCTTAATCATCACAGCGTAAGAAGCCTTGAGGGTTTCAATGCGCACACGCAGTGTGTCGGTGCTTTCACGCATGTCTGCCTCCTCTTCATTGAGAAGTTCAATTTCACGATCTAAAGTGCGAATTAGTCGTCCCCGAAGTTTTAGCTTTTGTTGCACGGTTTCAATGGTACCGAAAGAACTGGCTTTGTCTTTTTGAGTTTCCTCTAAGATGCGGTTGGCCAACTCAATCTCGTCTAGAAGCTTAATCTTTTGAGCTTCTAGCTTTTGTCTTTCGCTTTCCTGCGCCTGCAGGCTGGAAGCTAGGGCGAGAGAGAAAAATAGTAAGAGGATTCTAAGGCGCCAAATCATATTGGGAAGGAATGCTGTAAGGTGTGCTAAGTGTTTTACTCTTTTCTACACTATTAATATCTAATATTATTAGTGTGCTTGTGTT
>JBNMPT010000093.1:0-6781 GCA_051277025.1 Roseivirga sp. | reverse complement strand
AGTGGTGCTAATAGTCAGCATATCTTTCCGCTTGGTTTTAATCCCGTAGCTGTTTTAGCCTCTTATAGTGGCAGCCTTTTAACAGCAACAGGAATGGATCATTTAGAAATAGATAACCTTGGAGCGCAATCTGGCGCATATAGCAGCATTACCGTTAACTGCGACAGTTTCATAGATTCTGGTTCGGTAATATTAATGCAGCATCTAGTGAAAGCTGAAAAGAAGAGCATTAATAACTTTGACTTTCGTTTGGCTGATAAAAGATATTTTTCCATTCAGAACTTAGGTTTAAGCCAATCCAGCTTGCAAGGAGAAATTGGCTTTGAAGGAAGCAATGGTAAGCCAGAGTCTTCCCTATTACAAAATGGCAACGACTCTATCGTATTGCTCTTCCGTGCGAAAGGCAGTGATCCCTGGAATATCTACCCCTATCAATTTAAAAAAGTGGCCAGTGCTAATTCTCGCAGGGGAAGCTTTGAACTTAGCCAAATAGAAAACGGTGATTATGTATTTGCCAATACCTCGGAAAGCTTGAGTATTAGTAAAAGTAATAATGACGCTGCCGCTAGTTTCTATGAGTTTTTCCCCAACCCAACCAAAGGGCAATTAAATATTCGCAGTCATCGCAGTGAGAAAGATGTGTTTGTACAAATTTATGATCAAGGTGGCCGTTTAAAGTTGGTAGAAAGTTTTAGCCAAAAGGAGAAGAGTAAAATGCAAGTGGACCTTTCTGAGCTAAAACCGGGGCAATATGTGATTAAAATAAATGAGTTTAGCTACCAACTTTTGAAGCTTTAAGGTCTTTTTTGCTTTCTGTGTGCACCTCATTTTAATGCACATAAAATTGGTCTTTTTACAAGGTGATTATTTACTACTTTAGATGTCAATAATTATTCTATGAAACACATTTTGTTAAAGCCAAAACGCAGTATTATACCCAGCGATTTTACTTTTTTAGCCAAGATTCCGCTTATTCCTAATCAGTACCTCTGGAAAGACGGACAGGGTAAGTTGGCTCTTTTAAAAGAATCGGAGAGTGAGAGCTTATTACTCCTTACTAATCAGGACGATTTTCTCGCACAGTATACCAAATACTACCAGCAGCATTTTCAAATGGAAGAACTGGAAGAAGCACCCAATTTAGAATCCTACGATCTAATTTATGGCGAACATAGTATTAGTCAGGCTTTCGCTGAGGAAAATTCTGAAGAAGATTATTAAAAGGCGGAAGATCTAAAGTCTTAATCAGGGTATTTAATCCGTACATGATAGATATTCATCAATATCTTTTTGAAGATCTTTTTTACGCTACGTATCTCACGTAAAGTGATAGGAGCATTTTCGAATTGGCCATCATTCATTTGATGGTCAATAAGCTTTTCAACCAGCTGATCGATTTTATCGTGATCTGGATTTTGGATACTTCTCGAGGCGGCCTCTACTGTATCTGCCATCATTAATACCGCGGTTTCCTTGGAAAAAGGTTTTGGTCCAGGATACATGAATTTGCCAATGGCCTGCTTGTCTTCGGGGAAGTCGCGAAGGTATTGTCTGTAAAAGTACATCACGGTGGAAGTGCCGTGATGGGTGCGGATAAAGTCAATCAATAGATCGGGTAATTTATTACGCTTTGCTAAGCTTATACCGGCGCTAACATGACCAATGATAATTTCCGCACTTTCCTCAAAACTTAATTCATCATGGGGGTTAATGCCAGTACTTTGGTTTTCAATAAAATACATCGGACTTTGCATTTTACCTATGTCGTGATATAGCGCGCCAGTGCGGGCCATCAAAGCATTTCCACCGATGGCAATAATGGCATTCTCTGTTAAATTTGCCACTTGCATACTATGTTGAAATGTGCCCGGCGCAGTTTCCGCTAACTGCCGCAATAGAGGGTTATTGGTATCGCTAAGCTCCAAGAGGGAGATCTCGGAAACAAATCCAAATATCTTTTCTTGGAAGTAGATTAGGGGAAAAGAAATCAGCGTAAGCAAGCCGTTGCCGACAAAAAAGGCGAAAACCCCATAATCGATAGTTAAGATACTCCCCTCTTGTAAAATGGCAAGACTAAAATAGGATACCGCATAAACCAGGGTGATTTTCCCCGCGGTTAAAAAGAGGTCCTTACGCCGGTAAAGGTTGTTAACCATCAATACCGAGAAAACTCCCGCTACAATTTGTAGAAAAATAAACTCGAAGCTATTGGGCACTTGGAAGCCAATGATCAACATCGCCACTAAATGCACAAATAATGCTAAGCGTGTTTCAAAAAATGAGCGCATAACCATGGGTAAAATGGCAAAAGGAATGAGGTAAATTAATCCGGCTTTAAAGGACAATACAATGCTAGCGAGCATCACCATAAACAGAATATTTACCAGAATAAACGTTAATCGGCTGATGTCTTCCAGTACCAGTTTATCAAACTGTTTTAGAAATGCGTAAAGCACAAAAAGTAAAATGCTAACCAATAATATTTGTCCGCTCAATAGACTGTAATAGGAGCGCGCGCCACTTAAAGATCCTTCGTATACAGACTTAAGAGAGGTAAGTTTAGCAAAGCGTTCATCATCCACCAAGTTTCCCTTGGCAATAATTAACTCGCCACTTAGCACCGCACCTCTGCTGGGCAAAATTTGATCGAGCTGGTTTTTCAAATACATCTCACTACGCTCCTTATCGTAGGCAATATTATATCTAATATGCGCCGCCATTCTGGCCATCAGGAAACCTGCTTGCTCTTCATTTAAGTTGCTGTTAATTCGCGCCCTTACTTTTTCTACCACCCCTTGAATTCCATAAAACTGGCTCAATTCAACCGGACTACTGACCTTTTCTTTAACCAAGAGTACCTGCCCGAAACTTTCAAAGAAAGGGTCCTCGGTAGGTTGCAGAATACCGGTACTATAGTATTCTTTTAGGCTTTCTTCGCCTATATTTAACAAACGCTTATACAAGCTATCGCTAATACTATCTTCTTTAAAACGGCCTGCTTTTCTCGCATCTGCCCAAGCCTTAGATAAATCCTTTGAAAAAGTTGCTATTGCCTCCGAGCTTTGATTTTCCTCAAGCTTAAGAAAAACCGTTTTTTGATTAGTCGCTTTTTCTATTTCATCGCTTAAAGATTGGGCACTTTTTAAAATTGAAAAATCAAAAGGGGCTACCAAGTTTTCGTGCAACCAAGGCTTACCCTTCTGAAACTCAAACTTAAATTGAACTTCACGAGGACTGAGATAGACAATAAATATCAGAGAAACCACGAAAAGCAAGGTGGTAGAAATCTGCGTCTGATAATTTTGCAGGTATAATAAAAGTTTTCTCATGCCGAAAGGGAAAATAAAGAGGCTTATTTTGCTTAATTTCGCCCACATTGCTAAGTAAAGACAAATCTTAGAATACCACCTAATGAATCAGTCCATCTGGAGCTATAAATTTCATTTTACGCCCAAGACGCGTAATGGTATTCTGCACTCTCAAATACACAAATACCCTCTCTTATGAAAGAAGTAGTAATCGTATCTGCGGTTAGAACGCCAATTGGCGGATTTTTAGGAAGCCTTTCTGCTTTAACTGCCACCCAATTAGGATCCATCGCCATTAAAGGTGCTTTAGAAAAAATTAATCTTGATGCTAAGGAAGTTCAAGAAGTTATAATGGGTAATGTTTTGCAAGCCGGAGTTGGTCAAGCACCTGCTCGCCAAGCCGCTATGGGCGCTGGCTTACCCAATACTGTTCCTTGTACTACGGTTAATAAAGTATGCTCATCGGGCATGAAAGCTATTATGAATGCTGCTCAAGCTATTGCTTGTGGCGATGCGGAGGTAGTTGTTGCGGGTGGAATGGAAAGTATGAGTAATGTTCCGCATTATTTAGATGGCCGCAGTGGCGTGAAATTAGGCGACATTAAAATGAAGGACGGTCTTTTACGAGATGGTCTTATTGATGTTTACGGATCGGTTCACATGGGAAATTGCGCGGAGCTTTGTGCCAAAGACATGGAGTTTAGTCGTGAAGAGCAGGACGATTTTGCCTTAGAGAGCTATCGTCGCAGTGCAGACTCATGGGAAAATGGTCGTTTTGCAGACGAAGTTATTCCCGTTAGTATTCCTCAGCGCAAGGGTGATCCGGTAATTGTTGACCGAGATGAAGACGTTTTCAAAGTGAATCATGCTAAAGTGAGAACCCTACGTCCGGTCTTCGAAAAAGAAGGTACCATAACGGCGGCCAACGCTTCAAATATTAATGATGGCGCAGCAGCATTAGTTTTGATGTCTGCCGAAAAAGCGGCCAGCTTAGGCTTAAAGCCACTCGCTAAAATTAGCGCTTATGCAGATGCGGCTCACGAGCCAGAGTGGTTTACTACCGCTCCTGCCAAAGCACTTCCCAAAGCCTTAGCGAAAGCCAATGTTGATATTAAAGATGTAGATGCTTTTGAATTAAACGAGGCTTTTTCCGTAGTAGGTTTAGCCAATATGAAGATCCTAAATATTGACGCTGCTAAGACCAATATCAACGGTGGTGCGGTATCTATGGGTCACCCATTAGGTGCTTCGGGTGCGCGTATCATTATTACCTTAATCAATGTATTAAAGCAAAATAATGGTAAGATTGGCGCAGCCGGTATTTGTAATGGTGGAGGCGGTGCCTCTGCGATGGTAATTGAAAACCTAGGCTAAAAATATGCTAAAAGGCATTTGTGGATTGAGCGTTATTCCCATGCGCTTGGAACCAGCGGACACCGCAGAAATGGTAAACCAAGTAATATTCGGGGAGAGCTACGACGTTTTAGAACAACGAAAAAAATGGTTACGAATTCGTCTCCATCACGACCGCTATGAAGGTTGGATCGATCGTAAACAGTTTGATGGCTTGGATGAAAAACAGGCCGACTTTCACGCAAAATGCAAAAAGCCGATTAGCAGTGATCTGATAGAAATTATATCCCGAGAAGATAGTGGAACCTTTTTCCCTATCTTCTTGGGTTCCTTTTTACCCGGCCTTAGCGATAAGTCACTAATTCGCATTGCCGACACTAAGTTTAAATTTAGCGGCCCTTTTATCAATAAGAAACAGAGTCGCGAGCAGCTTATCGAAGTAGCCTTTCAATACCTTCATGCCCCCTACCTTTGGGGCGGTAGAAGTCCCTTTGGTATTGATTGCTCTGGCTTTAGCCAAATGGTTTATCGCATCTGTGGCTATAACATTCCTCGAGATGCTTGGCAACAGGCACAAATGGGAGAAACACTGAGTTTTATTGAAGAGTCTGAACCCGGTGATTTGGCCTTCTTTGATAATAGTGAAGGAAAAATCGTACACGTGGGACTAATTCTTGAAGATAACTACATCTTACACGCCAGTGGTAAAGTCCGCTTAGACCGGCTCGATCAGTCTGGTATTTACCATGCCGATGATAAGGTGCATACCCATAGATTAAGAGTAATTAAGAAGATTATCTGACCTACTAATACTCGGCATTTTTATGGCTAACTTCATTTTCAAAATTTGTAAATCAGATAGCACCGTATGCGAATACTCTTCAGTGTCTCTTTTCTTTTTATCATATTTTCTTGCAAACCGCGGAATCCCGAAGGCATTCTAAGCTATTTCCCTGCCGATAGTGTTTTCGAAAAAGGCTGCGCAGCAAAATACTATTCTCGCTACGAACCCATCAACCCTGATGAAGAAGCTACGATTCGTATCGGTTACAGCGTTTATAAAAAAAGTGATGATAACCATTTTCTTATTACGAGCTATAATGCCGGTTTTGAATATACGGGCAGCCAATATTATCGCATTGAAGACCCACACCTTTTTTTAGACTCATCCTTTTATCTTAGCCAAGGAGATACCCTAAAAGCGCAAATTACTGAGCCCTGGTCAAAAAGCTGGCAAAATGATCAACATCCCATTTACAAGCAAAAATATAGCTACCAAAATCAAGACTATCTCTACGAAATAGAACAGCTAGAAATAGGTGATACGCTTATTAATGAACAAAAAGGGAAATTCTTCCTCTTCCATCGCCGCTATCGAAATATAGCTACTGACTCTCTAGTGGATAGTAATCGTTCAACTGAAATTTATTTAGAAAATATTGGCTTTTTCTCTTCTTCTGAAACCAGTGAAAACGGCAGCTATAGCAGTGAGTTAATAGAGCAGGTGCCCATAGACAGTTTTCTATTGAGAGCCAATCACAAATAAATTCAATTTTCTGTTCCATAATCGTTGAATCTTTCCAAGGCATAGCAATCTGTTTTTTGGTTCAAATTGCAAGCTAAAAAGTGTAAACGATGTTTCTATAACTTTGTAAATGATGTTTGTATACCGTACCAAAACATATAGATCCCACGGAAAGCCTTGGCGGAGATGCAGACTTTGCATTATGTGGACCGGGAAAGAGCATTTTCGACTATTATAATGGCGCCCCAGATGCTGGCTTTCGGTGCGGAAAAAAGAAATGCTCAGTCTTATTAGCAATCAATTAAAAGGACAATAATTTAAAGGACAAAATGGAATGCTTACCTATCGCTTTGTAATAAACTGCAAAGGAAAAGCGGGCCGCTTTATCTTTAAGGGTTATGATTTCGATTATCAAGCTAAAGAATTACCCGCGAGTGCTAGAAAGCATCTACTAGAAATTCTCCTCGGCCTAAAAACGTGGCAACCCTGTGTTATCCGCTCCGAGAATAGCGATTCTTATGCCTATATAACTTTCAAAATTAAAGACGGTAAGATCATTACTGCCTTAAGTTCCTAGCTGTTTTTCACCTTAATT
>JBNMPT010000092.1:0-6834 GCA_051277025.1 Roseivirga sp. | reverse complement strand
GACTTAATCGGAGCTTACACTAATTTTGCCAATTGGGCACAAGGAGCACCTGCCAATGCAGATTGGTATGTAGATCTTCCCGGTAATATCAGTAGCGGCGCTACTTATACCATCCCCGGTAACTAATAGTCCCTTTTAGTTTAGCATTATCCACTTGTTAACATAGCGGCGCGCTTCTCTTTTTTTAAAAAAAGAGAAGCGCGCTTTTTTGTTTCATACCTGCTCTTTGCAAATCCTATGCAGACGAATACCGCCAATAATCTCACAAAGGCCCATCTTTTCAATAGCTCCTTCCCCTAGCTGTAGTGCCTAAGAATAAATGGATCATGCGTAAAACCTGGGTATTGGGCCAATATCTGAATCAAACGAAAAAGAGGGATTCTTGTAAATATTCCCTCCTATATATTTCTTAGGCTCGCTCTAGTCATTCTGCACTTTTAGATTGAATATGCTTAGCACTCAATGCTTCCGATACCAATTTTAATAACTAATGTCGCTGTTTTTGCTTGTTTTTAGACATCTTGAGGCGACATGACTTTCTGATAAAATGCGAGGTATTTGCACTAAGGTGATGTCCTAAAAAGCAATTTATCCTTACGCTCGAGAAAATAATTACTTAGCCTACTTAGACCCTAAAAAAGACAAAGGTTTCCAGAGCGGCAATTCAAAAAGTGCGCTTCGAACCACGAAGACTTGAATAAAAACCTAGCGACTATTAATATTGCATCCCAATAAAGTTCATTTCCCCAAGATTCATTTACTTTCTTTTTTGGTTACAAACGCTTTTTAATTTTTCAGGTGTTTGTGAATCCGTCGCTATGTGCCTCAGTACCCAATTCGCTAGCCTTTTTGTTTTGGCTTTAACTCTTCTTCATTGATACCGGCCTAGCACCCATTAACATCTCCTTAAATTGAAAATGAAGTACTGCGCATCAGCACTCCCATAGAGACTATTTAAAACTCACAATTGTTCTCTCATATCATAGATCTCATTAGTTTATCCCCAAATAAAACCGGACCCTTATTTTGATTTGACATTAAGCAAATTACAGACCCTTCAAAATTAGAAAAGATTAAAAAAGGTCGGTCTTTATGGACCGTGAGACAAAGGTTAAAACTATTAAACCAATAAGAGTATAACATCACTATTCAAATGCTCGTACAGCGACACTTTATGCTTAATTTGGTATTGCCTCCTTAATATTCACGAAGCTATTCTTCAACACTATCAACTCAAACCTATTTTTAATCTCGCCACTCGGTCTATGTCAAAATGGATAGGGTATCTATGATTTAAGATCAGGCAAAATAACCAGCTCCTTACCCTTAAGAAAAACCTCCCAATCTGCTGAAATTTTGCTTCCAGAACCCAAAACTAGCTCCGCAACAACATTTTTAGTGTATTTAAAATTTAGAGGAATCACCTATTCAATATACTGACCTGACAAGCAATTAAAGAGACACCTATTAGACAATTAGTCTTGTGAAAACACATTTAGCTTTTCTGCATCGTAACTCAAAGACTTCCAGCTATCCGTAGCTTGAACGAGAAGATCACAAAAATCAGAGTCAAAAGCCACATAAGTCTCCTCGCTTTGATTAAAATCAAAGGCATATGCCACCAATTTAATCGGCAGATTCCGTAAATGACTTTAATCGAATACGGCGATCGGAGCGGGTTAAATCGACCTGAGTAGCCCCCGTGCTTTTAACAAAAAACTTGTCTGGGCAAAACCCACCCAAGTGCCTTCATCATTAATATAAAAGTTGGGATCAATAGTACTTACCCCTAAATTACTACAGACAAACCACTACAAATCAATAGCATAAGGCTTAATAATTAAACCCTACCCTCCATTTTACGTGCTCAAAGGAACAACCTAAAAGAGGGAAAGAGCTATTTAGAAGTGAAAGTTCAGATACTTCTCTAAGGTAGTATTAAGTTGAGCGGCCCTGCTTCCGGTCGGTTTAGCTTGCTAACTATTCACAAAACGCATTGCCTACTTAATTCTGCCAAAATCTCAACTTGGAAATTTAATCCGAAATTAGGTTTTCACCTGTAAGCTCATCTCTCCACCGGTCCACTCATAGCGTAAAGTCATGGTTTCAATTGTTAGCAAGCAACCACCTCTCAGACCCCAGTCCCGCCCATAAAAAAATGCTGAGATTAAAATCTCCTGAGACTGACCTCCAATAACACATGCTACTGATATACAGCTACATAATCCTTTATACCTTTCATAAAAACCTTATTTGAAGGCATTTTTATCGTTAAAAAACTAGATTTAAATACTTGATATACAGTTTTTTATGTATTTATATAGTTATTTAACCATAAATAATGACTCTTCACCCATACGACGATTTTTTCTTACCCCTTATCGATTTTTACTTAGTCTGACATCTACTCTTTCTGACATTTGACCTATCAAAACGAAATAATCAATCACTATGAACTTTAGAATCCCAACATTAATTACCGCAGCTTTACTCGCCACTTCTTGCGCTAAAAACCAAGATGATTTGGCAATAAACAATAACGCCACGAACCTCAGCGACGAAATTTCTAAGCTTATTGTCCCAAAGTCTTTCGCCTTTAATACGGCGCGTGAAATTGAAGCTTCCGTGCATGTTTTAAGTTTAAAAGATCAACCTCTTGCTGGCACTCGGGTAAGCTTTTACACCGACCGTCCTGATCAAGGTGGACACATTCTCGCCTCTGGAATTACCGATGCTGGCGGACAACTAGACATGCCCATCCGTGTGCCTGCTTATCAAGAAAACGTTTTTGTACAAGTTCACAGCATGGGTTTCAATAACCAAGCGCTAGTATCTTCTCAGCAAAATATCAACCTTAGCTTCGGTGGTGTTCCTGAGACTAGGAATCAAAACTTTGGCAAAATGGCCGCAAGCAGTAACCCCATTGCTATTAGTGGTAACTTCTACTATATGGGCGCCTACAGCAACGGTAACAAGAAAGGTTTACCCGCTTACCTTGAAGCAAATCCTGATGTTATCAGTCAAGGTTTATTAGACGACATCACCGCTACCCTTCCTGAAGGAACCTCTATACCAAACAGCAATCCTAATCTTCTTGCAACTGGAAATCAACTGGATGTGGTTTTAACCGACCAAAGTGATGTATGGGTAACCTTTCTTGCGGAAGGAGCACAATATCAAAATGCTTTAGGATACTATGTATTTGACAGCAGTAACCCTCCGGCAAGCGCAGCAGACATTGACTCCATATTTGTTATCTTACCGAACGCCTCTTTAGATGGATCCAACGGGCAACTACAAGCAGGTGACAAAGTGAAACTAGGCACTTTCGCTGGTGGAAAAACGATTAGCTGGGTTTTATTCCAGGACGCTTGGACTGGAAATGGTGTAAATGTAAATGCTACTAAATTCTTCTCTCGTTTCGACTTTAACACCATGGAAAGCAATGTAAACAAGCGTCAACATTCAGTTCAGTTTGTCGATTACGCTAGAGAACTACTTATCAATGGTTTTGAAGACCAAACGCGATCTACGGGCAGTGATAATGACTTTAACGATCTAACTTTCTACGCTACCGCTAATCCTTGGACCAATGTAGATGTAACGGGTGTTCCTCCTATTACACCTGCTACCGATTGTGATAATGATGGGGTTTCTGATGACTCCGATGATTTTCCCTGTGATGCTAGCCGTGCAATTCGCAACACCTACTTAGGTACACTTGCTTACGAAGACCTTTGGCCTTCGCAAGGTGACTATGACTTCAACGACATGGTTATCGACTACGATGTCGATCACATCCTAAACTCAAATAACAAACTCGTTTCTATCGAAGCTGACTGGACCGTAAAAGCGGTTGGTGCCGGATTTAAAAATGGTTTCGGATTTGAATTTACCGGATTAGCATCAAACAGCATTAGCGCCATAAGCGGACAAGATCTTCAAGATGCCATTGTCTCAGTTAGCGGAAATGGCACCGAACAAGGACAAACTAACGCCACGGTAATTGCTTTTGACAATGTCTTTAATGTAATGCCTAATCAAGGAACCAAGTTTATCAATACTATAAAAAATGAAAGCGCAGTTGCTCCCGTAACAGTGAGCAATGTTATCGACTTTAGCAGCCCACAGGTACAAGGTAATGTTGGACTACCTCCTTACAACGCCTTTATATTCGCTAACGGAAATAGAGGCCGTGAAATTCACCTCGCCGATAAAACACCTACCGATCTTGCCGATCTAAGCTTATTCGCAACCCAGGCTGACGCTACTGATGCGGCCAACGAATACTACTACAAAACTGCCAACGGATTACCTTGGGCTATCAATATCTCCGCAAGCTTTGCCTACCCAACCGAATACAGTCCTGTTGATAATGCTTATAACTTCTTTGCTACCTGGGCCGTATCAGGCGGAACCTTAAATAGCAACTGGTTTACCGATGAAGCAGGCAACCGTAACACACAATTTATCTACTAAAAATCATAGGTGTGATTGATTATAGAGGGCTCAGTGTTTTCATAACACTGGGCCCTTTCTTGTTATCTCTCATAATTATCTCCTTCTTAGACGCTTCAAAATAAAAGGCGGCAAGTTCCGAGTAAAACACAAAGACCGAAGGCTAGAATAAGCAAACACTCTTATCAAAACCCACCTAGTCCGATCTTCATCAAAACAAATCTTCTCTAAAACCTACGGCCGAAGTGAGCAATTTACTGGGGAAGATGGACACCCTTTCTCTTTTAGGGCTCTTAAGGACGAGAAGAACCCCACTAGCAAATTCTCTTTTAAAAGACTCTAGCCTCACCAAGCAGAGAGCTGACCAGAAAAGGGTCAATACTCACTTAAACGAAGACTTAAAACCTTTGATCGAAAGTCTTTGACGCACAACCTAGTTTAAGCAGACATTTGAGCATCAATAAAGGATAACACCTCTACAGTTTAATTCTTTTTGATATTCAAAATGTCACTATCTATACACCCCTCTATACAGAGAAAGACCCCTGCCGTAAGGCGGGGGTCTTTATTTAAATGAATTATTGACCTGGGAAACAAAACACTTTACTACCTACCGAAAAACAGATCCATCACTAGCAGCAGCCTCCAACGACTAGTTACTGTTCTCAAGCTTTTGAGTTTCCTCTTCTCAAAATACATAATCGTCACCTTTCTATAAGTCTTAAAAAGGTAGAAATATCAAATTTTAATTATTAAAAAAAACAGACAATAGCTTATTAATTTAATCCCCCTAGAGATTGATGGCGCTCCATATTACTTTCTAAAAACAAGTTTTTGAAGTAACTCTCACTGCTCTAAGTACCAAATAGCAGAAGATGTCAAGCTAATCCTACTGATATTATTTTAAGGCAATTATTTACGAAGACTTGACCTAGCTTGCGAATAAATAAACTAACTTGAAAAAAGGTTTATCAAACTATCGCTAACATGCAGCTTAACCAGACGATCAATAAACTTATTGGAAACCCTGATCTGCTTCCTATCCAGGCACGCTTGCTGCATGGCATCAGTCTACTTTCTGTATTTGCAGCGCTATGCCTAAGTCTTAGCATGTTTATTTACGGAAATATAAATCTAGGCTTTAGCTTTTTGATTCTTGGCGCCTCTTTCTCATTAAGCTATTACTTAGGATTCCATTTTAGAAAAATTATTCTCAGTCAATGGATCTTTATTTTATCAATGACCTTTATCGCTAATCTATCTTTTAGCCAAGAAGTTGGCATTGGCAACCCCCGTTTTTATGGCTTAGTTATTGGCTTTTTCTTAAGTCAACTCTGTGCACCTGATAAGCGTTGGAAAATAGTTTATTACGTCTATTTCATCCTTATTGGCCTCTGGTTTATCTTTCTAAAAAGCCCCAGTGTAACGACACTAGAATCCATCTACTTCCTAGGGTATATGCTATTTACTGGCGTACTCTACTTTGGCCTAGATCTGCTAATGAAAGCATATGACAGCATGGCCTTAAAGGCTATCGCTGATGGTGTTCGACTAAAAAAAAGTAACATCCTCATTAAGGAGCAATTAGAAGAAATGCGCTCCTCAAACGAACAGAAAGATAGACTCTTTTCTATTATTGGGCATGACTTAAGAAACCCCTTAAATGGTATTGAAGGATTTATCGAGCTTCTAGAGGAAAATGAAATAAATCCCGAAACGCAAAAAGAATTTCGAACAGAATTGCTTAAACTTACCCGCGGCAGCAGAACTTTATTAGACAATTTATTAGAGTGGTCTCGCCGAGACGCGAAAGCCTATAACATAAAAGGTGTTAGTGTTAAGGACATTGCCGACCGCGTGAGTCAAACTGTTGAAGGCTTGGCCAAAACCAAGGAACTTTCTCTCTACGTATTAGTTAACGCGGAAGACCCTAAAGTCTTGGCCGACGAGCAAGTTTTAGAACTCACCTTACGCAACATAATCACTAATGCCATAAAATTCACCCGTCCCGATGGCTGGATAAAACTCAGATCCTACGAATTTCAAGACTCTATTCATATAGAAGTAGAAGACAACGGAATGGGCATGGAACAGCGTCAGGTAGACAGAATTTTCACCAAGGGCCGTGAAATTAGGGAAGGCACCGCTAATGAGAAAGGGGTTGGCTTAGGCTTGCTACTTTGCTATGAGTTCATTCAAAAAATGAAAGGACAAATAAGGGTGCGCAGCAAAGTGGGTAAGGGCACTTGTTTCACCATCATTCTTACTAAAGAAAAGCAATAGTCTTTCGCCTTTCTTTAAAGCTTTCACATCAAAAACGCCATCAAAATCAACTTTAGGCAGATACCCACTCGAAGATTCTCAAGCTTGATACCT
>JBNMPT010000091.1:0-6845 GCA_051277025.1 Roseivirga sp. | reverse complement strand
GCATCGGTCGAACGGGAAGAGCGGGAGAGCAAGGAAGGTCCATCCTATTTTACAGTGAAAAGGAAATAGTATTGAAAGAGGAAATTGAAAGCTTGATGAATCAAGATATTCCCTTCAACCAATTCCCTCAAGAAGTGGAGGTAACCTCCAGACTCACCCCTCAGGAAAAGACCAAGCCGCTAGACCAAATCGAGCTGCCCGATAAAAGAGATTCGGTTAAAGTAGGTGCTTCTTTTCATAAAAAGTCAGTCAAGAATAGTAAGGAAAAGGTAGAAAGAAAAAGTTACAAGCAAGAGATGAAAGAGAAGTACAAAAAACCCATTAGGCTTGGTGACAAAATTCAAAACATGAAGAAGAAAAACAAGAAATAATGGACACTAATTTCAAGCGCTAGTGCCTAAATAATTCTCTGAGTGGAAACTAATCGGGGTTTAACAAACTGATAACGACAAGGAGATTCTCCAGGCTTGGCCAGAACATGGAACAACTGTTATCTGCATTACTCCTCGGGCTAATTATTTCTTATTCCTTTTCAACAAAGAAGAACAATGGGGTCGAAAAAGAGACATCAAACTACCCTAGCGCGAATAAATCTGTGCGAAAGCAAAGCCAAACATCAAATAAGTCTGCCGAAACCCCTGCAGACGGGCAATACCGTTTCGATATTGCCTTTGCAGAATGGGAGGGTAAATCAATGGGCGAAAAGGTAAGTATTGTGATTAAAAGAGTTAGGAAGCTAACATTGACAGAGGCGGGTGAGGTTCTCACGCTAGGCATTTTAAAAGGCATAAATCGGGAAAGTGGATTATCACGAAATCCAAGGCAGACTGCCAGATTGAAGAAATTGGAGGCGGTACAGGTTATCCTTCCGTTATCGACTTTAAAAAGATGAAATTTTGGATGTGCTAAGGAATAAAGACGCCAGGCCGAAAATACATTACTAAACTTGAGAACAAAAGAAAAATGGGGAATGGCGATTTATATTGTTAGCGGCAAAACAGAACTAGACGCTTTCACTCGATAATTATTCCCTTTAAAAACATTCCTTAACTAAGCCTTGTTTGATTTTTACAGATACAAGTCTTCTCCACCAGTCACTGATTCACTCAACTTAAAACCATCAATGTTTAAATACCGAGAGTATATTGAGACAATCGCCAAGGTCAGCGAGAAAGACTGGCTTTTCTTTTCCTCTTGTCTGCAAAAAAGAGATTTCGCAAAGAACACGACGTTTTTAAGTATTGGCCAAGTGGAAAACCACATTTCCTTTATTGAAAAAGGAGAAGTACGATTATATATCCCCAAAGACGAGATAGAAAAAGAGGTGACTTTTGGCTTTAGCTTTAAGGATGAATTTGTGAGTGCCTATGATTCGTTTTTAACCCGCCGCCCCTCATTATACCAATTGCAAGCATTAGTTGACACAACACTGTGGAGCATCTCCTACAAGGACCTGCAGGAAGTATATAAGTCTACTAACATTGGGAATACCATGGGTCGCTATGTTTCTGAGAAGTTGTTTTTATTGAAATCCAAAAGAGAACAATCCTTATTAAATGAAACCCCCGAAAAACGCTACCTAAATCTATTTAAAGATCGTCCCAATCTAATTAAGCAAATTCCCCTTAAATATATTGCCTCTTATATTGGGGTAACTCCGCAAGCTTTGAGCCGAATCCGCAGGCGCATTTCTTAACTTAGGTTCATTGTGCAGCTAAGCAGTCGTGCCTAGCTTTGCTGTATAATTAAGACACCAATGGAAGTTATAATATTGTTTTTTACCCTCTGGTATGGGGGTCTGTTTTTTCAAACATTTTTCCTTCATCGCTACTCCGCGCACCAGTCGTTTACGATGTCCAAAACCACTGAAAAGATAACTTACGTCTTAACCTGGTTGTTTCAAGGCTCAAATTACTTAAGTGCTTATGGATATGGGGTAATGCATAGAATGCATCATGCTTACGCAGATACAGAGCAAGATCCTCATTCGCCTAAGTATGATGAAAATGTTTTTGCAATGATGTGGCGAACTAAATCCATGTACCAAAACATCAATAAGCAAAGGATCGTTGTTCCTGAGAAATTTACCAAGAATGTACCGCAGTGGGCTAGTTTTGATAAAATCGCTAGTTCTAAAATCTCAAGAGCTATTTGGGTCGTTTTATATGTTCTGTTTTTCATGCAATTCGCGACCGTATGGTATTTGTGGTTACTGCTGCCGGTTATTATGTTAATGGCTCCCATACATGGCGTAATTATTAACTGGTACGCTCATATTTATGGCTATTCAAATTTTGAAGTAAAAGATACTTCTAAAAACCTCTTACCATTTGATTTTTTAATGATGGGAGAAGCTTATCACAACAATCATCACAAACACGGTAGTAGGGCAAATTTTGGAGGGGTAAGATGGCATGAAATTGATCCCACTTATTTCATTATTAAAACACTTCATAAACTAAACATCGTCAAATTAAAATCAACTAGTCAATAACCGGCGATTCAAAAGGATGATTAACCTTCAGAAAATTTAAAGGCTTTGCCTTACAAGTTTTAAATCTGCCCTTAGGGCAATTAAAATTGAAAAGTTCAGAGCAGTATCTAGCAAGGTACTGCTCTGAACTTTTTTTTGTAAAACCTAGTCATGCAAATCAAAAGTCCATCACTCTCAGCGAAATATATGCAAGGTTCTGCGCTAAATATAAAATAAGCTCCTGAAGAAGGCTGACATTTGTTGTCTTAATTAATCACAAAAGCACTATGTCAAAATCATCTTGGACAGCAAACAATATCCCCAACCAAATTGGTAAAACAATTATTATCACTGGCGCCTCCAGCGGGTTAGGTAAGGAAGCGACCAAAGTTTTAGCAGAAAAAAATGCTCGCGTGATTATGGCCGTTAGGAATACCGAAAAAGCCAAATTGATTGCCAATCAAATCTCAGCAGAGTTACCCGGCGCTTTAGTGGAGATTCGCGAATTAGACCTTGGCAGCTTAAACTCGATTAAGGCCTTTGCCGATGGCATTATTAAAGACTACCCCGCTCTAGATATTCTCATCAATAATGCCGGTGTAATGATGTGCCCCTATTCAAAAACTAAAGACGGTTTTGAAATCCAAATGGGCACTAATCATCTCGGTCACTTTGCCCTAACCGGTCTTCTTCTGCCCCTTTTAAAAAGCACCCCAGGTTCTCGAATTGTCGCTACCAGCAGTATTGCCCATAAAACCGGAAACATCAACTTTGAAGATCTAAATTGGGAATCTAGAAAATACAACACCAACAAAGCCTATTCAGATAGCAAATTAGCGAATCTCTACTTTATGTATGAGCTAGTGGACCGACTAAAGTCTGATAAAAATGCACCATTAGTTACCTGCGCGCACCCCGGATGGACCAAAACAGAATTAGATAGACATTCTGGAATAGCCAGTGTATTGGGGAATTTCGTTGGCCAGAAAGTAGACATCGGAACCTTACCCACCTTACGCGCCGCTGCCGATATTAAGGCCAACTCAGGTGACTATTACGGCCCAACTAGAATGATGGAAATGCGCGGATACCCGGAACTAGTGAAATCTAATGTATTGTCTCACAACAAAAAGAATGCAACATTACTTTGGAGCTTATCCGAGGAGTTAACCGGTGTTAAATATTAACTAAAAACCAATAGTCCGAAGATTCTTTAACCGCTCCAACTGCGATGCGGCGAATTAGACTTCCTCTGCACTAGCGGTACCAAAAACTAGTGGATAAGGGCCACAGATGTATTCAAGTTTGGAGAGGCACTCAGGCGTTTTATGTTGATCAAAATGCCTGAGCTTTAACCGCTATCTTTAATTGTCTAGCCTCTCGAAAAACAAAAAACTAATCAAGTGTCAGAAGTTTATCGCATTAAAAGCATTACCGAAGTTCACGAAATCTTTGGCTTAGCCAAGCCGGTGCACCCCTTAATTACGATTATTAGGAAGTGGCCGGAAACAGATTTCGACTTTGGGAATATTAGGATCACCAGTGACATGTACCTCCTTTCGATGAAAGGAAAAACTAAAGGCACAAGCTTTAAATACGGACGAAATTCATACGATTTTGAAGAAGGCACCTTAATTTTTGTCAATCCTGATCAGGTTATTTCTTTTAGCGACCCAATAGAAGAGCTAGATGACTCGGGTTGGACCATTCTTTTCCATCCAGATTTAATAAGACAAGCTGAATTGGCGAAAACTATTGAAGCACATTCCTTCTTTAGCTACGAGGCCAATGAAGCTTTGCACCTCTCCGATAAGGAAAAAAAGTTCTTACTTGAATTGGTTCAAAAGATTGACTTAGAGATCAATCAAAATATGGACAAATATTCTCAAGACTTGATAATCCAAAACCTTGATACCATTCTTAAATATAGCGATCGATACTATGATAGACAGTTTTACACTCGCTCTAATTTGAACCAAGATCATATTAGCCAGTTTGAGGTTTTCCTAAAAGAATATTTCTCCTCAGAAGAACACCTCAGCAAAGGTTTACCCACCCTAAAAACTTGTGGCAAGGCACTCAATATGTCTGGCTCTTATCTTAGTGATTTACTAAAAATTGAAACCGGAAGAAGCGCAAAAGACCATATTCATGCTTTCATAATTGAGAAAGCAAAAACGACACTTTTAAACTCATCCGAGTCCATCAGTCAAATTGCCTTCGACTTAGGTTTTGAGTACCCCCAGCATTTTAGCAAGCTCTTTAAATCTAAGACGAAAATGAGCCCTTCCGAATACCGGAATTTGAACTGAATCTAATCATCCTTTTCGTCACATGCCCATTTCTGTAATTTCGGTCTCAATAAGTTAGGGCTTACACTTTAACTTTTACAACTGTGATCTGAAATATAAGATCTAAACCTTGTTCCGACTTACATATCAGAACTGCCTTTCAATGTGAAATATTGGAAGGAATGGCCGTGTTTATCATGGTAGGTCTATTATTCGGTATCCTTATAAGCTTGGTCTTTATACCCTCATTTTATTGTGTGAGGTATAAACTAAGTTACAATCGTGACTTTAAAATCAGTCAAGCCCTGAAGGAGAATTTGTAAATAAACAGCCTAAACAAAATGGAAGCTGAAGCACCTCAATTATTAAAGCACTGTCAGGCAAGAGCTTCTCTCTTATTAAAAACTTCTCTAATGGGAGAGATCTTCTAAGTCTGCCAATATATTTGAAGCCGAGGCGGTTACATTCCTATATTTACCATAGTACCACCTAGAGAAGACCGTTAAAAAGATCGTCATGGTTGGAATATACCAGTATAAAACCCGCCTATTTTCCATAAAAATATCCTTGCCCGAAAGCACCTTCATTAGAACTGGTAAGCTGACGATTAACAATATGAAGTTAAGGTAAATCCCCACTTTTTGGATAAGCAAAAATTGCTTTCTCCCTTCGGTATAAGCAATGAGCGTTTCCTTGTAAGTACCCTTCGCGAGATTAATACGCTTCATAAAACCAATAGACCGCAGCACCACCGAAGGGACAATTATTAAGTATAGAATAATGAAAATACCGGAAGTTAATAAGTAGCAAGTCTCTAGCATTTCAAACTGCCTGATTAGCCTAATTGCCGCCACAAAACATATCACCGCCCCTATTCCCTGATGTTTTGCTAGAATTGCTATTTTACTTTTGTATTGTTCTTGGGCCATTTCCATAATTAATTTATTTGTGAGTCATTTCTGATTACCCAACTGGGTGGTCATTTCTGACCATACTTCTTGCCTTTCTTCTAATTCCATATTCTTAATCTTTAACCATAGGAGTTCTTAGCTTATCTTTTATCCCTGCTATTCGATTGCCTACATTACGGCTAGTAAGGCCTGTTATCAAAGCAATTTCCTGATACTTTTTACCCTCTAAAAAGAGAAAAATAATTCCCCTTTCTATATCCCCCAGCTTTCTGATTGTTATGTACAGCACGTTTAAGCGCTCTTCAATTACTGGATCATAAGCCTCTTCTTTTAACTGCACGAATTCTAAAGAAACATTCCGACCTCTTTTTTTATTCTTTTTCAGATTTAACAAAGCCGAACTCAGGTTTAAAGGATACACAGAAAGCTTCCACCCTTATTGTAAAAAACTATCAAGCAAATGTATTAGAGAGCCATTAAGCCTAGCGCTTGCTCTTCTGCTCCATTCGACTAATACATATTAACTAGTTGGACGTAATAAAATTAATTGAGGTGATCACTGGACGCTAACAAGCGCTGTGAATAAAAAGCGTTCCGATTATTAAAGGTGGGTACTGTTGACCTGAACGCTCTGTATAATGACGATTTGAACGACTACATTTCCGACGAAAATTTGCTTAAATCGAAAACTAGCTAGTCTTTATTCTTGACAATCAATAAAGCGAGTTTTAGCTTCTTGGCGAATAAAGACCCGGCAAAGTTCAAGATTTTTGACCTGTTTTCAGCTGGGTTAACCGTTTATGGTCTTTTAACGAAAGTGTTGTTGGTAAGCAGCACGGCCTTCAAGAAAATGAAAACTGAATGGAAGCAGACCCTTTTTAAGACCGGGCAGCTCCGAAGAGTCGAGGAAATCACGCGGTGACACTTTGGGACTGTGAAAAGGCAGATTTTATTTACTTGTGAGCCTTGACCTTTTTCTTTCGTTTTGTGTCAGCTGAAGCGAAGCGTAACCCTACAATTCAGGCTCATTCATTGTAAAAAATCGGACAATAAAAGGTGAACCATATCCACAACATACTTAAGTCCATTGCAAAAGTTATAGATCTGATAGGTATCTCCATTTTAATATATGGCTTCTTGAAGCTACTGATCAAGTATGTCTTAATCGAA
>JBNMPT010000090.1:0-6974 GCA_051277025.1 Roseivirga sp. | reverse complement strand
GTAAACAGCGTGTCTACCCCTTCCGCAGGCTAAGTCCAAGAAATGACTATCCTTATTAGGCTTGAACTCCTTTAGTAATTTTGAAATGAAAAGCTTTGCCTCAGTATCATCACGATTTTTATATAAAATGTGATAATAAGGGGTGTTAAACCATTTCTTAAACCAGTTTTCCTCTGTACAATCTTCTTCCATTAATTTATAATCATCCGAAAACTCCTAAAAGAGAAAGGGATGAAATACTAAGTATTATTAATAAAGTATAACGAACAATAGTATTTGCTTTGGGAAGAAACAGTATGTACCGTGCTCCAATCCATGCACCTAATGCCTGACCTAGCGCCAGCATTAATCCTGGTAGCCATTCTACTTGCCCATTACTTACAAAGATAATAAAGGCAGGGATTACAAAGAGCATTGCTAAAACTAACTTAATAATATTCGCGTCTCTCAGGCTGTATTGCGCTAATAATACCAATGCACTTAAAAGCATTATTCCAATCCCCATCTGTAAAAAGCCACCGTATACCGCAATCACAAAGATAATTAGCCAGTTATACCAAGTCTTGGTTTTCTTCTCCAAATTAGTTGCTCGTGCCCATTTCTGAGGTTTATAAAGCATCGTAACTAATAAAAGCAGCATGATTACGCCAATAATGCGCTTCAATAAAAGCGGGTCAACGTCAATCGCTAAAAATGCGCCGACGATTGATCCTAATAAAGAGGGAATAAAAAACCAAGCACTATCTTTAAAAAGAAGCTTAGTTCTATTGCTTCTTCTTAAACTGAGCACGGCGGTAATGGTTTGAAAAAGAGCTCCCACTCTATTGGTTGCATTTGCTACTGTAGCTGGCATTCCACTAAGAATTAATAGACTTAGGGTAATTGCCGAGCCGTTACCAGCAAGGGTATTAATAATTCCCGCCAAAAGTCCACCTCCAAATAGAAGAAAGAAATACAAAACTTGATTCTCCATTGCCAAGCAAAGGTAAAGGCAAATTATTTAGTGCCGCTGTTAATTAATAAAGCCTATCGGATAGCTTAAATATTCCTCCTCAAAATAATCGCTGCGCTGATAGATGAAGTTTAAACTTTCGTAGGCATTCTTCGCCTTCTCGGGATTGGCAATCTGCCATGCTTTAAAGTCCGCTTTTAGTAAAGAGTTTTCTTCTAATAGATTTGCCGCCGTCTCCTCAAACACATAAGTCGAAAAGTATTCCTTACTCTCAAAAATACTATGAAAAAAGCCCCAACTGAGATAGCTATCCCGTCCTAAAGGATGCAAAACGCTACTTAAAAAATAGGCCTTCCCTTGATGCGCTGGCACGAGAAAATCCCCTTGGTAAAACTTGCGACTTAAATGTTGCGGTCGCGCTTTAACTTCCGTCAGCCTAAAATGACCTTCATAGGGTTCAGAAGCAAACTGATAATCTTCTATTTGCCAAAAGTCACCACTAATAATACTATCCTTTTGCAAAGGACGCATCTCAATTTCGTGGGCCTCTAAAAGCGCAATCACTTCTCGCTGTGCAAAGGGAATAATGTAATAATTAGGAACCACTGCTTCTTGTATCGCTTTATAATGAGGATAATAATTTACCTCCATCGTTTTACTAGAATCTCGGTAATACTTTAGGCGTTTATAAGGACCTAGGTGGCTGCTAATTGTTGCCGAAGCAAAACCATTGAAGCTTAATTTTTCTACCACGCTAGTGTCTAATTGCCAATCCACCGGGAAACGATTTGCTGCTTTCTGCCAATTATCGGCAAGAATCTTCGCGGCTATTATTTCCTCACTGTGCAAAGTTGAAAATTCATAAAGTGACTCTAAAAAGGCTTCGGTTGCTGCTACACGATCGGCAAAGGGTTTTAACATGTGCGCCTCCGTAATAAAACCAATGGTATTAAAAAGCGCCGTATAACCACTTGCGTAACGCGGACTTTCCAAAAAAGCACTAAAGCCACTATCGGGTGTTCTTCCAAAAACATTTACATAGGGTGACATTTCCCAGTTTTTCATTTTCATTGATGCGAATAAAGCCGGCTCCATCTCTTCTTTCAGCACTTTAGCTAAAGAAGGTGCTAGCTTATCCGCCAAAGTGCTAATCAAGGTCATGGTATAGGCGTAGTCCGCCCCATTGGAAGTATGGGTATCTATAAAAATGTGCGGTTTTAAAGTTTGAAATACCTGATAAAAGGCCAAGGTATTTCGCGCATCGGCCTTGATAAAATCGCGATTTAAATCTAGGTTCCTAGCATTGCCCCTAAAGCCCTGTAAATTTGGACCATTCTGATTCGCGCGGGTATGCGGTCGCCTTTGCAAAAGGCCGCCAATATTATAAACAGGAATCACCGCGAGAAGAATATCTTCTGGTATTGGCTCTTTTAAAACTTCTTTTAGCCAATTTAAACTCGCTTCAATACCACAGCTTTCGCCGGGATGAATACCATTATTAATCAGTATCACCAGTTTATCATCGCCATACGTGCTTATGTCCTCGCTTCCAAAATCATCACTTTGCACTAAAAATAAGGAAAGAGGCTTACCACTATCGCTAAGGCCAATTTCTTTGAGAGTGGCATTATCATAACGATTCGCTAGCTTCTGATACGCTGCTATTAATTGATAATACTCGGGACCCTCAGCAGAGAGATCGGTAGCTTTTTGGGCATAGGAACTAAGGCTTAAAAGCAAGCCCATTAAAATGATAAAGTGAAATTTCATTTATTCGTCAACCTTTTGTAGATCCGTAAGTATTAATTTTTGCAAGACTGGATACGCATCAAAAACCCCACTAAATTCCTTTGCAGATGAACCTTCAATAATATAAGGCTCCGTTTCACCATAACTCTGCCCTACCAATCTCCCATCCTCATCAAAGAGGTATATATCAATCAATAATCTCACATTTGCCTTAGTGCCATAGCGCTGTACTTTATCAATTACCACCGAGGCATTGGCAAAAACAATAAGCTCGGCGTCCAAACTCTTGCCTAAACTTTTCACTTGAGAACGCAGACGGGGGCTGTTTTCTAGATAGTCCTCAACCTCACCTTCTTCAAAATCAAACAGACTTATCGAACCATCGGAGATTAGGATTTCGGAGAAGACCTCATTCTCCTTCTTAAGAGCTTCTTTCTCCATTTTAGATACTAAACGATCATATCCCTTTAACTTTTTAAGATTTTGACCATATTCGGTAGTTAAGGCATACTGTGCTTCAATGCCCATTCCTAGTTCGTTGGTAAGCTTTTCTACCTCTTTAGTAAATAGTGCCTTAATTTCATCTTGATGAGAAATTAATCGCCGGTTAAAAGTGGGCGCATCTCCAGCGGGTGTTTCTGCTAAAAGTGGTGGATTGAGATATACCGCGGCTAAAGCGACTTTCTTAACCTTAGCGTTAGTCTGATAAGGCATTTCCGTTTTAATGCGCAGGTTACCGCAGGAGCTTATGGTAAAAGTAAGTGTAAGTAGAAAAATAAAAATCTTTGTAAAACGCATAAAAATTAATCTTTAAAAAATTTAGATCGGTGCATAAATCGCACCATTAGGAAGCCCGTTATTATTGCTGTAATCGACCAAATCAAGGCTTCTGTCCATTCCTGAAAAATGATTTTCCCCGATCCAAAAAGAATCGAGTAAACCATTAACACTCCGAAAATCCAACTTAAAAACAAAGGGCTTAATGCTTGAGTTTTATCTCCTTCCTTCTTATATGGACCCCAGGCACCACCTGGTTTAATTCGTTCGTAAAAAGCGGAGAGTACTTTCGTATCAGTAGGCGCAGTTGCAAAGGTAACCACGAGCCAAACGACGCTTGTAAACAAGACCGTAAACATAAAGTCTCCATTGTTCACAAAAAAACTTTCTGGGAGATAGTTAGGTAAAATGTATTTTGAAATAGCCATACCAACAAAAGGCGCTATGGTGGCACTTAATTCACTCCAGGCATTAATCCGCCACCAGTACCATCTTAATATTAAAACCATTCCTAAGCCAGCACCACTTGCAATTAAAAATTGGGCTGCCTCATCAATCATGGTTATTTTAGAAGTCGCATACATCGCGACAATCATAATACCGATGGTGATCATTCTACCGGCAAAGACGTAATGCTTATTCGCCTTCTTCTGACTAGAAAAACTATCATTGGGTTTAATGAAACGTTGATAGAGATCATTGGTGAGGTAGCTACTTCCCCAATTTAATTGGGTAGAAATGGTGCTCATATAAGCGGAGATAAAGCCCACAAAAAGCAAACCTTTTAGTCCTACGGGAAGATGGTCGCGCATGGCCATTATAAAACCTTTACGAGATTCCTCAATCGGTAAATCGGGATAAAGGATTAGCGCAGCAAGACCGACTATAATCCAAGGCCAAGGACGCAAGCAATAATGGGCAATTTGGAAGAACAGGCTTGAATACACCGCATGACGCTCATCCTTAGCACTCATCATTCGTTGGGAGATATAACCACCGCCACCGGGTTCGTTTCCTGGATACCAGCTGGCCCACCATTGTAATACTATATAGGAGAAAAAAGCGCCAGAGGAGAGTGAAAATGTGCCCACTACCGCATCAGAAGCAGAAGTTATACTTGGAAAAAAACTCAGCCTCCAAGCAGGTAGTTGCGCCTTCATACCACTGATACCTCCCACTTCGGGGAGATTAAGAACAATAACTGCTAATATTATGCTACCCGACATGGCAATAATGAATTGCACAAAATCAGTAATCGCAATCCCCAATAAACCCGCTATGGAAGAATACACCGCCACCAGTGCCATCGCCGCCAGCGTTAACCAAAATGCTTGCTGATAGGGTATTTCAAAAAAGACCTCTAAAATGGAGATAAGAGCCGCATTTACCCAACCAATGATAACCACATTCATAAAAAGACCGAGATAAATAGCACGAATTGCCCTTAACCAATAGGCTACTTTTCCACTGTAGCGGATTTCTAGCAACTCCAACTCGGTAATAATCTCTGCTCTGCGCCATAATCGGGCGAAAAAGAAGGTCGTTAACATTCCACCAATCACCATATTCCACCAAAGCCAATTCCCCGAAATACCATGCTGAGCAATCTTCTCAGTAACCCAAAGTGGTGTGTCTGCAGCAAAGGTGGTCGCCACCATGGAAACCCCCGCTATATACCAAGGCAGTTTCCTTCCTCCTAAGAAAAAATCGGCCAAGCCTCCTTCTGAATTCCCACGATAATAAATACCAATGCCCACAAAAAGGAGCATAAAAAAAATGACGATTACCCAATCGAGAGGAGCTAAATGATTCATTGATAAAAAATAAAGGGGAAACTAAATAAAAAATAGCAGTGCCCACTGCCTTTTACCAGATTTGTATAAGAAGAAAGCATGCTAAAAAATGCTTATTAAAACTACCTTTGTAGCAAAGTAATTTTATGAAAAAACTGATTTTCCTAGGCTTGTTAGCTTTAGCGGCTTGTCAATCAAATCCTCAAGAGGAAAGCACCAAAAACCCCGGCTTGGAATCGGAGTTGATCGAATTTGAACTAGGCGCACATGTGGTTTATGGGGTTGTTATCAAAGATTTTAGTGAAGAAGCAGATCAAATAGGTTACGCTATAAAATTAAATTTAAACGAAAAAGTTTGGTTTGATACTCTTTTTCTAGATCTATCCGCCAAGCAAGCAGTGCAAGGCGAAGTGATTTTCTCGGAAGCGATAGTTGACGATATGGGCGGTGCTAGTTTTGAAGTGAACACTTTCGATCTTTAATAGCGTGCAAGGAGATTTAACCCTATTTATAAAAACCCTTCCCGGCTTAGAGCAATCCCTAAGTCGCGAAATTAAGAAGCTCGGCGGCAGAGACGTGGTGGAAGGAAAACGCGGCGTGGAAGTAACTGGTGATTTAGGCTTTGTGTATAAAGCAAACCTATGGTTGCGCACTGCTTTGCGCATTTTAGTTCAGCTGAAGCGCTTTCAAGTTAGAGACGAAGACCATTTATATAAGGTCATCAAGAAAATACCTTGGGAAGATTACTTCGATGTAAATAAAACCATTGCTGTTGATGCGACCGTGTTTTCAGAACGTTTTCGCAACAGCCTCTATATTGCTCAGTTAACCAAAGATGCTATTGTAGATCGCTTTCGTGATCAAACTGGCGATAGACCTTCGGTTCAGCTTAGGGAGCCAGATGTCCGCATAGACATTCATATTCAAAGGCACTTTTGCACCGTTTCACTGGATAGCTCTGGCGATAGCCTGCATAAAAGAAACTACCGCAATGAAGTGGACGTTGCTCCCTTAAGTGAAGTGCTCGCGGCGGGGATTTTATCGCTGATGGAATTCGACGGAAGTCAGAATTTGATTGACCCCATGTGCGGCTCAGGTACCTTTTTAATTGAAGGAGCTCTTAAAGCGAGCAATATTCCTCCTAACGTTTTTAGAGACTATTATGCCTTTAAAAACTGGAATAACTTCGATGCAGAGCTCTATGATCTTATCTTCCGTAAAAGTCTTGAGAAAGAAGAGAATACGGACACCCAATTTTATGGCTTCGACATTGACCATGGCGTAATTGCTAAAGCACAACGCAATACCAAGCAGGCCTTAATGGAAGAAGTAATTAGTATTGATCAAGCCGATTTTACCGATTGGGATAAGGGCGACCAAATTCCTGATACGGGAATATTAATTATGAATCCACCTTACGATATAAAGATGGAGGCTAATATTCCGGAGTTATATCGCGAAATAGGCAATACTTTGAAGCGTCATTTTAGTGGCTACACCGCCTGGATACTTACCGCAAGCCAAGAAGGCATCAAGAGCATTGGCCTTAGAGCTAGTAAAAAGTATCTCCTTAAAAATGGTAGTCTTGATACTTGGTTGCTACGCTATGACCTATATGATGGATCTAAGAAAGTGCATAAACAAGTTCCTGAATCAAATTAGTGCCTTAAGAGCATGCCCTATTTCGCCGAAATAATTATCCC
>JBNMPT010000089.1:0-6980 GCA_051277025.1 Roseivirga sp. | reverse complement strand
GGGGCACTGGCTTTTTCGGTCAATTTTATGGGAAACCCTTCAATATCTCTTCCCAAGCGGTCAACGGCATAAAGAGTAGTGGCCGTGTTAAAAACCATCTGTAATTTGTTGTTTCTATAGATGTCAATTTGATGAATTTCACCAATAATAGGGCCATCTAATGCTTTTCCCCAGTAAACCTCCCCCTTACGGGAGATGAGATATAGCTTGTTCTTATCGTCTCGAAGGGCAATGTCGTATTTCTGGTCAAGATGATTTTTTAAAAACTGCGGTTCGCCGCTAGGCTTTGCTTCGAGCTGCGTAGTCCATTGTCGACTAATTTTTTCAATAATGGCTTTTTCCTCCCTTAGCTGCAGACTTAGAAAGCTTTTCTTTTCACTTGCTCGCAATTGTAAAATCCCCCATTTAATTTCGCTGAGGCTGTCTAGTTTTTGTTCTAGTTCTGCGGCAGCACTTTTCTTTAACTGCATCAATTGGTTCGGAAGCCATTCGGGAAAGCCCGTAACAATTTGAATGTGGCTCTTGCCGGGAAGCTGATTTGATAAGCTTTGGAAGGAGGCAGATTTATATAAACGCTTATCATCTAAAAGATCATTTAATAAAACCTTCAGAGCAGTTTGGTCTTCGCCGAAAATTACAAAATCGCCATAAAGAATATAAAAAGGCTGATGCATCCGGTCAAATAAACGCCCAAAAAGACGTGGTAAGAGGTTCAGTGCCTCCACCTTGCGAATGATGTGTCCTCGGTAGCCCTCAATGAAGTTGCTGTCTGCCAGCGATTCTAGACTTTGTTTACAGAGCTCTTCATTACGGAAGTTGAAATAGGCAAAATGGAAGGCTTGTGCATTACTACGTCCCGCGCTAAAGACCCCCATTTCATTGTCGATGAGGCCTAAAATTTTATCGGTGCTAGCCGCTGGAAGCTTTTTAATTAAGGCTTTCTGGCTCTCTAGTTTGCCATTAGTTTCGAGGTAAGAATTATAACTGCGGCTGTATTGTCCTATATTCCCTACGTTTAGGTGGACCCAATTGGCTAAGTTTTGTGGGACGATCTGAACGGCCGAAATCTGATTGCTATGCAGCTCACTAAATACTTCGGGGTAATTAAACTCTTCGCTGGGGTGATTAAGCAAGCCCGTTAAGATTAGATCTTGCTTTTCCGCTTCTAAGTCCAAAATTATCCAGTCGCCCAGTCCGCGGAAGTATGCAAAGTCCTCGTTTTTGTAAAGGGCCTTTAGATAGTCATTGGCTAATTCTAAACGTATAAAAATGTTAGCAATGGCATTGCTGTTTCTTGTTTGAATAAGATTTTTAAGGTTATTATCCTCGCTCCATATATTAGGATTATTAATTTGCCTGATGCTATTTTCAATGGGAATACGATTCGGGGAAATAAGGAAATAATCCTTTTTGAAATGAAGATAGAGGAGCTTTTTGGATTTGCTTTCTAGCGTGAGAATTTCTTGGTCGGAATAATCGCTACTACTAATTTTAAATTGACTTTCTAAAAGGCTTCGGATGCTATTGAAGTCTGCTTTGCCTTTGTGAGCAATAAGGAGCCAGTCGTATTTTTCTGCACCACTAAGCGATTCGCAAAGCAGAGCATTGGGAATGGTTTTTAAAATTTGTAGGCTGTCTACCGGCAATACGGCTTGCAACTCGTGCCAATTATCCTGAATTTGCCGCAAGGAAGGAAGCTTAGCAAGGTGATGATATACCCGCGAGTTCTGTGCGGCATTTTCTAATTTATCCCAATCATTAATCTGCGCTAGCCACACCGTGTTGCTCGGTACAAGCTGGTAAAGATCAGTTGTTTCAGTCTTCTCAGTGCTACAGGCACTGCTTATCAGAGCGGCGGCTAAGAAAAGTAAATAACGCAGATTCATCTAATGGAGTTTGTGACAAAAGTATTAAGAATTAGCTGAATCAAAGGCTTATTCTTTTACTCTGCTAATAGTCGAAAACTAAGACGATGGTGTGGGCTGATGCCGTGTTCTTTAATAGCTAGACGATGAGATTTTGTGGGATAGCCTTTGTTCTGCTCCCAGTGATATTCGGGGAAATCTGCGGCTAATTTTAGCATATAATCATCGCGATAAGTTTTTGCGAGAATAGAAGCCGCTGCAATACTTTTTATTCTAGCATCCCCTTTTACTTCACATTGATGAGGGATGTTGGAATAGGTCTTAAATCGATTGCCATCAATCAATAAAATCTCGGCTTTGATATTTAGTTGGTCAAGGGCACGGTGCATAGCCAAAAAAGAGGCCTGGAGAATATTTATTTCGTCAATTTCCTTGTGATCAACTATTCCAACCGCCCAGGCTAAGGCTTTCTTTTCAATAAGCTCGCGCAGGGCCAAGCGGGTAGTTTTGCCAATTTGCTTGGAATCGTTTAATAGTGGAGAGCGAAAGTTAGGCGGAAGGATTACCGCCGCAGCAAAGACTGGCCCAGCAAGGCAACCCCTTCCCGCTTCATCGCAGCCCGCTTCCAGACGACCTTTTTGTAAAATGCCTTTTAGTTTAGCCATAGTTTAAACACTTTTGAATGCTGGACCACATCATTTCAGCAGATTTATCCCAATTGAACTTCTTTACTTGCTCGCGCCCTTTGAGAATAAGATCTTTCCTCAAATCTTCCCTGTCGCTGGCAAGCATCGCCTTAGCAATATCCTCGGCATCTTCCGAGTCACAAAGCCACGCAGCAGCGCCAGCTACTTCTGGCATAGCGGTGTTATTAGCAGTAATCACAGGACAGTCGCTCTTAAAAGCTTCTAGTATGGGGATTCCAAAGCCCTCAAAGTGAGAAACAAAACAAAGGGCCTGCGCGGCACCTAAAAGGGAGGTGATTTCTTCTTCATCTAAGCGACCGGTAAAGATGATATCTTTCTGATAACTGTTCTTAGCATGGCAATCGGCGATTTCTTGGGCTCCCAGCATATTGCTTCCCGCCAAGATGAATTTGGCGCTTCCCCCTTGTTTTCTATAAAGCTCATATGCAGCGAGCATGCCGGCAATATTTTTTCTAGGGTTCAAGGAGCCAATAAAAAGTAGGTAGTTGCAACCTGCCGACCATTTCCTTTTTTGGGCCACTTTTGCACTATCGTCTAAGGCTTTAAACTTCGCACTGACGCCATTATAAACTAGGTCAATTTTCCCTTTATCAATAGAGTAGGTCTTAGAAATATCCTCTCTAGAGAAATTAGAAACGGTAGCTACTCTGCGGCCACGTTTGGCAAAGCGCGGAAAAAAATAACGCATATAAGCTCCGGAAACGGGGTCGAGATTATGATTTTGATGCTCAAAATTGATGTCGTGAATAACTGGTAGAGCAGGCGTCTTGCCATAAGTAGGAATATAGCCATCGGGTGAAAGCAATAAATCTACCTGGTGTTTCCGCAGTATAAAAGGAATGCTTATTTGGAACCAGATCCACCATAAAAGGGCATGCCGAGAAGGGGGACCAATATTTACCGCTTTGACATTACTGCCATAGATAAAATCGGAATGATAGCTTCGGTCGAAAATAAATAGCCACTCAACCTCGGGGTGGTTGCGTACTAACCTTTGCAGGATCTCATGGCTAAAGTACCCCATGCCGTCGAGCTTATTTTTTAGAAGCAAACGTGTGTTTACAGCAATTTTCAAGCTGCAAAGATAAGCCTGTCATAATGATTACCTTTGCAGGCCTAATACTTATGCAAAAGAAATTTGTTGGCAGTTTATTTTTACTGCTTTTAGTAAATGTTTTAGTTAAGCCCTTTTGGATTTTCGGCATCGACCTCGAGGTTCAGAATAGAGTAGGGGGCGAGGCTTATGGTTATTATGCGGCCGTGTTAAGTTTTAGTATGATTATTAATATCGTATTAGACTTAGGTTTAGCACATTATAGCAATCGCAGTATTTCTCGTAAACCTGCTGAGGTAGCCTCCCATTTCTCAGACCTTATTCTTCTTAAGCTAGTCTTGGCTTTTGTTTATTTACTCTTTGCTTTTGTGGCCGGTAGCTGGCTAGGTTATTTGGGCGATCAGTGGATGGTCTTACTTTACCTTGCCATCGGTCAGGCTCTTTCTTCACTTATTCTCTTCTTTAGAGCACATCTAGCGGGACTACATCTTTTTAAGTACGATAGCCTGATGAGTATAGTAGATAAGCTATTAATGATCATTATGGCCGGCTATGTCCTCTATTTTAATGACGCCTTTTTAATGACCATTGAAAGGTTTGCCCTTTTGCAAACACTAAGTTATGGACTGGCCGCCTTATTAGGATTTGTGCTTATCTACCCTCGTGTGAAAGGAGTTTTTCCGAAATTGAAGTGGAAGGGTTTCTTGGTAAGGCTAAAAGGTAGTGCTCCCTATGCCTTGTTGATATTTTTAATGGCGCTCTATACCCGGGTAGATTCAGTAATGCTCCAACAGTTGGTTGGTGATTTGGAGAATGGCATTTATGCCCAAGCATTTCGACTTTTGGATGCTATTAATCAACCCGCCTATCTCTTTTCGGTGATACTTTTACCCTTGTTTTCGGGAATGCTAGCAAGAGGCGAATCGGTCACAGCGCTCAGTAAACTGGCTTTTAGTCTACTCTATGTTTTATGCTTAACAATTTTGTTAGGTGTCTATTTTGCGGCTCCAGGCCTGATGGATCTACTTTATTTGGATCACAGTGCCAGTAGTGCTCCTGTTTTACAAGTTTTACTATTTAGCTCCTTAGCTTTTGGAACCACCTTCGTTTTTGGTACCCTATTAACGGCAAAAGGGGATCTAAACTTGCTGAACAAAGTGGCTTTCATAGGTTTCGTCTTAAATATCGTTCTCAATTTAATACTTATTCCCAGATATGGGGCAATAGGTGCGGCTTTTGCTACCGTAGTTACCCAGTCTTCGGCGGCTTTAGTGCAGATGTTTTTATGCTTTAAAAAGGTGAATTTGCACTATGGTGCAAGGTTTTGGTTACGTCTATTTGGTTTTAGTCTAGTGGCGATAGTTTTAAGCATCTTACTGCAAAATTACCTCCTTGTTGTTTGGTGGCAGAAGTCACTGCTTGTAGCCAGTCTCATCGCCATTGTTGCTTTGCTAAGTGGGCTTTTACCACTAAAAGATGCCTATCGCTTAATAAAGCCTAATCAGAAGTAGGTTAAGGCCAATCATTTATTGTTATTTTTGTCGCCTTAAAAAGCAGAAAATGCCGGAAAACACTCAGAACACCGATCAGGTTTTTGATTCTACCAATCTAATTGTATACTTATATAACTGGCGGAAGCCTCTTTTAATCGTAACTATTGCAGCAGCATTGCTGGCAGCGGTTTTTAGTGGACCAGCTTTTATAGAACCCCAGTTTGAATCTACCGTAACAGTTTTTCCCTCAACCACTAATAGTTTGTCAAAGGCACTGCTTCCGCAGAAATTTGCTTCGAGGGGCCAAGATATTTTGGAGTTCGGAAAGGAAGAAGAGGCTGAGCAATTACTGCAGATTTTAAATACTGATGAGATCCGTGATAGTATAATACATAATTACAATCTGTTAAAGCATTATGACATTGATGCGGATGGAAAGTATGCCAAGACGGAGCTGTATGAAACGTATGGCTCTAATATTTCTTTTCGTCGCACAGAATTTATGAGTGTGGAGATTAGTGTTCTCGATGCGAACCCTGATACGGCTGCTTTGATTGCCAATGACATCGTGCTTCAGTTGGATATGGTTAAGAATCGAATCCAGCAGGAAAGAGCGAAAAAAGGTTTGGCTATTATAGACCGAGAATATAAGTCTTTGAAAAGCGCTTTGCGCAGCTTAGAAGATTCATTAACAGATTTGCGTTATAAAGGAGTGCATGATTATGAAACTCAATCTGCCGTTCTCAGTGAGCAGCTCGCTACCGCACAAATCGAGAAAGGTGTAAATCATTCATCTGCACAAGCGATAGAAGCTAAATTAGACACCTTGGCCAAATATGGGGGTACTTATGTTTCCCTCCGCGACGAGTTGGCCTATCTTAAAGAAGAAGTGGTTAAGCTTAAAACGGCACATGATCAAGGAAAGGTAGATGTAGAGGAAAGTTTACCGGCTACATTTAAGGTGAATAATGCCTATGCCGCCGAGAAGAAAAAGTATCCTATACGCTGGTTAATTGTGGCGCTTAGTATGTTAGGGGCTTTTACTTTTACCTTAGTTTCTATCTTAATTTGGGATACGATTAGTAAATCTCGAAAGTAAAAGGATCTTCATTGAATAATTTTTTGGCTAATAAGGCAAATCGTTGGGTTATTGGAGCAGGTCTATTTATGGCCTTGCTCAATGTTCTTATTATTGTTAGTCAGGTTTATTGGCTGCTGCTTTTACCCCTTGCTTTGTTAATATTGGCCCTCGTTTTTCTGGCTCTCGATAAGGTTTTATACTTTATCATTTTTAGCACACCCTTAAGTATTTTTTATCTTAACCCAGATCTTCACGTCGGCTTCACACTGCCTACGGAGCCTCTGCTCTTTGGTATCATGTTGCTCTTTTTCGCGAAGCTTATTTATAAAGGAAACTTCGATTTAAAGTTTGTTAAGCATCCAATTTCAATAATCATTATTGTCAGCTTGTTCTGGATGCTAATAACCACCCTTACTAGCGAGATGCCGCTGGTCTCCTTTAAGTTCTTTTTAGCGCGTCTGTGGTTTATTACGGTTTTCTTTTATTTTATGTCCCAGCTATTTAAGGATCCAAAACGCATCTATTTGTTTTTTTGGTTGTATTTAATTCCCTTAGCAGCAGTGGTGATTTATACGATGGCGGTCCACTCCCAGTGGGGCTTTACCAAGGATGCTTCGGTATGGGTGATGTTTCCATTTTTCAAGGAGCATACCTCCTATGGAGCGGTATTGTCTATGTATATACCTATAGCTGTCGCCTTTACCTTTTTCATGAAATGGGACTTGAATAGGAAGTTTCTGGCTGGGACGCTTTTGACGATACTGCTTATGGGCGTTATAT
>JBNMPT010000088.1:0-7011 GCA_051277025.1 Roseivirga sp. | reverse complement strand
ATCTAGTCTTGCAGCAGTCACTCGTGAAAAACGACAAACTCTTTCGAGAGAATTATAATCGCGATGTCTGGATTGCTGTTGGTGTTGGTGGTATTGGTGTGCCCCTTGGTGTTGTGATTGGCACGGTCTCCGGATCGATGGGATTTATTGGCTTAGGCATGCCAATAGGAATGGTCTTGGGAATATTAATTGGTAAAAACCTCGATCAAAAAGCTAAAAAGGAAGGTCAGGTTTACGCCATCAATTCATAAATAATTAGTCCACTGCGCAGCTTTGGCTCTATATAAGTGCTTTTAGGAGGCATTATTTTACCCATATCACTTACTTCTTTTATTTGCTCCATGCTCACCGGAAAAAGACTAAAAGCCACGTGATAAGCCCCAGAATTAACCGCTTCTTCTAATTTTTCTAAGCCGTGTACACCGGGCACAAAATCAACACGCTGATCCGATTTTAAATCGGCAATATTAAATATTGGCGCCAGTATATTACGACTCAATATTTCTGCATCTAAATGCCCCACCGCATCGCTGGGATCAAAACTTCCTAGCTTGGGACTAAGCTTATACCAGTCCCCTTCTATGTACATGCCCATTTCATGCAACTTTTTGGGGTGAAAAGTTGCCTGCTTTGGCTCGAGATGGAATAAACGTTTGAGCTCTCTTAGTATCTGAGCTTTGCCTTTGCCACTATCATTTAAAACCAGACGATTAAAATCATAGATCTTCATTTGTTCCTCCCCAATTAAGAAGGCCATAAAAAATTCGTGCATATCACCCTCTGCACCCTGCTCCACCAATCTTTTAGATAATAAAGCAGAACTAGCAGAACGATGATGACCATCGGCGATATACAAAGCTTCTTGCTCCTGGAAGGCTGCGGTTATTACCTCCGAATCACTGGCGTCTGTAATAGGCCATAAACGATGGTAAACCTTATCGGTACTGGTAAATTCATATTCGGAACGCAGTTCTACATAGCGCGCAAAAAGCTGGTTCAATTTAAAGCTATCTTGGTAAACCAATAATACTGGTTCAGCGTTAAAGCCTGTATTCTCTAAGTAATCGGTAAACATTTCTTCGCGCGCGCTAAGCGTATTTTCATGCTTCTTAACTCGTCCTTCAACATAATCATCCACACTTACCGCGGCAATAATGCCAATATATTCATTGCCATCTTTTACCTGACTATAAAGATAGTAGGCCGCATCGGCATCTTTTTTAAAAATCCCCTCCTCACACCAGTTCAAATAACCCTGCTTAACCAAGTCAAATTTTTCTTTCGAAGAAGTCATTTCTCGCACCGCCTTTGGGTTAATGACGTGCATAAAAGTGAAAGGATTATTATTGAGCTTTTCATCTAGCTCTTCATCAGTATAACTCTGGTAAGAGCGAGTAGCAACTAAGTAAGCTTTATCACGGGGAGGCCTGCTGGCTCGAAAAGGACGGATGGTAATCATGCCACGAAAATAACCATTCAACAACGGATATATTAATTTTAGCACCACATTAGCAAAATATGAATTTCCTCTCCGAAGATCTTGAATCTTACCTGAGCGCTCATCACGATAAAGAGAGTGCCCTTTTAGCAGATTTAAACCGTCAAACCCATTTAAAAATTCTCCAACCACGCATGTTAAGTGGCGCCTTGCAAGGCCGCTATCTCTCCTTTTTAAGCAAGCTGCTTAAACCTCAACATATTCTCGAAATCGGTACTTATACTGGCTATTCGGCCTTATGCCTAGCTGAAGGTCTCGCCCCTTCCGGCAGATTGGATACCATAGAAATTAACGATGAGCTGGAAACTTTCATCTTATCCTATTTTAATCGTTCCGCTTTTGCAGATCAGTTAAACTTACATCTGGGCGATGCTCTAGAAATCATAGACCAGCTGGTAAAACCTTGGGATTTAGTATTTATTGATGCCGATAAGCCCCGGTATCTTGATTATTATCAAAAATTAATCCCGCATTTAAAAAGCGGCGCAGTAATTTTAGCGGATAATGTACTTTGGAGTGGTAAGGTTTTAAAAGAACCTAAACCACGCGATGAAAGCACCATCGCACTTTTGAAATTTAATCGTTTTGTCCAAAATGACGAACGCGTAGAAAACATGTTATTACCCCTCAGAGATGGGCTAATGTGTATTCGTAAAAAATAATTAATCGCCTCTGCAAAAGCAAAAAAAATGAAAAACATCATTGCCCTTATTCTCTTGAGCCTCGGTCTGCAGGCTCAAAATGTACTGATTGGAGAAAACAGTCTCCTTACCGGAAGGGGATACTGCGAGCCCAGTATTAGCATAAACCCTAAAAACCCCGCAAACATTGTTGCCGCCTGTATCCTTGATAAAGTTTTCTACTCTAATGATAGTGGTAAAACTTGGCAGGAAGACGCCCTTGAATCACCCTATGGAGTTTGGGGAGATCCGGTGTTAACCACCGATACTGCTGGGCATCACTATTATTTTCATCTCTCCGACCCAACTGGTAAAAATTGGAAGAGCGAAGAAATTCTCGATCGCATTGTTGCGCAAAAAAGCACCGATGGCGGGCTAAGCTGGAGTGAAGGAACATTTATGGGCTTCAATCACCCCAAAGATCAGGATAAACACTGGGCAGTGGTTGACCCGATTACCAATAACATCTATGTCACTTGGACTCAATTTGACGATTACGGCAGTGAAGACTCTTCTGCGCAAAGCAATATTTTATTTTCACTTTCTGAAGATGGAGGCGAAACATGGTCTGAAGCCCAGCAAATTAATGAAGTTTCTGGTAATTGTTTAGATGATGATGGTACAACAGAAGGGGCCGTTCCTGCCGTTGGTCCCGATGGAACAATCTACGTTTCTTGGGCTCTTAATGAAAAGCTCTATTTCGATCGCTCCCACGATGGTGGAAAAACTTGGCTGGAAAAGGACCTCATCGTAGCCAAACAAAATGGAGGTTGGGATATTGACGTCCCTGGTGTTTCGCGTGCAAACGGAATGCCTATTACGGTCTGCGACTTAAGCGAAAGTGATCATTCTGGAAGACTTTATATTAATTGGGTAGACGATAGAAATGGCCATTACGATGTTTGGCTAACAAGCAGCGACGATGGCGGTGATACGTGGTCTGAGGCAAATCGCATTAACAATGACCAAGATAGCGCCGATCAATTTTTCACCTGGCTAACTGTTGATCAAACCAACGGAAACCTTTATTGTGTATTCTACGATAGACGAAATTTGGCCGGTTTTGAAACTGATGTTTACCTCGCATCAAGCAGTGATGGTGGAGAAAGCTGGAAGAATGAAAAGATTAATGATGAAACTTTTAAAACAAATCCCCTCGTTTTCTTTGGCGACTACAATCATATCAGCGCGCATAATGGCATGGTACGACCTATTTGGACCGCTCTATTTGGGGTAAACATGGGGGTTTACACGGCCTTATTGAACTTTAATTAGAAGTAAAGGAAAGGGGCCGAGCACTCCAGTGCTTACCTTCGCCACGCACTAAAATTAAATTGAAATAAGCTAGACCTAGCAATTAATATCAAAGCATGAAATCTTCTCTCGCTCTTCCTAACGACCATAGCCGTTTGCTCATTATCTCTACCAGTAAAATTCACGGCTCAGCCTATATGGAGTATATAGCAGCGGAGATCATAGATTTTTTAGGAGATAAAAATGAGCTCCTATTTATCCCCTACGCTCAACCCGGCGGTATCTCATACGATGAGTATACCAGTTACCCTAAAACTGCTCTTCAAAATTATGGCATTGAGGTTAAAGGCATTCATGAATACCCTTCTGCCCGAGAGGCAGTAGAGCAAGCTCAGGCAATTTTTACGGGAGGAGGCAACACTTTTTTATTACTAAAAACTCTTTATGAGCAAGGCTTAATAGAGCCTTTAAGAAATGTTATTGCCCAAGGCACGCCCTATTTGGGCAGCAGCGCCGGAAGCAACTTAGCGGGCTTAAGCATTGGCACCACTAATGACATGCCCATTGTGTATCCCCCCTCTTTTGAGGCTCTTCAGTTTCTTCCCTTTAACATCAACCCTCATTATTTAGACCCCGATCCAAATTCTAAGCATCAGGGCGAAAGCCGTGAAACCCGCATTAACGAGTTTCATTGCCAAAATAACCAGAAGGTTATTGGCCTGCGCGAAGGCAGTTGGCTAAGAGTTGAAGGCAAGAGGATTTTATTAAAAGGCGAACATAGCGCACGCCTTTTTGAAGCGGGGCAAAAAGCACGCGAAATCGCACCGGGCGATATTAGTGCGGAAATAGCCTAAGGCCATGACCGGCGATCAGTATATTGAGTCCTTAATGCCCTTGGCTGATCCTGATTTCGCTGAAGGTCTTAAGCGGTTTGGTATTCCCAACCGGCAAGCTTTGGGTTTAAGAATGCCTCAAATCCGATCCGCAGCGAAACCTTTTAAAGGAAATAAGCGCTTGGCGCAGGAGCTTTATCGCCTACCTATTCACGAAGCAAAACTATCGGCGGCTTTTATTGATGATCCTCAGAAACTCCTCTTGGATGATGCCGAAGTTTATTGGCAAGAATTTTACAGCTGGGACTTAGTAGACCAATTTTGCAATAACTTATTTGTGAAATGTGATTTTGCCCTGCAACTCCCTTTTTTATGGACCGTCGCTAGCGAGGAATATCAGCGACGAGCGGGAATAGTAATGATTATGTCTATTGCTCTGCATCATAAAAAAATGCCCGATAGCGAGATTGCTCAGTTTTATCCTCTACTGAAAGACTATATTTTCGATGAGCGAAATTTTGTGCGCAAAGCGATATCCTGGGCACTGCGAACCATTGGTAAACGCAGTCTTTTCTTAAACATGGAAATCCAAAAATTAATAGAAAATGAATGGATGGAAAAAAACGGTAAGTTTAAATATTGGGCTGCCGGAGATGCTTATCGCGAGATCACCCATGAAACATACCTTGCTAGATTAAGAGCGAAAGAGGCTAAAGGGAATCTCATCTAAGCCAAGACTTGATTTAAGAATCGACCGAAAACTTCAAGTTCAAGGCCAAAGTGATTTATCTATTTTCAAAAATGAAAGACTATTATCGCATATTAGACATTCGCAAAGAAGCCAGTCAAAGAGTAATTTTTAAAGCGTTCCGCAAAGAATACTTATCCTCATCAAATAATCTTGCTAAGGCTCAGGCGGTTTTCTCTGCCTATCTGATTCTTAGCCAGAATAGCAGAAAGTACTTTGAAATTTTGCAAAAACAGTTGAGCGCTAACAAAAGACTAAACCCAAAGTACCTCAATATAATCGCTAATCAAAACACTGCCGCAAAGCAGATTATTAAAGACTAAGAGACTAGTCCTCATCAAATAAAAATCATTTTAAAAAAGTACCCTTTGCAGGAAATAGCGCTTAGTTTGGTAGCGGTCTTTTTCGGCTTTACTAAAACTTATATTTCTTGGGCTCTTATTGTGATACTAATTTTAATTGCACATTTTTGGCTTTTAGATGAAAATAGTCTCACTTATCTTAGCCGCTTGGGGCTTTTACTCTTGGCCTTTATCTTGTTTCAAAAAGGTGTAATGAACTCCCGCAAAGAGAAGATTGATCAAATTATCAAGGCCCATACTTAGTCGCAATTGATCAGAAAAAATACACCGAGAATCGAATTCGCTTAGTTGGATTCCTACTATTTATAAGAGGTCTGAGGCCTAATTTTACATCGAACTCAGCTTATGACTTTACAATTTCGTGCTAGCTCCTGATATTATCACTACCTCGGCAGCGCCGTGATACGATTAATGGTTCGAAAAGAGACCGTGAATATCTGCTAGTCGAGAGCGTTCATCCTCAAAGGTTCCCCTCTTCAATTTAAAATATCGGCGACAAAATTTACTAATTAGCTAAGCCTTTGCTGCTCCCTATTAGTTACAAATTTTAAAAAGTTCCTGGGCCTCCTCTTTATTTCATTTTCTAGTGCATTTGTTTCTATAAAATAATAGGCTTTTTAGCAATCTTGACCCTCTGCTCAAATGCATTAAGTAAATTTGCCGTCTAACTATTCATGATGAGTGAAAACAAGCGCACAGCACTAATAATTTTAGATGGCTGGGGCATTGCCCGCAATAAAAATGTATCTGCAATTGATAAGGCCAAAACTCCTTTTGTAGATTCACTTTATCATGACTATCCCAACACAAAATTACAAGCTTCTGGTCTGGCCGTTGGTTTACCAGAAGGCCAAATGGGCAATAGCGAAGTAGGCCATATGAATTTAGGCGCCGGCCGCATTGTTTATCAAGATTTAGTGAAGATTAACCTCGCGGTGGAAGATGGCAGCTTAAACAAAGAGCCCATCTTGCAAGAAGCATTTGCCTATGCCAAAAAAGAAGGCAAAAAGGTTCACTTCATGGGGCTACTCTCGGATGGTGGCGTTCATTCTCATATTAGCCATCTTAAAGGTCTATTAAGTGCTGCGGCAGAAGCCGAGCTCAAAGATGTTTTTGTACATGCTTTTACCGATGGTCGAGATACTGACCCACAGGGAGGCTTAGCCTATGTTGCCGATTTAGAAGCACATTTAGCTAAAACCACGGGAAGCATTGCCTCTATTGTTGGTCGATACTTTGCCATGGATCGCGATAAGCGCTGGGAGAGAGTAAAGAAAGCCTATGACCTTATGGTTAAAGGAGTGGGTAGCGAATCTGCTTCTGCCAAAGAAGTTTTAAGCGCAAGTTATGCCGCAGGGATAAGCGATGAATTTGTAAGGCCCGCCTTAATAAATAAAGCCGGAACAATTAACGAGGGAGATGTGGTGTTATGCTTCAATTTCCGCACCGATAGAGGTCGTCAGATTACCAGTGCCTTAAGCCAAGAGGCCTTTCCAGAATATGACATGAGTCCATTAAACTTGCATTATGTAACCATGACTCGCTATGCCGATAGTTTTAAAGGGGTGAAGGTTATTTATGAAAAAGACAACCTCAGCGAAACACTCGGAGAAGTATTAGAAGCGGCAGGTAAAAC
>JBNMPT010000087.1:0-7034 GCA_051277025.1 Roseivirga sp. | reverse complement strand
GTACTAAGCCAAGTCTCTAAATACTGGTTATGGGCATTGTACTGTCTTTCTAAGCCTTGCCAGAATTCAAACTTTTCATAGCGTCTAAATAGTTCATCTTGTCCGCAACCTGCTCCATAACCTAAAACTGGTGCGTCTTTAATGCCATCCCAAGCGCATTTCCATTCGGCTAAGCGGTAGGTGGCACTGTTAAATGCATCGCCACTAATGTCATAGGAGAAGTCTGGAAAAGCTAAATATCGCTCGCTTAAACTTTTCGGAGCCAATTGAGACGCGCCTAAAATAGCGATGAGAGCAATGCTACTAAATAGGGCAAAAGAACGCCAGTTTCCGCCTTTAATGAGGCGAACTAAAATCCAAATTCCCAAACTGAGAGCGAGGGCAATGATCGTCATTCGCCCCTGCAGTAATAGGAGGCCAAGGGTGAAGAGTGCTAGAAGGAGAAGGACTAGTTTTTTTGGCCAGTATGATTCATTAGCCAAAAATAAACTGCCAATAAAAGCAATGCCTATATAAAGGGAAATATAGCCCGGGTGCATAACGGCCTCGGAAAAGCTTTCGTAAAGGAAGAAATAGAGTTCATAGGTTCCGCCGGGCGAAGGGTAGCTGAATGAGCTCGCTTCAAGACTGCGGAAGCTTGCGTAAAGGAGTAGGAAAATAAGGGAGGCAGCAGTGCCTAGTATAAACGCTTTTAATGCTTTCCGCAATTGAGCTTGCTTGAGGCGTCCTTGGTAAGCCCGTAAGATGGGTGCCGCAATAAGAAAACTCATTTTGGTTTCAATATCCCGCCAAGCACTTTCGCTGTTGCAGCTGTAGCTAATTGAGAAAAGGTAGACAAAGAAAAACAGCCAAAAGCTTAGACTGACCGGATCTTTTAAACTGTCGCTCCACTCTTTTTTAGTAATAATCAGTAGGCCAATCAAGGCTAAACTCATTAAGCTTAAATTGGAGAGTGGCGCAATGCCAAAGGCTAAACTACCTAAAGCGAGCAGCAATAAGCTGAAAAAAGCTTGCTCTAGGCGCGCATTAAGTTTGGGGCTCATAGATATTGGCTTTCTTTTGACGTTTCTTAATTACAAAGGGAATCTGCGAAAGCAAAATTGCAGTAAAACTAATAATTAGGAACAGCAAGGAGGCCCGAACGTAAGGGTTTAAAGCCCAAGTGGCTAAGATGAGTGCTAAATTAGTGCTTACTAAAACAAGCGTGGCTTTAAGGTGATTTAAACCGATATCTAAAAGTACGTGGTGTAAATGGTTTCGGTCGGCCTTTAAAGGCGACACGCGCTTTATAAAGATGCGAATGAAAATCACCCGTGAGGTATCTAGAATCGGCACAATCAGAATGGCATACGCGAAAAGCACAGCATCTACATGTTCCAGTATTTGATGATCGCTCAAGGCATTACTCTGCAAAAAGTAAATGCTCATCAAAGCGGCAAAGAAACCCATCGTCATAGAGCCATTATCACCCATAAATATCTTTGCCTTCAGGAGGTTATAGGGTAAAAAGGCCATCTGCGAACCAGCGATACAAAGCGCCAGTGTAATAAAAAGGGGTTGATTTAGATAGGTAAATAATAGGGCGTAAACAAGACTTACAAGGGTCCCTAGCATTGAGCTTAAGCCGTTTATGCCATCAATAAAGTTGAAAGAGTTTATGATGCTTAGGAAAAACATAGCACTAATGCTAATGCTAGCCCAGTAGGGTAGTTCGTAAATATTGAAGATGCCGTAAAGTTGCACCAAACGAATATCTCCTTGCAGAATAATAACGCTAATGGCCAAAATTTGCCCCAGTAGTTTTTTATAGGGAACTAAAGGATAAAGATCGTCTTTAACCCCCGTGATGAATAGAATGAAAAGCCCCACAAGTACTGAGTTTAAAGTGCTATTGGCAAGGTGGGCGGTGTAAAACACAAAGGAGAGTAGCAGGCCTCCAAAAATACCGATACCGCCTAGGGGAGAAATACGTTGCCCGTGCTTTTTACGATCGTCAGGACGGTCGTATAGTTTCTTTACCAACGAGAGACGAATAATTGCGGGAATGGAGAAATAGGTGATGATAAATGCCGTCACAAATGCCGCCCCATAAAGGTATGTTTGATAATTCTCCATGCGGTGGTAAAAGTACTAATTAAAGGTCGAGCTAAGGATTAACGAAAAATATTTTGGTCTTGCTTTAAGCAGTGGCGATTAATCTTCAAACGCTGTTTGTCGAAAAACCAACCGTGTTTCTGGAAGTATTTATAGGCCGATTTTAAGTGCAACAGCAAAGGCCTTAGGCTGCGGTAAGAACTTTTTTGATAATGATGAATCACTTCAACTTCCGGCCAATAGAGGTTGATGCCCCGTTGGTAAAGACGTCTCGATAAATCTACATCTTCTAAATACAAAAAGAAACGCGGGTCAAATCCGCCCTCTTCGCGTAAAATTTGATGCGGGCAAAACATAAAGCAACCACTAAGCACGGGCACTTGCACGGGTAGCTTAGCATCGAGCTTTTGCAATTGATATTGGGCTTCTTTGGCGCGAAAAAATCGTTTCAAAAAGCTAGGGATAAAGCGGCGTAAAATTAAATCGCTGGGGCTGGGAAGTAATTTGCGCAAGCCTTGGTCTTCGCCAGAAGGCCAGATTACTTTCGGCATCAGTAGAGATATTTTGGAATGCTTTTCCAAATGCTGCGCTATTTTTTCCAGCACATCTACTTTAAACTCAACGTCTGGGTTTAAGATGAGGTAGTTTTTAGCTTTGTCCTCGCCTAAAATCACCTTGTTATGAGCGGCGCCAAAGCCCATGTTATCCGGAAGGGGAAGGTATTTTACCCAAGGCGGAGAGTTTTCAAAGGGATAACGTTGTTGGTCTGCGGCATTATCTACAAAAACTAGCTTTAAGTTTAACCGCGATCCTTGGCAACTCTCAATAATGGTGTTTATTTCTTCGGCGCTATTGTGATAAAGTACTACCGAAATTAGAAGGTCTAAGTTCATCGTAATTTGTTTGCGCTATTTTTTTTACTGAGAACTTGAATTTGATTTTTCCGATAGCGGTAGAGCCAGAAATATTGCATCGCCAGCTTAATGTCGAATTTTAAAAGCGATATAACAAAGCCCCCCAGCGCCCTTTCGGGAAAGAGCTTTAATTTATTAAATAATTTATGCTTAAAAAAAACATAGAGATAGCCATCAGTATACGTTTGGAAACGCTGCTTTATTTGGGTGCTGCTTAAGCTATCGTACTTGCCAAAACGCGAGGGGTGTAAATTGTAAATTTCAGGCAGAAAGCTAAACTTGCCATAGTCTAAAGCGCGTAGGAAATAATCTAAATCTTCCGAACTGCCATAAGAAGCACCTGCGCCCAATTGCTCATCAAAAGGACCGATTTTCTGTACCCAAGGATGTGGAATAATAAGACTGACACTTGCCACTAAAGGAAGTAGGTCTATTCCGCCTGTGGTTTTGGTATCGGGATAAGTCTTGTAATTTTTTCCGTCTTCTAGATTTTTAATCTTCGATAAATAAGCTTCCCCTTCTTGGCAAAGGCGAGCGTAGTTTTTAAAATATTCCGCATCAAAAGTACTATCGTCATCGGGAAAGATAATATGTTTGGCGTGCAGCTTTTCTTGGAAGAGATGGTTTAAACCTAAATTACGTGCTTTCGATAGGCTTAATCTTTCGGGGCCATTTATGAGCTTGAGCAATAGGGGAGAAAGTTGCTCTTTAGGCCATGCTTTTCCTTGTTTGATTAGGATGAGGCCAATTTTCACCTTGCCATGCGATGCTTCAATGCTAGTTATTAACTGGCTAATTAAACCCACGTCTTGCCCAGTACTGATGGCGATGATATCAAAAGTTTTAGACATCTTTCCGTACATAGGTTAAGCCAGCATTAGGACTGGCAATTTGATAAATACACTGCACTAAAAACTGCGGTAAAAAGCGACTCATTAGCAAGTATGCTTGCGCGATTTTTAGGCTTGGATTAAGCTTTAGGCAGAGTTTTAAATGTTTTACAGCCTCCTTTCTTTGGAAATTGTGAAACAAAAAAGACCGACCAATATACAAGTGGTACATACTCTTTTTGAAATCAGGAGTCGCTTTTTCTTTGTTTTTGATTTTATCCATGCGCTGCAAATCCTCTGGCAACATCGAGCCTTTTTTTACTGCTCGCATGCATATTTCGTCAAATTCTTTGGGGTTCGCCTTCGCAGATAGGGCAGTAGGAACAATGCGGTAACTTACTACCACTTCATCTAGCTGATGCACTTTTCCGTGTCGCGATAATTGATAGAGCAACATATAGTCTACTACATATTGTTTAACCGGCTCGTAATAGCCTCCCACTGCATCAAAGGCCTCACGACGAAACATAACGGAACTATGGGTCCAGGGATTGCGATCTTCCTGATGCGTGCGAATGGCTGCGTCATTGACGGGTTTACGTTCCGTATATAGGTAGTTTCCATCTTTGTCAATGATATCTACAAATCCGCCAACGAGCGAATACTTGGGATGCTCCATTAAGAATTGTACTTGCTTTTTAAAGCGATCGCGACTGCAAATGTCATCCGCATCAATAATGGCGATATATTTACCCTTACTGTGGCTGATAGCGCGATTCTTCGCCTTTGCTACACCGGTGTTTTCTTGATAAAACACCTTGATTTGCACAGCCTTTAAGGACTCTAAAAAGGCGACAGTTCCATCAGTGCTGCCGTCGTCTACGATAATAAATTCGAAATCTTGATAGCTCGAATCTAGCACCGACTGAATGGTGTCCTCGATATAAGGAAAGCCATTTTTAACTGTGCATATTACGCTAAGCTGCAGCATGAACTTTTAGTTTATGGTAAAAGGCAAAACTAGCTATAATAGTCAGCAAAATCTCGGTTGCCAATCTGGCGTAAGCCGCGCCATTTAAGCCAAAGCCCACAATAAAAAAGTAGTTGAAAAGGATGCTACTTAAGCCAATAGAAATAAGGACCCACATATAGGCCTTATCTTCCTTGAGAATAATTAAACCCTGCTGCAAATACATGTGAGCAAAGGCCCCTACGGCTAGCATGGGTGCCATAATGCGTAAAAGTGGGCTAGCTTCTATATAGGTTTCCGAAAAAAGTATGCGAATTAAAAATTCCGCCATTACAATTAAAAAAATGGTCGCCAGCGCAGTGATGAGGCTCAGCCAAGCAAGGCTTTTACGGTGTTCCTTCCGGTAATAATCAACTCCCTTAGCGTATGCTTGAGATAAGTGAGGGAAAAGGGCACCATGCAAGGGTTGGAAAAGTACGCTTTGCACCACATTTAATAGTTTGGAGGCGGCAGCGAAAATCCCCAGTTGTAAGGGATTTAGCAGAAATAAGCCCATGGGGATGCTTAAGAACCCGTATATGCGGGTAGAGAAGTTAGAGATGAAAAGGTAGAAGGATTCCTTCAATTCAAATTGCACTAATTGCCAGTCCCAAGCTAAGATCTTTAAATTGGGAATGCTTCGAAAAGCATAGATGATGGTAAATAAACTGATGGCAATCTGCGATAAGCCGTTTAATAAGTTAACCCACAGAAAGTCGGACTGGTCGCGAATTAATATGAAAATGAGAGCAGTGCTTAATCCCTTTACTAATATATTGGTAAGGGCAATGACGCCTGCTTTTTGCTGGCCGAAAAAGAGAAAATTGGGATAAATAGCCATCCCGATTACTACCGGGGCGCTGAGTAAAAGCACCAAGCTATTTTGGTTGAACTTCGGCACCAAGAGTAGTAAAAGGCTAAAAGCAGTTAAGGCTCCTAAAAATAAGAGCAGGCGCGCTTGCATTACGCCAGAAAAAACTTTCGAGAGATGCGCAGAGTCATGCGGGTTTTGGGCAACTTGACGGGTGGCGCTGTTTAAAAAACCATAGTCTACAACCGCAATGAGATAGAGCATGAAAACCGCGGAAAATTCCACAATCGCATAGTTTTCTGGACCTAAAACCCGGGTGATATAAGGTATGGTTATAAGGGGGAATATATAGTTAGCTACTTGGGAAAGGGATAAATAGCTAATATTTTGGGTTAGCTTTGCCGACAAGAATATAATTTCAGGCTAAAGTAGTACTTTGCCTTTTACCTTTCCTTAAAAGAAACAAACTTGAAAAAGACAGCATTTTATTTAGGATTACGAAAATTATGGGTGGCTTATAAGCTAATTGCCCGCGATAACTCCTATTTAAATCAAACCGGTTTTATAAAAAGTCATCAACATATTCAGCCTATCGATAAAAACAAGACGCCCATTCCGTGGATGAATTATGCTATGGTGGAGTTTTTAGATGAGCGATTAAATAAGGGTTTGGATCTTTTCGAATACGGCGCTGGTTTCTCTAGCATTTGGTTTGCGGAAAGACTAAATAAGGTGGTCTCTATCGAATACGATTTGGCCTGGCGAAAGCAGGTAGAAGAGCTTTTGGCACCGGTTACTAATGCCGAATTAGTATTTCAAGAAGTGGGTGAAGACTATATTAACGGAGCTTCGAAAACGGGTCGTAAATATCACTTGGTTTTAGTAGATGGCCGCGAAAGAGTAGCTTGTGCAAAAGCTAGCTTTAGTGCCCTTACGGAAGATGGGGTTTTAATACTAGACGATTCAGATCGAGCAGAATATCAGGATGTCTTTAGTATTGCGAAAGAGCTGGGGTATAAGAATTTACGAATATCTGGTTTGAAACCTTTTTCCTTTTTCCGCGAAGAAAGCACCATTTTTTATCGCAGTAGTAATTGCCTAGGACTCTAAATTATTTCCAATACACCACTTGAAAAGCCTGATCATTATCTTTCGGGTTAATAATCGTTATAAGCGGGTAAATGGCGGCACAGAGCTGCTCTTCATTTTTTTTAATCCAATTATCGCTTCTTGATAATGCCGAATATTAGCTTTAATAACGGCAAGCTCCTTATGGTCGATGTTCTGATTTAAAGGAACATAGATGTTTAAATTTATGTGGTACTATTATTATCGCAGCTCCCCTTTATCATGAAGAAGAGACAAAAGAAACGTGG
>JBNMPT010000086.1:0-7073 GCA_051277025.1 Roseivirga sp. | reverse complement strand
AAGAACCAACGGTTTCAAAATCATCAGAGAATAATGGACCTGAACTACCTACCGTACATGTTAGTCCTTGAGGACCAGAAATAGGAGTGGTTATGCTAATGGGACCAACGGTATCACTAACTCCATTTGCTGAACCACAGTTGGTCGCTAAATAAATATCATAAGCCGTACTCGAGTTTAAGCCTGTTAGGGTAAAGGTAGTAGCCGGAGATTGAACGGAGTCAATAAACCAACCAGTACTTCCTGGAGTAGTTCCGGCCGGACCGTAAAGAATCCAAGCCGAGTTATACGAACCTGCTTGTGCCCAACCTAAATCGATAGAACTCGACGTAAGGTTTGAATCGGTAAAGGCCGTAGGGGCCGCACACAGTTTTGTGGTAGTGAATGCCTGAGGTGCTGGGAATCTAACCGTATCACCACCAGTATTACAATATTCCTCAAACCAAACATCATAAGCTGTGTTCGGCGTTAAACCTGTTAATATTACCGGAGGCTGTGAACCAGGATAAGTTCCTGTAACAGTGGTTCCTGTACCAGGTGTAAACCCAGCCGTTCCATATTCTATTTTAAAAGACGCGTTTCCTGTTCCTTGTGTCCAATTAATTTTGGCAGCACCCGAAGAAATACTATCAATCATAAAGTTAGAAAAAGGAGTACACGAACCAGTAACACCTAAAACATAGGTTACAGAACCTAAGAAGCGACGAGGATTATTTGCTGGGTTTGCTGCAGCACCGCCATAGGCTACTGAATCAGCAACATTTATGGTTAAAGTACCATCGGTGTAAGTAACTGCATCAGCAGCTGTTCCTGTCTGGTAGCGTGAAGTTCCTGAAGTAGTTTCAATAAAAATACCTATTGCGCCATTAGATGCAACTGGAATTTTAACTGTACCAAAAGGAATACTTACTGGCGCTCCCGTTGAGTTGGCACCGGTAATGGTTGCGTTAGTTACAACCTGAGACCATCCATTGGCAGTTGTAACACTCGGGTTTCCAGCACCCGTTTTAACGCCACCTTGGCGAACCCATACAGTTGCAGAGATAGCACCAGTAGTAAAGATATTGGAAATTCCAGTAATCTCTAATGGTGATCCGCCTGCTTCTACACGAAATGAAACTCCGGTAGAACCATTGTTGGAAACCAATGGTGGGCTTGTTGTTACTGTCCCTTGCCCGACCGAAAACAGCCAGGTGCAAGACAGCATTATTAGTAGTTTAATCTTTCTCATAGTTTTCCCTTATAGTTTGAGCGTCCGAATTTATCACTTCTCATTAATCTAACCATGTTATTTACAAAAAAACTACCATTAAAGTAGACTATTAGAGTGATTTGTACTAGCAAAATTCCCTTTAACATAATGGCACGATATGATTTATCTATAAATGATTGCGTACTTTTGCCCCCTAAACGATTAGTTATGGAGATTATTGACAACGAAGAGATGCGTCATTTTGAAGTTCGTGTAGGAGAACGCTTAGCTATCATTGAATATCAGATTCAAGAAAAGAAGTACTTTTTAACACGCTGTGACTTTCCGCAGAAGTTTAAAGATGATGGCCGTGCAGAAGAAATGTTAAAAACCACATTGGCAACAATTGATGAGAAGGGCATGCGCATTGTACCCATGACTAAATTTGTGAAGGATTATTTTAAAGCGCACCCTGAATTAAGACCAATGCTACCGGTGGGAATACATCTCTAGACCTTCCCATTGCGCAAATTCCTAATCTACCTTTTATTCCTATCTACTAGTCTACATCCAGTCCACGCCCAATCCTGGGTAAAAAAATATTTTGATAATTTCAACAGCGAAGAGGCTCCAGACGGGAAGGCTAATTTCCTAGTATACCCTACTATAGCCTTCTCGCCAGAAACTAACTGGGAGATAGGTATTTCTTCTCTCTATCTTTACTATGCCAATGAGGATACTCGCAATAGATTAAGTGAGGTTAGTGCCTTCACCTTCTATACCTTCGAAAATCAATATGGCCTCTGGCTCGATCATGCGAACTATGGTGATCAAGATAAAACCATGCTCCTCGGCAAAGTTCGCTACCAGGTATTTCCCCTATTTTATCATGGTACTGGGCCCAATAGCCCCACCGAACCACTCGCACTAGTGGATGCTAATTACCTCTTAATTAAAGAGCACTTCTTAAGGAGACTCAAAGGTTTTTGGTACGCTGGCTTATATAGCGACTTGCAATACCTAGCTAAAAGCGATTTTATTTGGCAAGAAGAAGTAGGCGAATTACCTACTGGCAGCGATGGCAGCTTTAACCTCGGTCTGGGCGTATCATTAGTCTACGATAGCAGGCACAATGTTTTAAATGAGAGAAATGGTGCTTTTGCAGAACTAAGCTTTTTAAACTACAGCCAATCGCTAGGTTCAGATTTTAATTTTCGCAGTATTTTAAGCGATAATAGGCTTTATAAAGACTTGGGTAATAATCAGGTTTTGGCCTTTCAGGCCTTGGGCCAATTTATTGACGGGCAAGCCCCCTTTCATATGTTATCTCTTCTCGGAGGTGAAAGTATTATGCGGGGCTATTATTATGGTCGCTACCGGGGAAACAATCTTTTGTCTGCCCAAGCAGAATACCGCATTTTACCCTTTTCCTTTGCCAAGAGATGGGGAGCAAGTGTGTTTTTGGCTAGCGGCAGCGTTTACCAAGATTGGGATCAACTAGCTATCAACAAAATGCTGATTACTGGTGGCGCAGGTTTACGGTTTTTGATATTCCCTAAAAAAGATATTTATACACGTCTGGATTTTGCCTTTACCGCAGAAGGACCGGGCTTCTACTTCTTTATTGGTGAGGCTTTTTAAATCTTGGATCTTTATAGCTTAAGTGCCAAGCTCTTAAAATAAAAGCAGCACAAAGCGGTAAAAAAGCGAGATGTAAATCCTGTGGAAGCCAAATCCAAAGAGCGATCAGCAAAGCATAATAATAAGGTATAAACTGGAGAAGCCTTCTAACTAAGCCAGACCACCTGCTTTTTAACAAGGCGATCGCCAGAATTAAATGGCTAGGTAAGAAAATGAGAATATTATAATTATCAGCGGCGGCTTTATGATTAGTAAAAAACCATAAAACCACTAATAAAAGACCTATAAATCCCGTCACTAAAAAAAGAAGAAAATCGAAATATCGTGCCTTTATGGGCTTAGCATAAGACCACATTGTTATAAATATTGTTAGCAGTAATATTAATGCGAATGCTAAAAAAGGACTAAGAACTGGCTGATCAACAAGCTGATATTCTGGGGTATATAATAATTCATGACTTTTAACCAAAGGTTTCTTCCCTCCATCAGCGGAATGAAGCTTCGCCTGAGCAAAGGCATTTTCTAAGTAATCGGGTAAAAACATATACTCCCAAGTACTCGCTTTTTTATCCATGGGTAGCCCTAAGCAGATATCTATACCCAAATCGCCCCAGCGCTGTTGCTGAAGGTAAATATCGCAAAGGTCACGAATACTTTTACCTCTGTCGGCATAATTACTATCGATGCTGAGTACTTCATTTCCCAGTGCCTCTATTAGACCATCTCTTACGCGAGTGGCACAATTGTCATAAAAATAATCGTAATAATATTCGGCATTTTCTGCTTGAGCATTCCATTGCAGGAAATCGAAATACTTCTGCTTTTGAACAGAATCGAGATTTAAAATTTGCTCGTGAATGAATCTATTTTCGGCGATATAATTTGCTTTGAAAGAGGCAAAATAGCTCACTGAAAGGGTGTAAAGCAGATTACCGCGGGTGAAGTTTAAGTAAAAATTTGGTTGATCAAAATTGAAAACCCCATAATTGAAGATGATATCTAACCTTTGCACAGGATCGAAAACACGCACCGCAGAATGCCCAAAGGCCGAGTATAACTCTGCCTGACTCGCTCCACAAGTAATTAAACTGATTTCCGCTTTATCACTTAATTCTAATTGACCAAAAGAGAGAAGCGGCAAGAGTAAAAAAAGCAATAGTTTTTTCATGGGGCCAAGATACTAAGCTTAGGGAAAAGTGCGCCTATTTATCCTCTTTCTCCAATCACAAAAGTCAAAAGCTATATAATTACACTTCTGCCAAGGAGCAAACTAACTGCTTTTTTGCCATGGCATTTGCACATAAGGTGATTTAGACAACTGCCGCACCGAAATAATAGCTGCTCCTACATCAGCGATGGGAAAGGAATACCAGATTCCATTGATACCGATAAAATGCGGTAAAATTAAAAGTAAAGGAATCAATAAAAAACCTTGTTTACTTAAGGCCAAGATCATTGCCAATCGTGCTTGCCCTATCGCCTGGAAAAAGGCCGAACCCATCAATGAAGTGGCTAGTAATGGGGTTGCTAGAAATACCATGCGTATAGCGGGAACGGCGCGTTCTAATAGGGCAGGATCATTGCTGAAAAGAGAGGCTAAGGGATAGGTAAAAATCATTATCCCTAAGAATAGGCACCCGGCAATTATGGTCGCTGCAGATAATGCCAAACGAGTAACATCTGATACACGATCTAACTTTTTTGCTCCAAAATTGAAGCCTACAATTGGCAGAAAGCCCTGCGAGATGCCTAGTACCGGGAAGTTTGCAAACATTAATACTCTACTCACAATACCATAAGCCGCTAATGACAGCTCTCCACCAAAACTGTAAAGTGAATTATTAAGCACAATAGATAATATACTAATGGTTCCCTGCCTAGCCATGGTAACTGAACCTAAGGCCGCTATTTCCTTGATAATTTTCTTCTGGGGACGAATACAATTCCAACTCAGCCTCATATCGCTTGGTCCAAAAACAAAAAAGTAGGCTGTAAAGACGGCACTAGAAATATAGGAAATTGTTGTTGCCCAAGCGGCACCGGCCAAGCCCATCTCAAATACAATAATAAAGAGCGGGTCTAAAATGAGGTTGGTAATAGCGGGGACGATCATTGTAAACATAGCTATCCGCGGATGTCCCTCTGCCCGAATAACCGTATTACTCATCATGGCCCAAGCCAGAAAAGGTGCACCTACCAAAATAATCTGGAAGTACTCTACCGCTGGTGCTAGAATAGCTCCCCTACCGCCAAAAAGTTCTAAAACCTCATCTTGGAGTAACCAACCAACTAGCACAAAAAAGATAGCCAGACTGAGGGTTAAAGTAATCTGATTGCCAAAAATCTGATGAGCCTTACCCGGATTATCTTCACCAAAAGACCGAGAAATAATCGACGAACCACCAATACCAATAGCCATTCCAATACTAGATATTAGGAAGGTAATGGGCAGGACTACGGTAATAGCTCCAATCCCCAATGCTCCGACATAACGACCAACAAAGATGGTATCAATGATACCATAAACAGACATTACTAAAATACCAATTGAGGCTGGTAGCGCCTGCTTGCGAAGTAGTATTGAGAGTGGAGCTTTTCCGAAATCGAGATTTTCTGCCATAATTCCCGCAAAAGTAAGCTAATCGTCAACCCCTCAATACAGATAAAGCTTCTCCTTATTATTTAATTGTTGGAGGTGATATTTGCCATTATATTATTCCATAATTACGCATTAAGCTAGTAGCATTGGGAGTAAGACAAACGCCTTCACGAAGCTTATAATCAAATTTCAATTCGCCTCCTTCCACGGTAGATTCGAAATAATAAGCCGCAAAAATATCTGAAGACTCTTGTCTTAAGTTGGAGATATCTACATCGTGAGTGGCAACAATCCCAATGCAGTTAAGGTTTGCTATCTTCTCTAAAAACAAACGGGTACCCTCTTTTTTATCCTGAGAATTTGTACCACGTAATATTTCATCCAATAAAAGCAGTGAGGTATTCTCCTGATTAATACTATTTAAAAGACCCTTTAAGCGTATTATCTCTGCTTGAAAATAAGAAGTGTTCTCATGGATATTATCGGACGGGTTCATGCTCGATAATACTTGAAATGGGTAGAAGGCAAAATCTTTTGCGGCTACAGTAAGTCCTCTCTTTGCCAACACCAAGTTAAGTCCAATCGTTCTTAAAAAAGTACTCTTTCCGCTCATGTTACTACCCGTGAGAATCATCTGCCGAAAGTCATTGAAACTGTATGAATTCGACACACTTTGCTCTACTGGCAACAAAGGGTGAGACATTTCCTTGGCAATTAACGTAGGTGCTTTCGTTTTTTGTGGCCAAGTGTATTGGGGGTGATTTTGAATATAATTGGCATAAGAAGAAAGTAGCTCAAACTGCACCGTGACGTCAAGCCACCGAGAAAGTTTATGCGCGTGCTTAATCTTCCATTTAGCCAAGCTATGGAAGCGATGCAAATGATAATGGAAAAGTCCATTTAAGAAAATTAAAACTACAACATTGGCCATCTGTTCGAGTGAACCTAAAAGTTTACTTAACTGCAATAGACTTTCTGAAGCTTTTAGTTCTGAGTTTAAAATAACCAAATGCTTTTTCAAACCAGGTGACTGAAAAGAGTGCTTTTCGAGGTGTAATATCAAACGCCCATAACGTTGCATGGCACCGCTTAATTTGTCTAGTAATTGATGCTGCTTTTGCAGACGTTTGAACTGTGAAAAGAAGATCAACAAATTAAGAATGAAGGCGTAATTAAGAATTTTAAAAGTCGCGACTTCTGGATTAATCAAAAAGCTACTAAGAGCAAAAATCATAAAAGCCTGACCAATAAGCATCATCGATCGCAAGAACCATGAAATCCTCGCTAAAGGCTCTTCCTTCCATCTTTCAATCAACTGATAGACCTTAGCAGACCGCTTATCAACACCACGGCCTAAAGAACGAAACTTCAATAAAAACTCTTCTTTTTCCTTTAACTCCCTCAGCGCCTCTTGCCTCTCTTCTAGTTCAAGTAAAACTGTCTGATTAGCTAGATCCTCTTGAATGATCCGACCGCCGTCCTCACTAAAGCTTCTATTTAAATGATGATACAGGGAGCGAGGCCCAAATAAATTCAAATCTTGAGCGAAGGGATGCGTACTTATATCAAGACGAGCGCTAGCGTCTAGCGCAGGCAGCTCACCTTTTAAGTAGTCCAGCTCCATTTTATATTCGGCCAGTA
>JBNMPT010000085.1:0-7349 GCA_051277025.1 Roseivirga sp. | reverse complement strand
TTTAGCTTCTATCACTTTCAGGAAGAAAACCTGGGCTTATTCCTGAGTTCTATATCTATTCATTCTTTGGTTTTTGAAATTTGGCGGCCACCGCAATTATAGCCCAAGCTCCGCTTTATCTGCACCTATGTTGGACCTTGTATTTAGATCGAACCTAGGCTTTAACAAATTTTGAAAATTAAAAAAATGAAAACTAAATTCCTTAGCCTGCTGGCTTTCGCCCTAATGGTTACAACATCTTGTAAAGAAGATGACCCCGTTGTAACTGATCCCATTATTAATACTAGTGTAGCGGTGAACCTCCATTACGATTTTAATTTCGGTAATGATGATTTCGCTTTAAACACCGAGTATACCCTAGACAACGGTTATAAGGTTCGCTACAGTTTAGCCACCTATTATCTATCTAAGCCAGTAATAATGGATGATGCCGATGGTATGACGGCGCTTAGCCCTGAGTATCTATTAGTTCGCCCCGATGTTATGATGAGCGACTTGGGTTTTATAGAAGAAGGTCATGCGCACATGTTTAATATTAGTGTGGGAATAGATTCCATTGCCAATACCGATAATGGATCTACCGGTGTTCAGCCCACTGATTTTATCAATCCTAATAATCCCCTCAGTCCGCAGCCAGAAAATATGTACTGGTCTTGGGCGAGTGGCTACATCTTTGTGAAAATTGAGGGAGAGGTAGATTTTGAAGCGGACGGCACTTATGATCAAGTGTTTAAATACCACCTAGGGACGAATGAATTCAGAAAAGATCGCTCTACCATGGTGCATTCTGATGTTTTAGGGGGCGATACCTTAAACATAGTTATGACCATAGACTACAAAGAATTCTTCAATGGAGTGGATTTGAATACTGAATTCCTAAGCATGTCTATGGGCGGTTCAAGGCCTCTCGGTTTTAAAATGATGAATCAGTTCGATCAGGCCATTACCTTTAGTAAGATGGGCGATGGAAAGAATAACAATTAATAAGCAAAAGCCGCACAATAGTATTAGGAAGAAGGGATTAGCTTTAATTAGCCTCTTCCTTTTGTTCTCAGCCTGCACGAAAGAGGCCCCTACTGTTTTGATAGAAAGGGAAACAATTTTGGAGATTTCAATTCCGCATTTCCCTCTCATGCAGATAGATTCGGGTAGGTTTATTACCAAGGCAAGGGCAAAACTGGGTGAAGACTTATTTTTTGACTCTCTCCTTAGTCGAAATTTCGATATTTCTTGCGCTTCTTGTCACTTCACTAACTTGGCCTTTAGTGATGGCTTAAAGGTGAGTGTTGGCACAGAAGGACGTTTGCATGATCGCAATTCACCCACCTTGTTTAATGTGGCTTGGCAGCCTTATTTATTTATGGATGGCGGTAATCCTAGTCTAGAAAGTCAGGTAATGGGGCCCATTGAAGAGCATCGTGAAATGGACCTTCCTTTTACCGAGGCTATTGCTCGCGTTGCGGCAGATGCGAAATACCCCGCACGCTTCCAAGAAGTTTTTAATTTGCCCGTTAGTGCCTATACCTTAAGTCTGGCTTTAGCTAGCTACGAAAGAACCTTAGTTTCTTATCGCAGTGCTTTTGATGCGTATTATTACTACGGCGACTCTACCGCCTTAAATAATGAGGAAAAGAAAGGCTTAGCACTCTTTACAAGTGAGGCCTTAAGCTGCGGAGCCTGTCATCAATTCCCATTAACTACGGACTTTAGTTTTCAAAATAATGGCTTGTATAATGATTATCCAAGCGACCCCGGTCGGGCGAGAGTAACCAATAACTTGACCGAACATGAAGGGCAGTTTAAGGTGGCCACGCTTCGAAATATTGATCTAACTGGTCCTTACATGCACGATGGGTCTTTAGCCAGTTTAGAGGAGGTGATTGATCATTACGCATCAGGCGGGAGCCAACATCCATTAAAAAGCGACCTCATTAAGGGCTTTGTAATATCGGATCCTGACAAGGCCGCTTTAAGAGCTTTTTTAGAAAGTCTTACCGATACGGTTTCTTACAAAGAAATATATTAACCTGAGTTCGATGTAAAATTAGGCCTCAGACCTCTTCTAAGTTTTTTTCCAATAAAAGTGAAAATCCTGCAGCTAGCTCATTTGCTGCAGCCCGCTGCCGCTGTGCGATCCAGATTAGTCTTTTCCTCACAGGGGTTTTTCGCTCCTCAGCTCTTTTGATATAGCCCGCTATTTTTTCGTCTACTCAGTTCTAAACACACCATTTTACCCTGGTGGTGATGACGAATTTCAGATAGAATTTAGCTCGCTAATCATTCATACGGTCTCTTACATAGCTGATTTCTGTTTTGCCGTGCGCTAGCGAGTTGCCTTCTTTGTCTAAATTAACAAAGACCATTTTCTCGATTTTTAAGACCGTTTCACGAGTAAGTTTATTGCGAACCACGCAATTCATTGTTATCGAGCTTCGGCCAAAAGCGGTTGCTTCAATTCCCAGCTCTATTATATCTCCTTGTCGGGGGGCGGAAATGAAATTGATTTCAGAAATAAATTTGGTCACCACATGCTCATTCTCTAATTGAACGATGGCATAAATAACCGCTTCCTCGTCAATCCAGCTTAGTAATCTCCCTCCAAAAAGGGTTTCATTGGGATTAAGATCTTGCGGCTTCACCCATTTTCTAGTGTGAAAATTCATGGTGATTATTTTAAAAAGGTGGAATACATCCAAACACTTTTTTCATGCTCACGGATATAATCGCTCATTAAGGCATTGGTACCTTCATCTTCCGCATCTCCCGAAAGGCTTAGTATTTCGCGTTCAAGTTTTAACAATTCGCTGAAACCATTTAATACCGTTTGCACTGATTGGCGTGCTTCACTAATATCGGTGGCTTCATCAATACTGCTCGTTTCTAGGTAAGCGGTATAACTGTGCAGTGGGGTCTCACCTAAGGTTACAATGCGCTCGGCTACTTCATCAATTTTCAAAAAGGAGTCGTTGTATAATTCCTCAAATTTGACGTGTAGTTCGAAGAACTTCTCACCTTTAATATTCCAGTGTAAACCGCGTACATTGATATAGAAAACTTGGTATGTTGCTAGTAAATGATTGAGTTTTTTTGCTACCGCTTTTGATTGCTCTGTGTCGAGTCCGATATGATTCATAGTTTTTACTTATTAAATTTTTATTATGTTCAAATATAGCTATATTTAAGGAGACGACCAAGCTTTTGCTCGATAAACTATAGTGTCTGTGCCTGATGAAAGTCCAAAATCAATTAAATTTCAGATCTGTTTTGGTGTATTTGCAGCATTTAGACTGGGCTATTCAAGTGTTTAAAGCACTTACGCATGGGACTCTATACTTAGAAACAGTAAGAAGTTTAATTTCCTTCGGTCAGAGAGTTTTTAGGCGGCAAATGTTTTGCTTGATCTATATCTACCGAAAACAAGAAATCTTTTTTATTTAGAATAGAACGTCGAAATCTTTAAAAAGTGCGAGATAGGGATCTTTATTGGCAAAGCGCAAAGTATCCGGTACCAATCTGGGTGTATTGAAAGGGGGGTGTGAATAGCGTTATTACTATTTACGCATTTTACCCTGAATTACCTTATCGCAACGAGGCGTTATAGAAACAAAAAATCCCGCCGAAGCGGGATTTTAAAATAGTATCTTAAAATAATTTACTCTTCTATGGCATTGTCGCCCTCTTTGTCCTCAGCACCGTGGGTTAGCTTATTAAGCCTCTTAAGGAATACTAGTAGCAAAAGACCAAAGACTACCGTGAAAATAACCAGGTACATAAATGTTTTGTATTCCTGTTCACTTTGCTGTTCTTCAATTACAAATGAAACGTTATAGTTTTTACCATCTCCGCGATTTTCTATTATTTGAACAGCATCCTTATCCTTCTCAAATAACAGTCTAGCGTGGCGTGGATTGTCCATTCTGCTAGACTCCGTTTCTAAGTAAGATTGGAGTTTAGCTTTATCTTCAGTTTTCAACTTAAACAAACTAGATACGCTCTTGTCTGATTGCATATCCCTAAACTGAATTCCACCGTCATCTAAAAATACGGCAGTCTTAAGCGAAAAGTTCTTATCAAGGTTAATGGGGTAGTCGTTGTATTTTACTATGCCATCTTTAGTTTTAAGCTCAATATCCCTTTTCTCCATAAAACTAATGGCCTGATTTTTCTCAACAACCAACTCTCCTGCGAAAGGGTCAAGTTGAGAAGCTTCACCAATAGATCCTGCCAGTTTATTACCAAAGCCGGTGGCGGCAAAGTAAATACCCATCATGATGGAGGCATATTTTACTGGTGCTAATTTGGTGATAAAAGAAAGTGAAACAGGAGAGGTGCAAAGCTCGCCAATTGTATGAAACAGATAGGCCAGGAAAATCCAGAACATCGCCGCTTTTCCAAATACTTCCGAAGAAGCTTCTTGCGAAGCAAACATCATAAAGATATAACCAAGTCCCATGATTATGGTACCCACTGCCATCTTAAATAGAGATGAGGCTTGTTTGCCTTTTCTGCGTCGAACTGCCCAGAAACCGGCAACAACAGTACCAAAAATAATGATGTAGCCAGCGTTTAGAGACTGGAATACTGCCGCGGGGATTTCTTCTAACCAGCTTAAACCAACTCCACGGTCAATTTTGGCATCGGTATATAAATTCATAAGTCCACCTGCTTGCTCAAAAGCACCCCAGAATACCACAACGATTAGGAAGGAAATGAGCAAAACAATAACTCTGTCTTTTTCAATTTTTGACAAGGGCTTTTTGGCAACTTCAGGATCAATACCTGAATCTTTACTGCCGATAAATTCACCCACACCAACTAAGTGTTTTTGGCCAGACATATAAACGATTTGTCCCAATAGCATTCCTATGCCGGCTAGTCCAAAACCGTAGTGCCAGCCGTAATAATAAGCAACAAAACCAACAGAAATACTAGAAAGGAACGCGCCAATGTTAATACCAATGTAAAAAATGGTGAATCCCTTATCTCTGCGAATATCGCCAGCTTTGTAAAGTCCACCTACCATAGTGGAGATATTAGGCTTTAGTCCGCCTACACCTAATATAATAAGAATTAGACCAGTGAAAAATGCCCAATCTTGCGGAATAGCAAGTATACCGTGTCCTAAACATAGTAATATACCTCCCATTAACACCGTCTTCTTTTGTCCAAATAACTTATCGGCTATATAACCTCCAGGAATAGAAGCAACATAAACAAGCATGGTATACCATCCATAAAGCCAAAGAGCATCTTTATTACTCCAACCTAGTCCTGGATCTACCGCGGTAGCAGATTGGGCAACATAAAGAGTTAAAATCCCCCTCATTCCGTAGTAAGAGAATCGCTCCCACATTTCGGTGAAGAAGAGAATGTAAAGTCCCATTGGGTGACCCCAAAGCTCCGTTCTTTTGATCTGGGCAGTGTTTGCCATAGGTGTTGTTTGTTTTTAGTTTAAATTTTTGAAGGGCTGAAAATATCGATAATTTATGACTACAAGTTCTCTAAAAGGAACTTGGTCATTTTTGTGTATAGGTGATAGCGGGTATTGCCGCCAAAAATACCGTGATTCTTATCTGGATATATAAAAAGATCGAATTGCTTATCGGCTTGCACCAGGCTTTCTACCATGCGCATGGTGTTTTGCACATGCACATTGTCGTCGGCTGTTCCGTGCACTAAAAAGTATGCACCTTCTAGTTTTTCAACGTGGTTAATAGGAGAGTTTTCATCGTAGCCACTCGCATTTTCTTGCGGAGTACGCATATAGCGTTCGGTATAAATATTATCGTAAAAGCGCCAGTTGGTAACCGGAGCCACCGCAATTGCCGCTTTAAAAACATCCGCTCCTTTGGTAATTCCCAAGCTGCTCATATAACCGCCATAGCTCCATCCCCAAATGCCAATGCGTTCGGCATCGATATAGTCCATTTTGCCGAAAGTTTTAGCGGCACTAATTTGATCTTCAATCTCATACTTACCCAGCTCTTGATAGGTTACCGTGCGGAAATCTCTCCCTTTAGCACCGGTGCCACGATTGTCTACACTAACGATTATGTAGCCCTGAGCGGCGAGGCTTTGGTACCAAAATTGGTTAAAAGAGTTGTACTGATCTTCTACAGTTTGCGAGCCTGGCCCTCCGTATACAAACATTAGCAGGGGATACTTTTTCGCGGGATCAAAGTTTTGAGGCTTAATCATCCATGCGTTTAGGTTTTGCCCATTTTCGGTATCCAATACCATAAATTCTTTCGGACTTAAATCGTATTCCTCTAAGCGAGATACTAAGCGGGCATTGTCATTAATAACCCGTAATTTCTTGCCATCTGCTTGATGTAATGTCTCGTAGGTGGGTTTTGACGCAGAGGAATAGGTATTGATAAAATACTTCATTCCCTTGCTAAAATTGGCTTCATTCCAACCTTGCTGTTTATTAAGCTTCTGCTTGTTCTTCCCATTAAGTTTAATGCGGTAAACATCGCGTTGCACGGAGTTGTCTTCTGCTGCTTGATAGTATAAATAGCCGCTTTCGGCACTGTAGCCATAAAACTCAGTTACTTCCCAGGGGCCTTTGGTAATTTGCTTTTTCACCTTACCGTCATCATCCATCAGGTATATGTGATTAAAACCGTCTTTTTCGCTGGTCCAAATAAAATCACCATTATCTAAAAATCGCAGATTATCGTTTATTTCTAAATAAGCTTCCGCCGTTTCTCGGTAAAGCTCTTTAAGCTCTAGCTCATTATTTTCTATTTCAACTTCCCAAAGAATTAATTCATTTTGGTGACGATTTAAAGTAAAGACTACTAATTCACCTTCTTCTTTCGTCCACTTTATACGGGGAATGTATTCGTGAGATTGAGAAATACTAACTTCAAAGTCCTTATTGGCCTTGGTGTCATAAATGTGAATGCTAACCTTAGAGTTAACTTCTCCTGCCTTAGGGTATTTAAAAACCTCCTGACTAGGGTAGAGTCCCGTGCCGTAAACATCCATTGAGAAGGTGGGAACGGCCCTTTCGTTAAATTGATAATAGGCGATATAACGACCTTGAGGCGACCATTCAAAACCTTTATGGAAACTAAATTCTTCCTCATAAACCCAGTCCACCGCTCCTGCAATTAAAGCGTCTTCTTCACCCTGCCCAAAGCTGATAAGTGCATTTTCATTGTCCAAGTCTTGAATATGCATACGGTTGTTATGAACAAATGCTACCTTGTTTTCGGTAGGGGAAAGGTCCGCTAACTGTTGTTTGCTATCGGCCTCAATGCCTTCTAAATCACCAGTTTTTAAATCATATATATAGAAAAAGCTACGTGAAGAATGACGATAAATTGACTCCGTTTCGGTAG
>JBNMPT010000084.1:0-7478 GCA_051277025.1 Roseivirga sp. | reverse complement strand
CGGCGAAAATTACGCTAAGTACCATCGTGTTAATGAGTGCGCACAATCTCTTCGAATCATATCTTTATTACAATGGTTTGACTTGGCCGGGCTTGGGCCTCTCTTATCTTCACTATCACTTGATTGGCCCCCTCTTTCTATTATATACTTACTTCTTATTTAAAATTGAAATCAATCTGAAATTATGGGCTTTTGTCCTAATTGCATACACCCTTCTAAGGTTGGCAGTTTTAGAGCCAATTGACGATGATATTCTGGATAATACCACTAGAATCACTCCCGAACTTGTGGCCTTGCTAGTGGATAATATACTCGCCTTACTGCTAAATATTCTCCTTTTGTTATTGGCTTATTTGAAAATACGAAAAGTTCGATTTGCCGTTAATTTAACCAGCCAGGAACAGTTGAATTTCAACTGGCTTAAAAGTTTGTTAATCATCGCTATCATATTATACTTTGCGATGCTAGTCAGTGCCATTGTCTCTGTTTTTGATGATAATCAGGGGATGGTATATTTAAAGATTGAATCCGTACTGACGAGTATCTTTTCACTTTCCATTGCTTTTATGAGCATGCGCTTCCCTATTTTTTCCGTGTTTGGAGACTTTCAGAATTTGCCAGAGGAGACAAAGAAGAAGTATGCCAAGTCGTCTTTGAAAACCGCTACATTGGAGCAAATATGGGAAGACCTTAATCGGGTTATGAAGGAAGATAGACCCTACCGAAATCCTGAATATCGTCTCAATGATCTATCTGCTAGTGTGGGGGAATCTGTTCATCATGTTTCTCAGGTTATTAATGAAAAGCAGGGAATAAGTTTTTCTGATTTTGTCAATCAATTCCGCATAAAAGATGCCTTGGACCTCTTGAACTCTCCAAGAGCAAAGCAGATTACGATTCTTGCCATCTCTCTAGAAGCAGGTTTCAATAGTAAAACAGCCTTTTATAAAACCTTCAAGAAAGTGACCGGTAAGACTCCTTCCGAGTATATGCGATAGGCTTGTCTATCAGTCATCTACCTTAAGTAAAAGAGTCAGTGACCACGGCTAGTCTGGCCGCTTATTTGCGATAGTCCCCTATAATGCGGGACAATTCGCTTTCCATTTGGTAGTCCTAAATTATAGGCAGCTAAGCTTTTGATGGTCTTATTACCAAGATTTGCAGAAAATATAAATCACCGTGAAGCAAATCAAATGGGCAATTTTCATAACCATCCTGGTATTAATAATACCCGGATTAGCCAAGAGCCAAGGGCTTGATTTGGAAGGATACCTTTCCATTTTGAAGGAAAATAATCTAATAATCAAACAAAGTATTAATCAGAGGCAGTCTTCACTAGAAGACATCCGTTCTGCCAGAGCATCACTATTGCCTTCTGCCGGGATAGAGTCTAGTTACCAACGAGATTTCACTAAGAACTTTCTTTTTATTAATGATCCCGATTTCGGTCTTTCAAAGTTCAGAACCAATTTCAACAATAGTATTAATGTAAACTTCGTAGCCCAGCAATCGATTTATGACCCGGCAGCAATGGCACAGGTGAAAATAGCCAAACTAGCAAGCAGTCTAAGCGATCTATCTCTTCAGCAATCTACCCAAGAACTATTAACGCAAGGATCACAATTGTTTTGGCAGGTACTTTTTTTGAGAGAGAGCCTCGTTATTTTGAAAGACAACAGAGCGCTAGCGAGGGAGCAATGGCAGCAAATGGGAGATCTTTTTGAGCAAGGTGTTGTCAGCGAATTGGCATTGCAGCAATCCGAATTGTTCTATCAAAGAACTTTACCTGTGCTGGCTTCTGCAGAAAATTCCTTTGAATCAATTCTTAATGAACTTAAGTTTCTTATCAGTCTTGAGCCGACAGATGATCTTATTTTATCTGGTCAGATTGCTATTGAGAATATCGAAGCACCTATCTATTTAGAGGCAAGCATCAATAAAAACTTAAATATTCAAGTTGCGAATAAAGAGCTGAGCATTGCAGAAGAACAGATTAGGGCGAGTAAATCAGCCCGAGCGCCAGTGCTTCGAGCCAATCTTGGTTATAACCTCAATGCCCAGGACAATACTTTTCGATTTAAAAATGACAATCAGCTTTGGTATGGTTTGATAAGCCTAGAGATCCCTCTTTTTACGGGCGGGTTTAATAAGGCACAAATTGAGAAATCTAGAATAAATTATGCAAATGCGAACATTCAAATGGAGCAACTAAGACTCAATTTATTAAAAAACTTGAAGAATGCAGAACTCAGTCAGCTTTTGGCCTTGCAGTTAATAGAAAGCGAAAAGAAAGCGATTTTTTTAAGCGAAAAAGAGCTTGAGATAGCCGAAGAAAAAGCTAGGATAGGCATTCTATCCCCTCTTGAAAAAAAGGAAATGCGTATGAATCTAACTCGAGCGAAACTAAACCTTATCAATGCTCAACTCGATTTAAGGATTGCCAATTCTGAAATCGAACAAATAATAGGATCAAATAATCAAACTAAGAAATGAAGGCAATTAAAATAAGTTTATTAAGCTTACTAATACTAGTTATTGGCGCTTGTACGGATAGTAAGGAATCTATAACGGCAGAGGCGGTTGAGATTGTAAATCGAATATCTGTGAAGACAGTAGAGATTAAACCAGGGGAAATACAAGTTTCCAAATCCTATTTTGGAAAGCTCAGATTTGGTCAAAGTATGACCTATGTCGCTGAAATGAGCGGGAGAGTGACTGCGCCAATATTAAGCCCTGGAACGTCTGTTGTAAAAGGCCAGACGCTGATCTCCTTTCCACCAGAGAATCATGATCTTCAGATTGCACAGTTGCAATTGCTATATAATGAGCTCAAAACGAATTATGAAAGACAAAAAATACTTTACAGTAAAGGTGCCCTCGCTAAAATTTCTGTGGAGGAGATGGAAACGCAATTAGGCATTCAGGCAAAAGCATTGGACCAAGTAAAACAAATGAACGTAATCACTGCGCCATTTAGTGGGGCAATTACCGAGGTTTTTGTAAGGGAAGGCGAAGAAATAAACCCGGGCTCAATTGTTTTTTCGATGGCCAAACTGGATGAGGTACAGCTTGAGTTTTTTGTACCGGCAAAGGATGTTGCCAGTATAAAGCTAGGTTCCAAAACCAGTATCCAGCAAGGGGGAGAGACGATAAGAGGGGAGGTGATTCAAAAGGCCATACAAATGGATGAGGAGCGCAGGGCATTCCGCATACTAGCGTCCCTTCAGGAGCTTGGCTCTTTAATGGTCGCTGGTCAAACTATAGAAGTGAACGTTCTGCAATCGAAGAGAAATGGGATAATTGTTATCCCCCAAGAATCGGTAAAGCAAAATGGGAAGAAGGGTCTTGTTTACTTGGCTCAGAAGGAAACCGCAAAGGTTAAAGAAGTGATTTTGGGTGAAAGAGTAGGGCTGGGTATTATCGTGGAGAATGGTCTCCAGAAGGGCGATAAGCTTATTGTTGCTGGCATTGAGAAAATAGCTAGCGGTACCGCCATTAAAATCATTAGTGAAAAGAAATCAAAATGAAGATCACAGAATTTTCCGTAAACCGGCCGGTAACTACAACTATGCTCTTTTTGGGGCTAATATTCTTTGGTCTGATGGCCTATAATAAGCTATCAGTCAACCTAATGCCAGCTCTAAACCTACCTGTGCTCGCTATTTCCACAGAATATTTTGGAGCGACACCGGAAGAGATTGAAACTGAAATAACAGAAAAAATTGAAAATGAAATTTCAACCCTTAGTGGCTTAAAACTTCTTCAATCCTACTCTATGGCCAACTCATCGTTGGTGATAGTGCAATTTGATCAGGGAAAAGATCCCAATGAAGCACTGGCGGAGGTGAAAAATAAACTGGATCAAGTTATTCCTTTTTTACCAAAAGAATCCGAACGACCATTGGTGCTAACTTTTGATTTAAAAGACTCACCAGTTATTGAGCTGGTAGTGCTTGGCGAGGGAACCAGTAGCGAACTGTTTGACATTACCGATAGAATAATAAAAACCCGACTGTCGAAGATAGAAGGTGTTTCAAAAGTAGACCTCAGAGGTGGGGAAGAAAGGGAGATAAGAGTTCTCTTGGATAAAGAGACGATGTATGATGTTCAAATGAATCCCTCCGACCTTTCGGATAATATTACAGCGATAAATACTAAACTATCGGCCGGTGATTTTGTAAATCAACACCGTCAATTCTCACTGGAAACCGCTAATGAATTCAATTCCATTAGCCAAATCAAGGAGGCACAAATTTCTACGCCCATTGGTGTGCATAGACTTGCTGATATTAGTCAGGTACTAGACACCATTAGTGATGTGAAGTCTAAGGCAATTTTTAATGATGTGGCTAATAATTTGAGATACACCAAGATTATTGGCATTGGGGTGATGAAAAATTCAGGTGCCAATGCGGTAGAAGTGGCCAGAGAAGTAAAAAAATTAATTGCTGAGCTAGAAAAGGAATTACCAGAAGGGCTTAGAATTGTGGTTCCTTTTGACTCTTCGATTTATGTAGAGAGCGCGGTGGATGACGCCCTCACAAATGTTGCCTTGGGAATATTATTTACGGGATTAATACTCTTCTTTTTTCTTCACGACATCAGGACTACACTAATCGTTAGTGTTTCAGTGCCAGTATCTCTGATTGGTACCTTCATTGCGATTCGCTATTTTGATGGGTCATTAAATATGATGACCTTAATGAGTTTTTCCGTTGCTATTGGTGCTTTGATTTCAAACTCAATCGTAGTTATCGAGAACATCGTTAGGCTTAGGGAAGGAGGGATGGAGATTAAGAACGCCTCCATAAAGGGCACTCGAGAGGTAATGATGGCGGTACTTGCTTCTACGGGTACTAACCTAGTTATTTTCTTGCCAATCGCCAGCATGACTTCTATCACGGGAGCTTTCTTTAAAGAATATGCACTAACTATTTCTGCCGCCACGGTATTTTCTCTTATCGTATCTTTTATGCTTACGCCCATGCTAGCGAGTGTTTTATTGAAGAAGGAGAGAAAGCCCTCTAAGCTATCAAGAGTGATGATGCGGTTTTTTAAATGGCTTGAAAATGGATACGAAAAATCATTGGCCAGCCTCATCTCAAACAAGAAAAACCCGATTATTCTCTTCGCGGTAATGTTTATATTTTTCTTGCTTAGCACGGGGTTACTGCCTAAAATAGGCTTTGAATTTGAACCTCAGGAAGACAGTGGAATTGTGCATTTAGAGTTGGAGATGCCGCCCGGTACTTCGCTTAGTCGCAATGAGGAATTATTGCAGCTTGTTGAAGACAAAGTTACTAAGCACAAGGAAGTTAAGGTGATGGTAAGTGAGCTTGGTTCAAAAAACAGCACTACCGTTGGTACCAATTTCACTAATGCAACCATAAAGCTATTTCCTAAGGAAACGCGAGATATTTCAAACGAAGAGTTCGCTGAGATGCTTACCAAGGAGCTAATGGAAATACCTGAAATTATCCCCGTAGTATCAGCATTCAGCTCTGAAGACGGAGCACCGATTCAATTTACTTTACAAGCAACAGACCAAGAAAAGCTAATTGAAGCGAATCAATTGGTCTTAAATGTAATGAGTGAAATAGATGGCCTGCTCAACTATGAGTCCAGTGCACGGGAGGGGAACCCAGTAATTGAACTGAAGCCTAATCAAAGGCTATTGGCTGAGCTCGGGATAAGTCCTTTTGAAATTGCTTCTACTGTACGAGCAGCGATCTCAGGTGTAAAAGCTACCGTTTTAAAGGAGAAGGGAATTGGCTACGACGTAATAATAAGTTATTTGGACGATCAAGTGAATTCGGTTAGCAAAATTGAAGGCCTGCCTTTGTTTACCCCTGCGGGTGTTTTTACTATTGGACAATTAGTGGAGGTTTCTTACCGAAAGTCTCAGTCTCAAATTCTGCATTTGGATAAAGCGAAGACAGTGTTGTTTTCGGCAAACCTTGTTCCCGGTGTGGTTAGTGGTGACGCGAGGGAGAGCATAGAAATGGCTTTTGATGAGATTGAGCTTCCCGCTGGAGTGTCATTCAAATGGGCCGGAGATGTACAAGAACTGGATGAGACGCTAGATGATATGGTTATCACCTTTGCCATTGCCCTCTTACTTATGTATATGTTATTGGCCTCTTTGCTTGAAAACTTTTGGCATCCGGTCATTATTTTCACTACCGTACCTATGGCTATGATTGGTGTTTTTGTATTTATGTTCTTAGGTGGTCAGACGATGAACATCATGTCTCTTATGGCTATTGTAACCCTGCTGGGGCTGGTGGTCAACGATGATATTCTTATCCATGATTATACAGAACAGCTCATTAATAATCAAAAAATGAAGCTAAAAGAAGCAACACTATTGGCGGGTAAAACTAAAATGAAAACCGTTATCATGACCACCGTAGCAATTATTGTTGGTATGCTTCCCAATGCACTTGGCTTTGGTGATGCAGGCGCTGAGTATCGCTCTCCCATGGCTATTGTCACCATCGGAGGGATGATTACCTCAACAATTTTAACGCTTTATTTAATTCCTTCCTTATTCTACGTTATACGGATGAAGAAGGCGGAAGAACTTTAAAAGAGACATGGCGGCAAAGCGCTAGGAATATTTGTGCTATGCCGCTTTGGATGCGCCATACATGAGTATTAATTAATTTAACTACCGTTTATAAAGTAAGCAGTTTAGTTTATAAACGGTAGTTTTTTTTGTGGGATCACCGGAGTTATTTTAGCTTTTCCCCTAACAAGAATATTTTTTCTAAGCATTTTTCGAAATTATCCTTCGTTGAGCTTTTAATTGGAGAAATGTAGGTGACTTTAACCGGGCTGACGCCACAAAATTCTAAGGTTCCTTTTTTGAATTGATTGATAGCTGGGCTTTTCATAAACAGGTAATTATACCATTTAGGTGTATCAGCGGTTATAATTATTCTTGCTGTTTTTCCTTTCAATAATTGCCTTGGTAATGCTTTCCCTGGAATAGTCTCAAATGTTATTCCTGGTAAAAATGTCCGGTCAATAAATCCTTTCATTAATGCGGGATAACCATACCACCACATTGGAAATACCCATACAAGATGGTCTGCTTTTTTTGTTTTTTCGATCGCCTCCAGTAAATCAGGCTCCAGCGCGCTTCTTTTTCTATAGCCAAAGGCTAGATTAGGATTGAAATTTAAATCGGAGATGTTAATTTGAGACAAGTTGGAATCAGTCTTTCGTGCACCTTTTAAATAAGCTTCTGATAAGGCATAATTATAACTCTCTTTGTCGGGGTTTCCATTAATAACTAAAATGTTCTTCATAATTTGTTCTTTATTTCCTGACAAAGAAAGGCAGGATAAGAAACCTTAGAAAGGACATTTTTCTAATTGGATAAAGACTTTCTAATACGACTTAAATGTCGCTGGGTAATCCCTAGATAGGAAGATAAATAGTTGACAGGGATTAATTGCAAGTATGTTGGTTGG
>JBNMPT010000083.1:0-7507 GCA_051277025.1 Roseivirga sp. | reverse complement strand
TTTCATTCTGAAATGAACACCGAATGGATTGCTTTTAAACAAACTCTTAGTCATTTCCCCAATTGCGAGTTTCATCTAATTAACGGAAATCATGATATCCTGCACGCATTAAGCTACCAGCAAGCGCAGCTATATTGCCATCTAAAAAGTATACAAATAGGGCCTTTCTGGCTCAGTCATGAACCAGAAGAAGCGCCTGAAGGATTGTATAATTTATGCGGACATATTCATCCTGGCGTAAGCCTAAAAGGTAAAGCGAGACAAAGTCTTAGACTGCCTTGCTTCTTCTTTGGGGAAAACCAAGGAATACTCCCCGCCTTTGGTGATTTTACAGGCTTGTATAAGATGAAGCCCAAAGCCAATAATCGCGTTTATATAATTGCTGAAGAGCGGGTAATTAATGCCCAGGAACTGGGGCTATAATAACTACGAGATCACGCGCAAAGAATCATCACGTGAGTCCTCCTCCATGTAAAGAAGCAGTCCCTGCCATTTCTTTATTGAGTCTTTAAGCATCTTTGCATTGAAAGGCTTAGGGATGAAATCATTCATTCCCGCTTCAATACAACGCTTTTGATCGGCTACTTCCGCATTGGCTGTAACCGCAATAATAATTGGGCGCTCTGGTTGGTCCATCACAATGCGCTTCGTGGCTTCAATACCGTCCATTTTCGGCATCTGAACATCCATAAAGATAATTTGGTAGCGTTTAGTTAAAGCCATCTCCCATGCCTCCAATCCATTATTAGCAATATCCACCTCATAACCCATTGACTTCATAATCATCACCAACAGCTTCTGATTAATAGGATTATCCTCGGCGTAAAGAATTTTTAGACCTTCTATTTTTTCGTTGTACTCCTCCTTCAGCTCGGTCGCGTGTTTCGATAGGTTTAAACGAGGAGTCTTCAATACAAAGTCGCATACTACCGTTGTACCTTGACCAAATTCGCTATCGATCCACAGCTCACCGCCCATTAACTCTACGATGTTAGAAGAGATTGTTAAACCTAAGCCTGTTCCTCCATGGGTGCGAGTATTCCCCTCATTACCCTGATTAAAGGCCCTAATTACCTTATCTAAATCTTCTGACTTAATACCGATTCCCGTGTCTTGAACCGTTAGTTTCAAATTCACCGAATTACCCTCAACGCTTTCCATTTTCATGGAGAAGTTAACATTCCCCTTGTCCGTAAATTTAAAGGCATTGCTCAGAATGTGAAAAATAACTTGGCCTAATCGGTCTGGATCGCCAGCTAATTCTTCAGGAATATTGTCATCATAATTCAACTTGAAATTGATATTGCTGCTATCCTTTGCTCCGGCCTGCTCAATAGCCTTATTGACAACTCCTTTTAAATCAAATTTTCGTATTTCTAGCTTTAAAGAACCAGTATCTATTGCTGAAAAATTCAGTAAGTCCATCAAAAGGTTGTTCAACTGCTCGCTATTCTTGCGAATTGTCTCCAGTTTTGCCTGTTGATCCGAGTCTAGCTTGGAACGAGATAAAAACTCTGTCATTCCCATAATGGCATTCATGGGTGTTTTTAACTCGTGACTTACTGAGTTCATAAAGTTTTGTTGACTCACCACCGCGGTTTCACTCTGAGTTATATGCAAACGCATATTATGGCCAAATCTCTGACTTAAAGCAATGGTCTGGCAAATGATAAAGACTATGTATCCTGAAAAGGAGAGGAAGAGGTGGCTGCCGCCGAAACCAAAAAACGCGGATATCTTTAAAGCCATCACTACCATTAAAGAAAAAACCGAAATAGTAGTAAACAAACTCATTGTATTCGCTTGGCGAATAGCACGTAAATAATATCCGGTGGCTACTAAAATGGCAGCAGCTATAAAGATCAAATAGTAATCTATGAGGGCGGTGAAAGTTCTGGGCGGTAACATCACCGATAAAGCCATCACAAGAGAAACAATGATGATGGTATGAAAAAACCATTCCGGTGCTCGTTGAGCAGATAAGTTTTTATAAAAATATGTAAAGAAAATCACGCTCAAGAATAAACTAAGATATTCAAAACGTATCATGGTATACCACCTTAGTCCGTTAAACACTTCATGCAAAATGTAGGTGTCTGTGCCAACCACACGATACATATAAGTAAGGGCAAATAGGCCAAAAAACAAGAATGCAAAATCAAGCTTTTGAAAAAAATACACAATCAATGAAAATACCGCCGCTATTAAGAATGTTCCCGCAATAAAAAGCGAACCACTCACTGCCATGTTTTTGTAAAGAAATAAGGTTTGAGAAGGTCCAATTGAAATCGATGCTACCGCACCGCCCTTGTGATGTTGAAAATTAGAAACATGTAAAACCAATCGATTCGCGCCTTTTTGCAATTCAATAGCGCTAACTTTAGGCAACCAATAAGGTTCCGAAGAACTAAAATCAGTTCCAACTTGACCATTCTTTGATATCAATTCACCATTCAAATACAGAGAATAAGCGGAATAAAACTCTGGTACCCTAAGTGCTAATTCTTTTGTGTATTTTGATGAAATCAAATTTAATTCGTAGGTCGCATACCCCTTCGCGTGAAAAGACTTTTTCAATTCTGGCAAGCCCGACCATTTCTGGTCAAAATCCATGAAGACCGGTCGCTCAGTCGTCTTTGAACTTAGCTCTGGGTCAATAAACTGCTGCCAGTAAAAACGCCAACGTCCTTTCAAATCTAATACCTGGGGATCGGAAAAATACGTATCCGACAATACCACCTCAGCATTGATAACCTTCGCAGAATTACCCGTAAAAGGGAAAATGCAAAGGCTAAAAAATAGCGTTATTAGTAAATGTCTTTTCAAAATGTGATTTTTTTCCAAGAACTGTGAATAGCAATCCCGATACCAATATTCAAAACACTACATATCAATAACTTATGGTCTATAGTGTTTTTAGAGAATTCCCCAAAAGAGATGGTTTTTCCATAATTGGGAATCGTGTTGCTTTTTTTTCAAAAGCGGAATAAATATCATGCTTTTTTTTGACCCGGCAATACCGATCTAAACCGAATTTAGTCAATCATGAAGTAGAGTCATCAGTTTTAAAACCAAGAATATGTAATGACGGATGGCCAGACCAAAAGACTAAAGCTACTAAACCCTTTTTTATTTTTCAAATGATGGGAGGGACTATTTGAACAAGAACCGACAGACCACCTGTTAACTCTCCTCGCAATCATTATTTTAACATGCATTCGACGTATTAATTAGCAAGGTCAGTACGAGCCAAACTTAGGCTTAAGACCTTTATAAAAAATGATAATAAAGCTCAGATTAGTACTCCCCGCCCACCTTTCTAAAATTAAGATTAGGATTAGTAGACTTAGCAAGAGAAGTAGGAAGTGATAATGTGTTGCCTGTATCACTCAAAGCCTCCATAAAACTGATGAGCGCCTCCTTTTCTGAGCTACTTAAGCCTAAGGGCTCAGAACTGAGTGTTTGATCCTGCACATCTAGGCCCCGACCGGCGCCACCACCCTGCTCATAAAACTCAATAACTTCGGCTAAAGTGGCGTAGCCGCCATGGTGAAAATAAGGCGCAGTAAATTTTACATTGCGTACACTAACCGTTTTAAATGAATGCTTGTAAAATTCCGCTGCATAACTGGGAATACCTGAGGCATAACGGCCCAAATCTTCATCAAGGACCAGCTGATCTGGTCCTTGTAAAAGGCCTAAAACCTCCGACTCACTTTCCTCAAACATGGGCGGAACCAAACCGCTGAAACTAGGGGCGAAATGACAAGTCCCGCAATTGGCCTTACCCATAAAAAGATTAAAACCTTGCTTAACCTGGGCGCTAATCACTTGTTCTTCACCGCGCAAATAGCGGTCTACCGGACTATTAAAAGCGGTCAGTTCTTTTAGATAAGCAGTGAGCGCCATGGCCAAACTTTGGCGATTTATTTGCCCATTATGCTCGGGAAAAGACTGAGCAAAAGCTTCCTTATATGCGGGAATGGTATTTAACCTTTGCAGAATGGTCTTATAATTATTGGCAAACTCATCGGGGTTAAAAATCACATGATCAATCTGACTTTCCATGCGATCGGCTCTTAAATCATAAAAGAACTTCTCGGTATAAATTGCATTGATTAAACTGGGCGAATTGCGTTTAATATGTTTTTTTTCATCCATCGCTAAGCTAGTCGAATGGCCGTCCGTAAAGGCTAATTCGGGACGATGACAGGAGGCACAGGAACGCTTTAAATTGCTACTTAATATGGGATCGAAAAAAAGCTGTTTTCCCAAATCAGCTGCCGCCTGATCGGTATTTAACAAGCCGGTAAAATAGGCGGAGTTGAAGAAATCCTGCCCAAAAATTGAGCGAGCCTCATAATTAAAAGCGAGCTCTCCATGGTAAACTTCCTTAGCAAACTCATAGCCCAGCTCCATGTGTAAATCGTATATTTTGGCATAAAGCGGATCTAAATACAAACGAATAAAATCGGCCCGATTAAAATCCGTGAAAATAGAAGTCGAGTTTAAATATTGAGCCCCATCTTGCCATAGCTTTTTAATATTACGGCTTAAAGCCTGATTGGTATTTATTGCCAGATAGGGTTCACATAAAGAACCTAAAGCCCTCCAAGAAGCTTCTGATTCACGCATATCTGTGCGGCCAGCGGGAGTATCAAAACCCGTAATACCAAGGGATAAAATGCGAATTAAACCCAAACGCATACTTTCAAAAACCTGGCGATCGCTAATGCGCACATATTGCATGCTCCTCTGAACCTGCTGATATTGAAACAACAATTCCTTTGTTAGTTTTCGAACCCCTTTTATATCAAACTCATCTGCGGAAGCAAAAATTTGCTCTTCCAAAATTTGCAGACCTTTAGGCTCTATTACGACCAAACGTGGCGCATTGCGTTCCACTTTTGGCAGCGGCGCTCCATTGAGATAATCGTTGAAATCTTGCGGACTTAAGTACGATAAGAGGGGTTCAAGTTCTTTGAAATTTAGGCGTAATTGCAAAAACTCCCCCTGCAAATCTCCTTGGTTAAAATCCTGCTGCCCTACTTGAGTTTTGAAGCCCGCTAATTGTGTCTCAAACTCGCTTAACTTGGCTCTAAACAGCTCCTGCAATTCTACCGATGGGCTTGGCTTGGCGCGATAAGCAGAAGTTATTGCTCCAATTATTATTAGCGCTAAAAAGATGAGTTTTGACTTTTGCATCACAAAGAATGATTGAAAATTAAAAAAAAGGCTGCTTCATTACAAAGCAGCCTCAGATTAAACAACACGCAGATTAATTAACTAAAAGTTTTTGGGTTTGACCCGCAGCATTTTGTACATAATAAACCCCAGGGTTTAAATGACTGATATCGATATCTTGCACCTGACGGTAAACGTTCATGCGCTTACCTTCCACATTATAAATTGCGATATCACTAAGCTCCCTAAAGTAGAGAGTACGCGTGGCAGGATTAGGATACATCTCGAAAGTTTTTCCTTCAAAAGCCTCCTCATCTATGCCAATAGTAACCTGATCCCAACCGGTAATTGCAACCGTTAATGAGTTGTTGAATGGAAATGGGTTAGAGGTGCTGGGATGCTGAACATTAAAAAGAATGGTCTTTCCATCGGTAGTACCAATAGCACCGGTGATTTCCGCGCCAACGGGCACTACCGCAATACGCACTAAATCGTTAAGAGTAGGATTAGCAATGCTCATATCCAACATAAATAACTCGCAGGTACGATTGGAAATTCCAGCCGGCGTCCTTCCTTTCGAGGTGCCGTTCAAATCTTCGTTAATAAGCATATAATCTTTACCATTGATGGTGGTTTTATTCAATCCATCAGGGTTAGATAAGTGTTTGTCGGGATACGAACTTGCACTAGGATCTACGGTAAAGTAAGGTCCACCTTCCAAGAAAACAGAAGTTTGGCTAGTAGCCGGGTCGTACATCATTACCCGTCCGTAATAATCCCAGTATTCGCTGCTATCGGGGCTAATAGTTTTACCAAACTCAAGGCTTTGCTCAGCCGCTCTAACCAAATGATGAGGAGCGAAAACAGCACCAGCAGCCTTTTCGCCTGCCCATCTACTTCCGGGGTTATCTCTACCCGTTTCGGTAAAATAAACTTTACCCCCTATTTCGGTAACCCACTCGATACGGTTAAACATGGAAGCCCCAGCACTTACTGAGCGAGCATCAAAGTTTAGCATATTGTTCAAGTCGCTATTGTCGATTACCACCCACTTCGAACCCGTGGCATCGTGCTTATAAACAGAGGTAGTTCCAATGGTGAAATCACCGGCGGTAGTAGCCACGAACTTGGTGAAAAATCCCGGGGTTCCATCTGCTCCTAAATAAACTGTTTTATTATCGGGCATAACGGCACCGCCTTCAAAAGCTTGACGTCCCCAGTTATACTGCTTACGAATTGCTTTTGCCTCGCGCGGATCGATTTCTACCATGTAATTGTAGTTTTCGTATTTGGCAATAGTCTGGCCATCATAAGCAGGAAAACCTTCACTAACTGGACTAGTGGCTGTTCCTGTTCCAATGGTAAACATGCCCGTATCGCGATCTGCTAAATTGGCATTGGAGCCTCTCCACCATTCTTCGGCGGTCCAAATTCTACCATCAGGGGAAGTTATTCCACCACAGTTCATGCCTGTTTCGCCTACGGTATTGGCGAAATCAACGGCGAAGAATTTGCCCTGACGACCATCACTTAAAGTTTGATCGACAATAATAAGTGAATCGGTAGCCGGGTCGCGACGTACTTTAAAGACACTCATTCCACCACCGTCACCGATGGAGTCATTCGCTACTACCATTTCGTGGTTTACGGAAATCCAACCTAAATCGCTGCCTGCATTGTCGGGCGTAAAACCGATAAAGTCATGCCACTGCTTAGCTAAAGCCTCGCCCGCATTGTTTCCATAAGTTGCGGTGGTTTGCACTTTGTGATGACCACCAATAAATAAGTATTGCGTGATTAAAGGCGAACTAGGCACTATTATCGTGGTAGGCTCCCAGTTGGTCACGTCAATTTCGGGATTAAAATTAGTCTGGGCTTTTGCACTAAAAAATGCCGCACCTAGACCTAAGAAGAGTACTGATTTTTTCATCTTTAATTCTCATTGGTTTTTTGATGCCGCAAATTTGGATTGTGATTATTAAGCCAAAAGAGCACTAACTTTAAGTTTCTGTTCCTCTTCTTCGGTCGATTAACACAGAGTTAAAAGGGGGGTAACATAGCTAGAGCCGCGAAACGCTCTAATTATTTAGAATCAACTGTTAGTATTATCTAATAGTTAAGCACTCTCCCTGGAGCATTTCTCTTGAAATTGTCTTTTCTTGCGGCCGCAGAAGAGGAAGTACTGAAATTTAGCTGCTGATAGAACTTTTTTAACAATGCTTTAACGCGTGTTTAAAGGCCTTTACCACAAATTCGCAGAACTGTTAAACACCCGATTCCTAATCGATATAAAGGAAACTATATGGAAACAAGTCCAGGCTCA
>JBNMPT010000082.1:0-7556 GCA_051277025.1 Roseivirga sp. | reverse complement strand
CGAATCATCCAACGTAGCAAAGCAGAGGATTTTTCGGAGCGTTTTGATTGGAAGCTTCTGAGAAGCCACTATGAAAAAGCCTATGATATCGCTTTAGCGAAGCCTTAGATTAGCATTCCTACAATAACAGCTGTAAATAAAGAGGCCATGGTTCCGCCAATTAGTGCGCGGAAGCCAAGCCGCGATAGGTCGCCTCGTCGCGAAGGAGCCAAAGAGCCTATCCCTCCAATTTGAATGCCTATACTGGCGAAATTAGAGAATCCGCAGAGTATATAGGTAGCGATGATAATGGACTTTTCGGAGCTGAATTTCCCTTCGGCCATCAAGTCACCCAAGGAAACGTAAGCAACAAACTCATTAAGAATTGTTTTTTCTCCGAGAAGCTGACCTACTAGGAATATATCCTCATTGGCCACTCCCATTAACCACGTTATTGGTGCCAAGGTGTATCCGAGAATAAACTCCATTGAAAAGCCACTATATTGACCGTTAGTGAATTCCTGCACCCAAATGTTTAAACCGGTTATATCACCAATAAAGTCACTAAGGAAAGAGTTTACCATTGCTACAATCGCAATGAAAACCAGGAGCATGGCACCTACATTAACGGCAAGTTTAAGTCCTTCGGTAGTTCCATTGGTGATTGCTTCCAAGGCATTGTCGCCAATATTACTCCTACCAATACGCATGTCTTTATTCACTTCTTTGGTTTCCGGCATTAATATTTTCGCGGCAACTATCGCTGCGGGGGCACTCATGACTGAGGCCGCCAGTAAATGCTTCGCGAAGAAAGTTCGTTGCACTATGTCATCGCCACCCAAAAAACCTATGTAAGCGGCTAAAACGCCTCCTGCTATGGTTGCCATGCCGCCACTCATGATACATAGCAGTTCGCTACGGGTCATTTTATTAATATAAGGCTTGATCAGTAATGGTGATTCGGTTTGTCCTAGGAAAATATTTCCGGCAGCAGCTAAACTTTCCGCGCCACTTAAATTCATGGTACGTTTCATTACCCAGGCAAAAGCATAAACTACTTTTTGCATAATACCATAATAGAAAAGCAGGCTGGTTAGAGCGGAAAAGAAGATTACGGTTGGCAATACTTTAAAGGCGAATATGTATCCTAAAGAACTTGATTCATTGACTAACTCGCCAAAGAGAAATTCTGCTCCAACCTCAGTAAAGCCTAAAAGGGCAACGAATTTAGAGCTAAGCCAATCGAAACCAGTTCTGATAAAGGATACTTTTAGAATGGCTAGAGCAAAGATAAATTGAATAATAAGACCTTTAAAAACCAAAGCCCAATTGATTGCTTTGCGTTTCGCAGACATGAAAAAGGTCAATACAATCAATACGGTCAAGCCCAAAACTCCGCGTGCCAAAGCGGTTAAATCGAAAGATTTGCCACTAAAGTCGTAGTTTAAGGGAAGGGAAGCCGCAATCCCAGTTTTTTTGACCGCCCGTTTAAATTTATAAGTAATTTCGTTTTCCTTGAAACTAAGAAAGGAATCGTTTTCTTTTAAGAAGGTATAGATTCTCTGGGTATCAGTAGGTAGCGTATAATTGAACACCAAACTATCGTTTTTAACGAGGAAACTTCCGGATGCCTCTAGGCCTTTGGTGGCAAGCTTATATTTAAAGCTATCCGCAAAGAAGGATATTTTATCCTGGGATGCTATTTCAAAAAGTGAATCACCATTTGCATTTAGGATTGCTTGAAACTGCCATTCTCCTTTCAAAGATTGAGAACGAGAGGTACTTCCAAAGCCCAAGCTAATAAGAAGAAGAAAAATAATTTTGATGCGCATCATAGTAGCTGCGAAAATAGAAATTAAGAGTTGGCTTATTACAAGGTGCAAATTATTTCGTTTCGCGACGGTCAATTTCATCGCGAATTCTCGCAGCACTCTCGTAATCTTCGTTTAAAACGGCCCCTTCTAGGCTTTTTAAAAGCAATTCCATGCTTTGGTCAGTGAGAGACGAAATACCAGCATTGGGACTGGTGAGGGTCTCTTTTTCTTTGTTGGAATCGCTCTTAACGTTCTTAGAGCTGGGCAACTTTTCGTTTAAGATAACACCAGCGTTGTCTAAAATTTCGGCGTAGGTAAATATTGGGGCATTAAAGCGGATTGCTAAGGCCACAGCGTCCGAGGTGCGCGCATCCAAAACTTGTTCGGTTCCATTTTGCTCACAAATTAAGATGGAGTAAAATACTCCATCTTCTAATTTGTGAATTATAACTTCTTTAAGTTGAATCTTAAAAGAGTCTGAGAAGTTTTTAAAAAGATCGTGCGTTAAGGGGCGCGGGGGGTTCATATCCTTATCAATAGCTATCGCTATACTTTGCGCTTCAAAACCACCAATTATTATGGGCAACCTACGTTCTCCACCCTCTTCACCCAAAACTAGGGCATAAGCACCAGATTGAGTTTGACTGTAGGATAATCCCTTAACAAAGAGCTTGATATGCGCCATTAATTCGCGGCCTTAAATTTCTTCAACTCTGCGGTTAGCTTGGGTACTATCTGAAAAGCATCGCCAACAATACCGTAGTCGGCAGCTTTAAAGAAGGGGGCTTCAGCATCCGAATTTATCGCTACTATTGTTTTTGAAGCACTTACACCAGCAAGATGTTGAATAGCTCCAGAAATACCTATTGCAATATATAGATTTGGCTTAATTGCAATTCCAGTCTGACCAACGTGTTCGCTATGTGGACGCCAATCCATATCGGAAACAGGTTTACTACAGGCAGTACCCGCGTCTAATACATCGGCTAATTCTTCGATCATTACCCAATTTTCAGGACCCTTTAAACCTCGGCCTGCACTAACAACTCTTTCCGCTTCGGGCAAGGGTATTTTTCCTTTTACTCTATCAACTGATTGCACGCTTACTGTCTTTTCATCCCCAGCAGAGAAAGAAATACTCTCTACGGTGGCCGCACCATCTCCTTCTTCAATTGGAATCGAATTTGGAACGAATAGAATGATGTTGTTATCTCCTTTGCTACTAAGCTCATTGAAGCCTTTGCCAGAGAAAACTCCGCGTTTAACCGTTAATGGAGAAACACTGCTAGGCAATTCAACCACATTACTCAGTAAAGCCGCTTTTCCCAGAATGCTTAATGCTGGCGCCATAGCTTTTACGTTGAAGGTACCGCTTAAGATAATCGTCGTGGCCTCCTTGTCTTTGGCAACTTGCGCAATCGCATGAGCATAACGATTGGCATCGAAGTGAGAGAGACCTTCATCTTGGTAATGCAGAACTTTAGAGACGCCATATTTCCCAGCAGTTTCAGCAGAGTCATGGAGTTCTCCTATTACCAAACCAATGGCTTCTGTACCCAGCATATTAGCTGTTTTGGAAGCGTAAAGTGCCGCTTCCCAAGTGTTTTTCTTAAATCGTCCTTCCCAGTTTTCGAGATATACTAATACTGACATTTTTTCCTTTTTAAGATTAAATTACTTTTGCTTCTTCATGCAATAAGCGAACTAACTCTCCGATGTTTTCGGCATCAATCATTTGCACAGCGCTTTTTGGCGCTGGCTTAGAAAAAGAACCAGCAGTAGTTTTAGTCTCAATTTCTTGAGGGCTACGAACATCCAATTTTTTGCTGCGAGCCTGCATGATGCCCCGCATATTAGGAATGCGGAGGTCTTTTTCTTCCACTAATCCTTTTTGCCCACCCACTACAAGGGGTAGGCTTGCTTTAACAGTTTCTTTTCCACCGTCAATTTCACGTGTTAAGCTAGCATCGCTCCCTTCAATGTCCATTTTTACGCAGGCATTGATAAAAGGTAAATTTAAAATACTAGCAATCATTCCGGGCACTTGACCACCATTATAGTCGATTGATTCTCTGCCGGCGATAATTAAATCGTAGGCTTCTTCTTTCGCTACATGCGCTATTTGTTGCGCAACATAATGCGCGTCGCTTGGATCCGCATCAATGCGGATAGCGCCGTCGGCTCCAATAGCTAAAGCTTTTCTAAGCGTCGGCTCAGTTTCGGCTCTTCCTACATTTAGGACCGTAATTTGTGCGCCTTGCTTTTCTTTTAACCACATTGCGCGGGTAAGGCCAAATTCGTCGTATGGGTTAATTACAAACTGTACCCCGTTCTTATCAAATTCACTATTATCGCTGGTGAAATTGATTTTAGAAGTAGTATCGGGCACATGACTGATGCAAACTAATACCTTCATAATTATAATATATTCTGAGAAGTGATTGTATCTAAAGGGCGAAAATAGCCATAAAAATGCCGCGGACAAAACCTTATGCATGCATACTAAATTTTATTAGTGATTTTGATTAAGTAAAAATAAAGGTCTTTTGCTCCTAATTAGTACTTTTGACGACTGAAAAGAAAGATCAATGAGTAGAATTATCCAGTTTAGAGAAGCTATTGCTGAGGCAATGAGTGAAGAAATGCGTCGTGATGGGAACATTTACTTGATGGGAGAGGAAGTGGCCGAATACAACGGAGCTTACAAGGCTTCCAAAGGGATGCTTGATGAATTTGGTGCGAAGAGGGTAATTGATACTCCTATTTCCGAGCTAGGGTTTTCTGGGATCGGCGTTGGTTCGGCTATGAATGGTTTAAGACCAATCATAGAGTTTATGACTTTCAACTTTTCCATGGTTGCTATTGATCAGATTATTAATAATGCCGCCAAAATGTTTCAGATGAGCGGAGGACAGTTTAATATTCCGATTGTTTTTAGAGGCCCAACCGCTTCGGCAGGTCAATTAGGAGCAACCCACAGTCAGGCTTTTGAAAGTTGGTTTGCCAACACGCCCGGTCTTAAGGTAATAGTTCCTTCTAATCCTTATGATGCTAAGGGACTATTAAAAAGTGCTATCCGCGATAATGATCCGGTGATTTTCATGGAGAGTGAGCAGATGTATGGTGATAAAATGGAAGTTCCAGAAGAGGAGTATCTAATTCCTATCGGTCTTGCTTCAATCCGCCGCAGTGGAGATGATGTGACGATAGTTTCTTTTGGGAAGATCATAAAAGAGGCCGATAAGGCAGCAGATGAACTAGCCAAAGAAGGCATTAGTTGTGAGATAATTGATCTAAGAACCGTTCGCCCTATTGATTACGATGCGGTGATTACTTCTTTGAAGAAGACTAATCGCATGGTAATTTTGGAGGAGGCATGGCCGCTTGGTAATATATCTACCGAAATAATTACGCATTGTCAAGAGCATGCCTTTGATCATCTAGACGCCCCGATCATCAGAATCAATACCGCGGATACACCAATGGCTTATGCGCCAACCCTTGTAAGCGAGTTTTTGCCAAATGCCAAACGGGTTATTGAGGCCGTTAAAAAGGTAACTTACAGATAGAATTTCTGCAATTTGTAGAGCATTCTTTTGTGTTAGTCTAAATTCCTACAAATTAGACATTTGGCCAAATGCAAAAATAATTTACTTTTGCGCTCCTTAAATAGAATTTAATTACCAATCAATAAACAATTATGATCGACGTCAACTACGACTGGTTAATGTATTTGATTCCCGCCTTAGGTTTGGTGGGTCTCCTAGTGATGCTAGTGAAATCTGCATGGGTTTCTAAACAAGCAGCGGGTGATGAAAAGATGGGCGAATTGGCGGGTTATATCGCTGACGGAGCTATGTCATTTTTGAAAGCTGAGTGGAAAGTAATGAGCTACTTTGTAGTTATTGCCTCCATCCTTTTGGCTTATTCAGGAACTTTAGTAGAGCATTCCAGCCCAGTTATTGCTATTGCATTTATTATCGGTGCCATTTTATCTGCTTTGGCGGGTTACATCGGAATGCGCATTGCCACGAAAACAAACGTGAGAACTACTGAGGCAGCGCGTACAAGTTTAGTGCAAGCGCTTAAAGTGTCTTTTACTGGTGGATCTGTGATGGGTCTTGGTGTAGCTGGTTTAGCAGTATTAGGTCTAGGATCTTTATTTATAATATTCTTTTACCTGTTTGTACCCGAGGGTGCCGCCATTACTGGTGCTGAAATGAAAACAGCCATTGAGGTCTTAGCAGGTTTTTCGCTGGGTGCAGAATCTATTGCTCTATTTGCTCGTGTTGGCGGTGGTATTTATACCAAAGCAGCGGATGTTGGTGCTGACCTTGTTGGTAAAGTAGAAGCTGGTATTCCAGAAGATGATATTCGTAACCCCGCAACTATTGCCGATAACGTAGGTGATAATGTAGGTGATGTAGCTGGTATGGGTGCTGATTTATTCGGTTCTTATGTAGCAACTATTTTAGCCACAATGGTATTGGGTCAAGAAATTGATAGTGCTGATAAATTCGGCGGAATGGCGCCAATTTTATTACCCATGGTTATTGCAGGTTTGGGTCTTATCTTTTCCATCATATCTATGTCCTTAGTGCGTATCAAAAGCGAAAGTAGCTCGGTACAACAGGCCTTAAACATCGGTAATTGGTCTTCTATGATTTTTGTAGTAATTGCTTCTTATCCGCTTACTATATGGATGCTTCCTGATACAATGGTTTTAAGAGGTTATGAATTCGGTCCCCTCGATGTTTTCTACGCAATATTAGTAGGTTCGATAGTAGGCGCTCTTATGAGTTGGGTAACTGAGTATTATACTTCCATGGGTAAAAAGCCGGTACAGACTATTGTACAGCAAAGTGCCACTGGCCATGCCACTAATATTATTGGTGGTTTAGCCTTGGGTATGCAATCAACCGTGCTTCCGATTTTAATTTTAGCGGCAGGTATTATTTTCTCCTATTCTTTTGCAGGCTTATATGGCGTTGCTATTGCTGCGGCAGGAATGATGGCTACAACGGCCATGCAGTTGGCAATTGATGCTTTCGGCCCCATTGCGGATAATGCAGGAGGTATTGCTGAAATGAGCGGCTTACCAAAAGAAGTGCGTGGTCGTACCGATAATTTAGATGCAGTTGGTAACACTACCGCCGCTACTGGTAAAGGTTTTGCCATTGCTTCAGCGGCTTTAACGGCCTTAGCCTTGTTTGCCGCTTTTGTTGGTATTGCTGGTATTGACGCAATTGATATTTATAAGGCTCCTGTTTTAGCAATGCTATTCGTAGGGGCGATGATTCCTTTTATATTCTCCTCTTTAGCAATTGCAGCGGTAGGTCGCGCAGCAATGGCGATGGTGCATGAAGTTCGTCGTCAGTTCCGCGAGATTCCCGGTATTATGGAGTACAAAGCGAAACCCGAATATGAAAAGTGTGTTGAAATTTCAACCAAGGCTTCTATTCGTGAGATGATGTTGCCTGGTGCGATAGCTCTTATTACTCCTTTACTTGTTGGATTTGGCTTTTTAGGAGTTTTTGAAGAAACCTCTTCTGCAGAAATGTTAGGGGGTTTATTAGCGGGTGTTACCGTTAGTGGAGTGTTAATGGGAATTTTCCAAAACAACGCTGGTGGTGCATGGGATAATGCTAAAAAATCTTTTGAGGCAGGTGTAGAAATTGATGGTAAAATGGAATATAAAGGTTCTGAAGCTCACAAAGCTTCGGTAACTGGCGATACTGTTGGTGATCCATTCAAGGATACTTC
>JBNMPT010000081.1:0-7613 GCA_051277025.1 Roseivirga sp. | reverse complement strand
TGCAGTGGTCGGTTAATCAGTAATTACGCTATATGCGGAAACGTAATTAGAGAAGAATCGGGGCACATATAGTGTTTTCGTTTTGGGGTTATAATCGATATCCGCCGTTTGAATACCCTCTTTTTGGGTATTGAGCAAAAGGGTCGCTTCTTGACCCTTTATATGCCAAATCTCACCCAACCACTTAGAAGCGATAAATTCTCCCTTTGCTATGGCCACCAAGCCGTCACCTCCCTGTACTTTATCATTCAACACCTGGTAGCTTCCTTCTTCAATATTAAATTGAAGTAATCCCTCTGCACTTAAGCCATACAGATTGCCATAAGCATAGCAAAGTCCATTTAAACTCGGAAGTCCCTTCATAAGCATACTTACCTTTCCGTCTTTAATACTATGTACCGTACCCACAGTCATATCCGAAACAAAAACTGTATTACCATCTGTGCTCAGGTCATTAAGAAACTGAGCGCCCTCGATTGGGTAGTAGTCGCGGTCATCGCTATTGTCTAACGCAATCGCCACCACTTGATTAATATCACTAACAAATAATTTTTCACCCAAAACACACATTCCTTTGGGGGCGTTTATTCCTTTAGCCCATTCCAAATCTATAATTTTACCATCCTTACTCAATTTAGCAATACTACCTTTACCATCGAAGTCCACTGGCTTTCCGTCAATATTACTCACAAATAAATAATCCCCCTCTTCAAAATAAAGCACCGATTCATTGGTGATAAAAACACTATCCGTCTCCCATGCTAGACTTAAACTTATAAAATCCTTTTCTATTAGCCCCACCGCTAAGCTATCGCTGACACCACCGCTGTCTTTGACCGTGCTTACCGTATTGGTACAAGCCACGAAACTGAAGGCCAAAAGGCCTAAACTAATGTTCTTACTCACTATCATTTCTACTTGCTTTTCTTATTATAAAATTCCAGCTGTCTGATTTCAAAGCCCTAACGATCTTAGGATCCAGAACTTCTCGCAGGGTACTTCCCTTAGGGTATGTAAAACTGTAATAATCTGTTTTGAGATTACGGTGGTCCAAAACCAAATCCTTAAAATCACCTTTCTCAAGATAAAACTGCAAGATCGGTCGATCAAACAAAAACACATCTATCTCATCTTTTTGTACGGCCACCAATCCTTCCTCCACCGTTTCATAATAATTGTTTGGCAAACCATAGGCCTCCAAATACTCGGCTGTTCCACTGCCCTCTATTGTGCCCGACTTAAAACGTCGCAGGTCCTCAATGCCATCAATTTTTCTTTCAATATTATTTACCGTCAGTGCCGATGCTATTCCCGCAGTTAAGCCACTAATAAGCAAGATCGCCGCAAACATCCATATTAAGCCGATAAAGCGTCCTCCTCTCGTTGCCGGGGTTTTATCGCCATAACCCACTGTGGTCATCGTAACGGCACTCCACCAAAAACCATCCAAAATACCTTGCCAACCAGATGCAAATTGTTCCGAGTTTTTTCGCCTTTCAAAAAGCCAAACTAAAAAGCCAAAGACAAAAATAACCCCCACCAGTATGGCTATCGCTGAAAAAAACTCCTCGCTAAATAGATTATCAAAGAACCCCTGCCAAGAGCCTTCGTCCTTGCGCACTGCGGTGGTACCAGAAATAAAGAAGGGCTGTGAAAAGTCTAAACTATCCATGCGCTTCACGGTAACAGTGACCGGGTTAATGGATAAATCCAGTTCTTTATTCGCTACCGCTGCCAGCATTTCATCCAGATCATCATACCAGCGATACTCCACTCGTACTGGTATATTTTCATCTATTAAATCCCAAAAATCTAAGGACAAACCAGCTGGGTCACCATTGCTTTCATGCAGTACAAAGGGTGGAGCGGTCTTTAAACCAATCACCAAAGTAGAATCCTGTGCTCGCACTGTAAAACCAGCGAATAGCATTATGAGAAAATAAAAGTAGAGCTTCTGCACTTTTTCGAATTTTAGCTAATGTAATAAAAGCCCGGCGCATGCCCATAGAATAGCCCTAAAAAGCACTCGCCTTGAAAGCTATTATTGCTAACTTCGCGCTCTCGAAAAAATCGAACACGATGGCAAGTAATTATCCTGAATATAAGCACTTAAACCTCCCCAACATCAACAAGGAGGTGCTCAAATGGTGGCAAGAAAATAATACTTTCGAAAAAAGTGTTTCTAGCCGTGAAGGCCAAGAGAGCTTTGTTTTTTACGAGGGCCCTCCCTCTGCTAATGGCATGCCTGGTATTCATCACGTAATGGGCCGTGCTATCAAAGATATTTTTTGTCGCTTTAAAACCCTCCAAGGTTTTCAGGTAAAACGCAAAGCAGGTTGGGATACCCATGGTCTTCCGGTAGAACTAGGCGTTGAAAAAGAGCTAGGTATTACCAAAGAGGACATTGGTAATAGCATTAGTATCGAAGACTATAATGAAGCCTGCAAAAAGGCGGTGATGCGCTACACTGATATCTGGAATGACCTTACTGAAAAAATGGGTTACTGGGTAGACATGAATGATCCTTATGTTACCTACCAACCCAAATACATGGAAAGTGTATGGTGGCTGCTGAAACAGCTTTGGGATAAAAAACTCATTTATAAAGGCTACACCATTCAGCCCTATTCCCCAAAAGCTGGTACTGGCCTAAGTTCCCACGAGCTGAATATGCCAGGAAGCTATCGCAATGTAAAAGACACCTCTGCCGTTGCCCAGTTTGCCGTGGAGAAGAACGAAGCTTTTAAGGCATTATTCGGAGAACTATTACAAGATGATGATCGCGTATACTTCTTAGCATGGACTACTACGCCTTGGACGCTGCCTTCCAACACTGCCTTAACCGTCGGTCCAAAAATTGAATACCAATTAATAGAAAGCTTTAACCCTTATACGCATCTTGCTCAGAAAGTATTTATCGCTAAAGGCTTAGTAAGTAAATATTTTCAGGCAGAACTAAAAGATGCCCAATTAGATACTTATGCTCAGGATGGCAAAAACCTTCCTTGGTGCATCGTTTGGGAAGGCAAAGGTGCTGAGCTAATTGGCTTACGCTATGAGCAGCTATTACCTTGGGCAAGCCCCTACGAGGGCGCTGAAAATGCTTACCGTGTTATTGGTGGTGACTTTGTAACCACGGAAGATGGTACCGGAATAGTGCATACCGCACCCACTTTTGGCGCCGACGATGCCAAAGTAGCAAAAGAAGCCACGCCCCCTATTCCGCCAATGTTGGTTTTAGATGAGAATGAAAACCCAGTTCCACTAGTAGACCTACAAGGCCGTTTTATTCAAAACCTTGGCCCTCTGAGTGGTAAGTATGTAAAGAATGAATACTATCCCGAAGGAGAAGCTCCCGATAGATCTGCAGATGTGGAGATTTCTATTCTTCTGAAAGAACAAAACAAGGCCTTTAAGGTAGAAAAGTATGAGCATAGCTATCCGCATTGCTGGAGAACGGACAAACCTATTCTGTACTATCCATTAGATAGCTGGTTTATAAAGGTTTCTGACAGTAGAGAAGAGTTAGTCTCTCTAAATAAAACGATAAACTGGAAGCCAAAAAGTACCGGTGAAGGACGTTTTGGCAATTGGCTGGAAAACGCAAATGATTGGAATTTAAGCCGCTCTCGCTACTGGGGAATTCCCCTTCCTATCTGGAGTACCGAAGACGGCAGTGAAACTAAGATTTTTGGCTCAGTTGAAGAGTTGAAAACAGCTTGCGATGAAGCTTTAGAAGCTGGCTTAATGAGCAGCCACCCCCTGCAAGATTTCGAGCCCGGGAACATGAGCGAAGAGAACTATCAAAAAATAGATCTTCACCGTCATTTCGTAGACAAAATTGTTCTCCTTTCCGATAGTGGCAAGGAGATGCAGCGCGAATCTGACCTGATTGATGTTTGGTTCGATTCAGGATCTATGCCCTATGCCCAGTGGCATTACCCTTTTGAAAACAAGGAAGGCTTTGATCAGCGCTTTCCAGCAGATTTTATTGCTGAAGGCGTAGATCAAACCCGCGGATGGTTTTACACCCTACATGCCATAAGTTCTTTGGTTTTTGGTAAAATCGCGTACAAAAACGTCGTGTCTAATGGCCTAGTGCTTGACAAAAATGGTCAAAAAATGAGCAAGCGCTTGGGCAATGCGGTAGACCCTTTCGAGACGATTGAAAAGTATGGCACCGACCCCGTTCGCTGGTACATGATTAGCAATGCCCAACCTTGGGATAACCTAAAGTTTTCTTTAGATGGAGTTAAAGATGTACAGAGACGTTTCTTTGGCACTCTTTACAACACCTACTCTTTCTTTGCGCTTTATGCCAATATCGACAGCTTTATCTATCAGTCCGCTAAGGAAACAGCAGTAGAAGATCGCCCCGAACTAGATCGTTGGATTCTTTCCCGCCTGCAAGAGCTTACCGAAAAGGTAGAGCAATACTTCAGCGACTACGAGCCCACTAAGGCCGCCCGTGCGGTTGAATACTTTGTGGGTGAAGAGTTGAGCAACTGGTATGTTCGTCTCAATCGTCGTCGCTTCTGGAAAGGAGAAATGAGCCTAGACAAACAAATGGCTTACGAAACCCTTTTCCGTTGTTTACATAATTTAGCACAGCTAATTAGTCCTATTGCACCCTTCTTTAGTGAGCGCCTTTACGGAGACTTAAACCTTTCGGTAGATGCACAAGACAAAAGCGAATCGGTACACTTAAGTTATTGGCCAAAAGAAGCAGTAGCTCCCGTCGATCAACTTTTGAACGATAGAATGTCGATTGCGCGTAAATTGAGCTCTATGGTCTTGGCCTTGCGTAAAAAAGAACGCTTAAAAGTGCGTCAACCCCTTCAGAAAATAATGGTTCCTGCTTTAAACGAAGATCAAGCCAAATTAATGGAGAGTGTGCGCGATATACTTTTAGCCGAGACTAATGTTAAAGAATTAGAAGTACTGCATGCTGGTGAAAACCTTCTGGTAAAGAGCATCAAAGCTGACTTTAAAAAGCTGGGACCGCGCTTTGGGAAAATGATGAAACAAGTTGCGGCCGCAATTAACCAGCTTAACCAAGATGATATTTCTACCCTAGAACTGGAAGGAACCTTAAACTTAAACCTAGGAGGGGAAAAAATAGAAATCCTCAGCTCCGATGTAAGTATCAGCACCGAGGATATACCTGGTTGGCTGGTGCAAAGCGAAGAAGGCTTAACCGTGGCTTTAGACGTTAACCTAAACGAAGCCTTAATTCGTGAAGGTATCAGTCGCGAACTAGTTAGCCGTATTCAGAACTTGCGTAAAGACTCTGGATTGGAAGTAACCGATCGAATTATTTTACATCTTCAAAAAGATGAAAGCCTAAAAATTGCCGTTACCGAGAATGGTGATTATATTCGAGCCGAAGTTTTAGCCGACTCAATTGTTTGGTCAGACGACCTAGCAGAGGGAAATGAATTGATTTTCGATGAAATTTTCAGCAGAATCTCAATAGTTGTGAGAGCCTAAGGCTTTTTTATATATTTTGCGATGCTCTTTGCAGAGACCTCTTTGCAATAAAAAGATAATAGCTTTAAAAATGACCAATAACAAAATAAGATATAGCGACGTAGAATTGGACGAATTTCGTGCAATAATTGCGGAAAAGATTGAAAAAGCTGACCAAGACCTGGCAGTTTTAAAAGAGAACTTCGCCAACGATCGGAATAATGGCACCGATGACACCTCCCCCACCTTCAAAGCTTTTGAAGAAGGAAGTGACATCATGAGTAAAGAAGCAAATAGCCAACTAGCCGCTCGCCAAGAAAAATTTCTACGTGACCTTCATAACGCCATGAATCGCATTGAGAATAAAACTTACGGCATCTGTCGCGTCACAAACAAACTCATTAACAAAGAGCGTTTACGCCTCGTTCCTCATGCTACCCTAAGCATTGAAGCTAAGAACAAACAATAAGAATGCGTAGAGCACTTCTCATCATTTTCTCAGTCCTCCTTCTTGACCAAGTCGTCAAGATCTGGGTGAAAACACATATGACTCTAGGAGAGGACATAATTATTGCGGATTGGTTTATAATCCATTTCACGGAAAACCCTGGTATGGCTTTTGGCCTCGAGTTTGGAGGTGCTTGGGGAAAGTTGCTTCTAAGCCTTTTCCGTGTCATAACCGTGGGCTTCATTTTTTACTGGCTTAAAGGTCTCATTAAAAAGAAGGTTCCTACCGGAGGCATTGTTGCTGTCTCTCTTATTCTTGCGGGTGCCTTAGGGAATATCCTTGACTCTCTTTTTTACGGAGTAATTTTTGGCGCCTCAGATTTTCACCAAATTGCCGAAGTTCTCCCAAAAGGTGGTGGCTATGCCGCTCCTCTTTTTGGGCATGTTGTAGACATGTTATACTTCCCTCTTTTTAAAGATTATCTGCCAGATTGGTTACCTATTTGGGGTGGTGATTATTTTATCTTTTTCCGCCCGGTCTTCAACTTGGCTGACTTTGCAATAAGTTGTGGAGTAGGTCTTTTGATTATCTACCAAAAAACTGTCTTTAAAGATTAACTTCTAAGACTGACCATTGTTTTATTTAAAAATCTGGAAAAGCAGTAGTTTGAGGGTTTATACCTTATTTTTACCTTGTTAAAAAACAAACCATTGAAAGAATTAATTGCCAATTTCAGTCAGCACTTAGAAGAAGCCTTAAAAACGATTCACTCTACGAAGATCAAAAGCTCAGATCGAGCCGTACACAATGTGCTTATCACCGGCTTAGGCGGCTCTGGTATTGGGGGTAGTGTTGTGGCGGAATTAGTTGGCGCGCATTCTCCGGTGCCGATTACCGTTAATAAAAATTATGATATTCCCGCTTTTGTAAATGAGTTCACTCTGGTTATTGCTTGCTCCTATAGCGGCAATACCGAAGAAACATTAAGCGCGGTTGCTCAAGCGCAAGCAAAGGGGGCAATGTTTGCCTGTATCAGCTCGGGAGGAAAATTGAAAGAAATTGCAGAGAAAAAAAGTTATAATCTTTTAAGCATGGAAGGAGGCAACCCTCCTCGTAGTATGTTCGCTTATTCTATTGCCTTTCTTTTACGCTATATGGAGGCCTACGGCTTATCTACTTATAATGTCATCGAAGAGTTAGAAGCAAGTATCCAGCTGTTAAATACGTCGGAGACTGAGACCCTAAAAGAGGCAGAAGCCTTTGCGGAAAATATTAAAAATACCATTCCCCAAGTTCTTGCTAATAATGGGAGTTTGGCCGTTGCCGCTCGTTTTAGACAGCAACTCAATGAAAACTCGAAAATGCTTTCCTGGGAAGCGGAAGTTCCCGAAATGAACCACAATGAATTAGTGGGCTGGGAAGGCGGTGACAACCGTTTCAGTGCCGTTTTTATTCGCAATAGTCATGATAATCCTCGCAATCAGAAGCGCATGGATATTATCAAAGGCATTATTGGCGAGAAAACTGAACATGTCTATGAAATGTGGAGTAAGGGTGAAAGTAAGATCCAAAAAGCATTGTATCTAGTCCATTTTGGAGACTGGGTTACTTACTACCTCTCTGAAATAAACCAAGTTGACATTATGGATATCAAATCCATTGATCTATTAAAAGCTGAGTTATCCAAAATTCCACT
>JBNMPT010000080.1:0-7762 GCA_051277025.1 Roseivirga sp. | reverse complement strand
TACCTCGATCAATTTCCCGCCCAGGTTAAATTGGCAAAGGAGGCTGGTCCGGGTAAAATAAAACGCAGCTGGATTGGCAAAAAACTCATCGAGGCTTCACGTGTTGATGCCAATGATGAGCTAATTAAGAAATCTACTAGCCCTAAGATTATCGACCCTAAAGCTCGTGAAAAGGCAGGTTTTGCGATTAAGGAGAAAATAGTTTTTCAGGAATTATTGCGCGATTTAAAAGAGATTAGAGTGTATGCCGATTTACTGGCAAGCAAAAACCTGGATACCTTAAAGGTAAAAACCCTTCTCCCCCTTTTAAAAGTTAATCTCGCCGATGCCCTGTTTATAATTACTGAACACACCTATAGACATCTGCTTCAAGCGGAAAGGATTTTAAAGAGTTAAGGTTCCCGATTACGCCCAGTCAGTATTAACTAATACAGCGATCTTCGAAGCCTAATAAATAGTTTAACGGATAATACAAAAAGAGAAGGGGCTGTCTGATAAATCAGACAGCCCCTTCTTTATGAGATTGAAAAAAATTTATTTAATAATTTTAATCCATAAATCACCATCATGACGACCATTCAATCGACTGGTTTTCGCCCGATCCGCTTCAGCATAGCTATTAAATTTCAACAGATACACGTAATAAAAACTATTACCTGGATCTTGAAAAATTCTCGCGTCAATATTCTTGGTAGCGAGTTTATTAACTAAACGTTGCGCATTTCCTTGTTGTCCGAAAACACCTGCCGTTACGTAATAACCTGCAGAACCAGGATTAACATTAGCAGGAAGGTTTTCCGCTGGATAATTCGTAGCTACATTGCTATTTTCTCCATCACCTTGGTTGACAATCTGACCTCCCCCTTGATTGTTGGCGGGAACAGGATCGTTATTAGGCATGTTATTATTTAAACCAGATTGATTATTAAATTGTCCTCCTTGGTTCGAATTGCTATTGTCACTGTTGTTGTTTTGACGCGCTTGCTCTGCAGCCTGCTTGCTTAATTTTTCCAACTCATCCCTCATCTTCTTCTTCTCTTCCTCCAAAGATTTCTGAATATCGTCCTTATAGCCGTCTTTAAATTCCTGCAATTTCTCATCAACAGTTTCTTCCAACTCGTCTTTCTGGCGTCTTTGATTTAGCTTCAAGCGTTTCAGCTCATTTTTCATACGCTCATTGTCCTTATTACTTCCAAAGCGATAAGTAAGCATAAACTCGTGGCTAGTACCGAAGTTAGAACCGTAAGTATTGGTAGAGAAGTCATAAGCGTAGCCTAAGGTTAATATTTCGGAAAGATTAACCCCAGCATTAACTGTGATACCATAATTAGAGCGGAACATTGCTCCTAAGTATCCATATTCTGTCATATTATAAAGCAGTCCCAAATCAATTTGAGCCGGAACAGATTCTGCTGTTCTTACCATAATGATTGGACTTAAAACTTGCTTGTCTCCTGCAAATTTAAAGTCGTACTGAGCGGTAGCTACATAGTGACGAATAAGGTTGTAATTGATATCACTTGGATTAGTGGCATAAGTCACATCCTGACTAAGTAGCTGAGGAGCAGCAAAGCCTAAGGTGAAGTTTTGCACGGCCAATTTCAAACCAATATTGATATCAAAAGATCCACGGTTAGGGGCTACGACACTAAAAATATCGCCTAAATCGCGTGCACGCACAGCGCCCTGATCAATATTTTGATTTAGGTAACCGGCACCAATACCACCCGATAAACTGATATCATCAGAAATTTGCACATGGTAGGCATAATTACCATAAATCCCTAAACGGCTTAATATGTCAGTTTTATCTGCAAAGCCGTAAATACTCCAACCTACTTTCTCATCATTTAAAGATCCATTAATCGCTAAGGCTGATGTTTCAGGCGAACCCTGAATACCAGACCATTGGCGACGGTGTAATAAAGTTGCTTCGGTAACCCCCGTGGAACCAGACATAGCTGGATTATAAATATAAGGAGTGAAAAAATAATTACTGTATAAGGGTATCTGCTGAGCGTAAGCCATATTCGCCATCATTCCGAAAGCCAGCAGTGCTAGAATTTTTCTCATTTTTTTCATCTTATTGTTGGTTGCGAATTACGGTTACTGCATTGCGCATGCGAATTTCTCCTTCGCAATCTAGAATATAGTAATAGGTTCCGTCTGGAAGAGCAGTTCCGCCATTATCAACACCAGTCCAAATACCCTTGAAGCTAGACTCCTCAAAAACCACTGAACCCCAGCGGTTCATGATTTGAATGGAACATGCATCGCCATCCATAAGTTCACGAATATCCCAGTCATCATTAAGGCCATCGCCATTGGGAGTAAACAGGTTGTAAGCTTTATTGATTTCACTAACCTGCTCGGGGAACGTCTTATTGATAATTAGCTGAAGAGAATCTAAACCTAAACAACCACGCTGATTGGTAACCACCACATAAATAGTCACCGTGTCGGCTAAAACACCATTCTCTAAAACCTTTGAAACTTGAATCGACTGACTTAAGAAATCAGAAAATTGAAGGGGCTTATTTGCATACCATTGGTAATTTGTACCTCCAAAAGCAGTTAGGGTAGCAACTTCTCCCGATTCCACCGTTTGATCAGATCCTGCCGAAGCGGAAACAATTAAAGGATAGACCGTTACCGTATCTAAAGTTATACATCCATTTACACCCGTTACTCGTATTGGAAAAGTACCGGGAGTGTTAATGTAGCGAGTAGCGCCCAGAACGGAGCCATTATCCCAACTTGCAGTATTAAAGTTTCCGGTAGCAACCATTAGTATACTATCACCGGGACAAAGTCCTATGGAATCGCCAGGAATAAAAGATAAAGTAGGGTTCTCATAGAAAATAACAGCAATACTATCCGTAGTGCTAACACAAGTTTCTAAACCAAATTGGTTGAAGTAACTTGTTTGTAAGCGGAAATATGCAGTATCCTCTCCCACTCTCTTATAATCTAAGTCTATTTGAAAGGTGACTATAGTATCAACCAGTAAACTCGTCCAAAAACCATTGGTCGGGTTAAGTTGCTGCCATTGATATCTCCAAGGGGCTAAACCTAATACTGTATCAGTTGCAGACACTAAAGCCGAATCGTATAAGCATAAATTATAACCGGTTAAGCCATTCGTACTTCCTGGGAAAATAATCTCCTCAATAGTCGTGCTTGGCAGACTATCTACAAATACGCGATAAACGTCTGATGTATCCGAGCAAATGCCATCGTCAATAACTACGAAGTATCTACCTGTTTCGGACACAGTGTAAGACTGGCTTGTTTCGCCAAGAAGTGCGTATTTCACTCTGCGACCATTATTCGGGTCAATAGAATCTGTTAACCATTGATAAGCATAAGAGTATCCAAAAGTTATAAGACCAGGCGGAGTGTTGGGGGCACTGAGTGTTGCCGAGTCCGTTTCGCAAAAGTTTATAGAATCCTGACCGATAACATTAATTCCCGGAGCGGAAGCAACGGTTATGTCATAGTCTGGGAACCAGCGCACCGCGATACTATCACTAAAAAACACGCATGTTTCAATATCATAATTCACCGTTTCCGAAGCTACCCGCACTCTAAAGAAGCGCAGCTCAGGTTTTGGACTTTGAAAATAAGGCTGCCCTGGGTCGGATAAAGATGTATCAATTTTGATTGTAGCAAGACTATCAAAAGTTAAGCTACTCACTGGCTGTCCTGAAACTGATTTCCAAGGATTAGCACCGGGAGGCACTGATGGGTCATACCATTGCCATTGATAACGCCATAAAGGATTTGAGGCACCATTATTAAATAAAGACAAATTAACCGAGTCGGTCATACAAACTTCTCCGAACACTGTCGGTCCGGTTGTTCCTAAGAAAGGAATCCCTGCAGGTACGCCATCTGGAACGGTATCGATCCAAACCTTGAACTGAGAGAATATTGCCGTTGTATCTTCACAAAAACCATCACCAACAGCGATGCGATAGTAGTTCCATCCTGGCACTGAAGAATTTTGGTCAATGGTAAGAAAGCGAGTAGTAGCACTTACCGTTGGTAATGCATACCAATCTCTTAAACCGGTGATTGTATTAAGTGAATCGGTTAACCATTGGTAAGAGAAGGTTACACCTGTCCCTAATGGCTCAACCGGACCTCTTAGCACTGCCGTCGCATTAATACATAGTTCTAACGAATCATCAGGCGTACTATTTATTGCAGGCCAATCTATAATAAAAGCATTGGCATTTAAGGGGTTACTTAGGTTAAAGCTAATATCAGTAGGGGTGTTTATTGCCGTGACCGTAATGGTATCTGAGTAAATAGAACAAAGGCCACCGTTGGTAACCTTGGCATAATAAGAACCTGGAGAGCCAACTAACAATGAATCTTTGGTTTCACCAATCATAGTATTGAAGCCATTAAACCATTGTATAGAGCTACCATTAGTGTTTACTCTTAAAAATATTGAATCTAATTTACAAATCCCTAAGTCCAGAGCTCCACTGTAAGGATTATCAACCGTGTCAATATGAGCGTCTGCTCTTACTAAAGCTATAGAATCAATCTGAGCAATAGTAGGGATTCGGTTTACCTGATAAAAAGCCGTGTCACTAAACCCGTCTACCGGAGTGATTGTCCCATTTGAGTTTCTGTTAATCAGACGCAATCCATAAATACCCAAAGGTGTGTTACAAGGAACCACCAAATAAGCCCATTTCTTACCACTACTAAAGGTATCTGAAGGAAGCGCTACCGGAACCGGGGGATCATTCTTCTCTAATTGTGTTAGTTCTAGGAGTGTGGGAACACCAAAAGCCAAAGTCGGATTGAGCGCTAATTGATACTCAAAACTAGTTGTTGACGCAAAGTTAGCCAGTGGCTTAACTTCATACTCTACAACAATGGTATCGCACTGACAGATGGCATCTGCGAAACTCACATCGGTTACACCGCTTAAAATGTCAATCTTCCCTTGCGCGACCACATTAGTCTGCGCGAAGATTATGCTGGGCATAAACATGACAATGATTAAGAACATTAGAAGCTTTAATAGCTGTTTCTTCATAGCTTTGGAATTATTTAAAAACTAGCCGCAAGTTACGGCATGCATACTAAGTAGACGAATAAAACTCCGCGTCGGTGACAGCGAATTATTGAACGTCTGATTGGGTTAAATTATTTACTGCTTAAATAAACGTTAAAAAATCTAAAACCGTTGGGAAATCTTCAGAATCGTTTATTTGCTTTTCGAGTCGCTTTTGAGGGACTTTACCTCTTTTTCAAAAATGGTGCACACGCTAAAATCCACTTAGTAGCAGCAATAATAGTTGTTTTTTTAGCGTGGTATCTAAATTTAAATGCAATTGAGTGGATTCTTTGCCTTATTAGCATTGCCTTGGTACTCTCGCTAGAAGCAATCAATACCGCTCTTGAGTTCCTAGTTGATTTAGCGAGCCCTGAAATACATCCATTAGCAAAAAAATCAAAGGACGTAGCAGCCGCAGCAGTGCTCATTGCTTCTATCTTTGCCCTAATAATAGGACTATTAATATTCATACCCCATCTATCCCAATGAACTTAGAACAATACCTAAGCGAACTAAATTTAATTATTGATCAAGAAAGTGATGCATGTCGGGCTTTACAGCAGATCTGCACCAAAATTCAAGAAGAGCTAAATAATTATGATTGGATTGGTTTCTACTTTATGAATCATGCTAGCCAAAAACTACATTTAGGTCCTTATGCTGGAAAAGCTACTGAGCATAACATTATAAATTTCGGCAGCGGTATTTGCGGACAGGTCGCTATTTCAGGCGAGACATATCTTAGCGGGGACGTAAGTACAGAAGAAAATTACATTGCTTGCAGCATCGATGTAAAGTCCGAAATTGTGGTTCCTCTATACCTCAACGATGAATTGATCGGGCAAATTGATATCGACAGTAATCAAGCGCGGGCATTTAATAAAAAAGATGATGACTTTTTAAAGGCCCTAAATAAATGTTTAGCTGTCAAATTTGGAGAGGATCTAAAATCGATTGTGACCTTCTAATTATTGCCCCGATCGAATGGCATCAACGGGATTGAGACGAGAAGCCATGTAGGCCGGTACAAAACCTGAAATTAGTCCTACTAAGACCGAGATGATAATACCCTGCATGACATTATAAAAACTCATACTAATATCGAAGTTGAAATCGCTGACTAATATTGGCAATAGATAAACCATTAGCGCGACAAGGCCAATACCCAAACCTCCTCCTAAAAGGCACAAAATGACCGATTCGACAAGGAACTGAAGCAAGATGAAAATACGCTTCGCTCCCATACTCATTTGTATCCCAATTTGGTTAGTGCGCTCTTTTACACTTACAAACATAATGTTGGCGATTCCAAAACCGCCCACGAGGATACTAAAGCCGCCAATAACAGCGCCTGCCAAACCTACAATGGAGAAGAAGGTATCGAGATTATTAGAAATCATCGATATTTCGTTCATAGCGAAATTATCGTCAGCCTTCGGTTTTAGTCGGCGCAAGGAACGCAAAGCACCCGTTATTTCATCCTTCATCGCGGCCATTTCTACCCCAGGTTTTGTGGAGGCAATAATGGTGGAGCCATTCATATTTTTCAGGCTCATAATATTACCTACATACTCGATAGGAATAAGAATAGATCCATCCATATCGTTACCGATAAGGCTTTTACCTTGCTTACCTAATACTCCAATAACCTTTAGTTTCCTTCCTAGAACACTAAAACTTCTTCCGATGGGATTGGCGCTTCCATAAAGTCCTTGAGCCACGTCAAATCCTAAAATAGCAACGTCGTTACCCTTGCGACTTTCTAATTGCGAAAAATAGCGACCATCTTCTATATCAAACTTCCAAACGTCATTATAGGAATGGGAAACGCAAAGCACATTTACCGCTTCTACCGAATTAAGACCAAATTTTAAAGTTTGATTGATGCCAAAAAGATAGGCTATATCCTGCGCCGTAGTGAGACGCCGCTCCAACTTCTCCATCTCATAATAAGTAGGCTCTGGTCTTTGGAAGTAAGTCCACCACTTAAACTCTCCTCCTCCACCCCAAGGCCACTTTTGAACATACACAACATCGCTACCCAAACTCTCCACACTACTGCGGATGTTTCTTTCCAAGGAATCAACCATCGTGAAAACCGCCACAATAGTCAGTATACCGATCGTTACCCCCAGTAAAGACAGGGCGGTACGTAAGCGATTCACCCTAAGAGCATGCAAGGCAAAAAGTAAACTTTCTTTAAGAATTCGCAGATATACCATTTTGTTAAAATCTAGCGCTAAAGTACTAGTAAAATTGTGGTTTTTGTAAAGAAAAGCTCCGTAAAAAAACTAATTTTGCACAATAATTTTCAAGACAATTAAGAATGCCTCAAAAGCCCACTGCTCTTATCTCTGTATTTTATAAAGATCGACTAGATGAACTGGCTGCAGCCTTAGTAAAAAAAGGTTATCAGCTGCTATCAACCGGTGGCACCAGAAAACATTTAGAAGAGCTCGGCCACAAGGTAGTTGCAGTTGAAGACTTAACTGGTTATCCTTCTATTTTAGGCGGTAGAGTAAAAACTTTACACCCCAAGGTCTTTGGTGGCATTTTAGGTCGCCGTCAGTTAGAAAGTGATCGAATTCAGATGGAAGAATTCGCTTTACCATCCATAGATGTTGTGGTAGTAGATCTTTACCCCTTTGAAGAGACTTTAGAGGCGGGCGGATCGCACCACGA
>JBNMPT010000079.1:0-7885 GCA_051277025.1 Roseivirga sp. | reverse complement strand
GCTTCTAAACAACGATTGGTTCCGGTATTATGCTCGGTACTGGTCATTACTACTTTACCTCCAAAAGCTTGCACAGTATCAAATACTCTTTGGTCATCGGTAGCCACTACCAAAAGATCAAAAGCACTTAGGGATCTTTCATAAACGTGCTGAATCATTGGCTTTTTGGCAATTAATGCTAAAGGTTTACCTGGTAAGCGACTGCTTTGATATCGTGCGGGAATGATGCCTAATGTTTTCAAGGAAAAGTCTTTTTTTATCTGGTGTCGCAAGATAGGGTAAATGCTTATTTAGATAGGCTTAAAATTGATTTAGCGCCACGAAGCACAATAATAAAGACCAATAAACCAATAAATAAATCGGGTAGGGGAGATTGGAAGAACTGCACCAGAATGGCAGCAAATATTACCCCGATATTGATGATTATATCATTGGAAGTAAAGATCATACTGGCGCGCATGTGAATTTCATTCTTGCCTTTCGATCTGCTTAAAAGCAATAGACTAGAGGTATTTGCTGCTAAGGCGAAGAGCGACACAATAATCATCGTGCGAAACTCGGGGAGGTATTCCGTTCCGAAAAAACGACGTAAAACTTCTGAAAAGCCCATTATAGCCAGTGTGATTTGGAGGATTCCTGCAATTTTAGCAACCGATTTTTTTCGGCTAATTGTTGCACCAATAGCGGCCAAACTAATACCATAGACCATTGCATCAGCAAGCATATCAAGGCTGTCAGCAATCAGACCCAATGAGGCGGAAAACAGCCCACTGAAAAGCTCAATAAAAAAGAAAGCGAAGTTGATTATAAGAACGACTATCAACAGCTTCTTTTGAGAGGCCTCACTTTTGCTTACATCAAGGCTGAGTGAATTAGCTTCTACACTTTCGGAAGAAAGGAGTTTAGCACCAAAGCCCAAGGAGGATAGGGCAAATTTAAGGGAAGGCAATGTCTCAGAATGAAATACGACTAGCTCTCTCTTATCGAGATCAAACTCCAGTCGCAGTATTGCCAACTCAGCCAGTTTTAAGCGAATTAAATTTTCCTCGGAGGGGCAGTCCATTTTAGGAATACCGAAGTGACTACGGCTGATATTTCCCAAAAGCTACTTTTTTATTAATTCAATAAACAATTCTTTTCCCGCCCGGGGTTTGATAGAGTTATGAGCTCTTTCCATATGTTTAATATAAAACCACGGGCTAAAATGTTTTTCATATTCCTCTATCGAACCGCCAAAAGGCGGTCCCGTTTCAGTTAAGGGAAAGTCAAATAGTAGGCCCATTAGACAGCCGCCTGATTTTAGTAAGGAATGCATTTTTTTAGCATATTCTGGACGAAGTTTTGGGTCCAAAGCGCAGAAGAAGGTCTGCTCGACAATAAGGTCATAAGCGCCATCAAAAGAGAAGAAATCGGCCTCAATAAAATGTTCGGCACTAATTTCTGGATAGAGGTCCGAAGCTATTTGTAAGGCCGTTTTACTTATATCAAGCACGGCACTATTGGTGAAGCCATTTTGATGTAACCACTGCAGGTCATGCGCCTTTCCGGCTCCGGGAATAATAATATTAAGGTCTTTGTTTTCGAGCTTCTCAAAATAACTTGTAAGCGCTGGTGAGGGCATTCCTATGTCCCAGCCGGTTTGTCCCGATTGATATCTACTTTCCCAATATTCTACGTTTAACATAAGTTCAAAAATAAGGCCCAGAAATCAATCTGGGCCAAAAAAAAGTATTAGAGATAAATTATTTTGAGACTAAGCTAATTGCATGGGAACCTCCATTAATAGAATCCGACCGGTAGTAATAGTTTCAAATTCGACAGTCTCAGTATCCCAAATCCCCAAGGCATCGCGACTGCTTAATTCTGTGCCATTAATCTTGTATTTACCATCGATGACCATAGCATAAAGACCATTGTTTTTAGCATCGTTTAAGGCATGGCTGAATTTTTTTCCTTCGTCAAATCGGCCCATATGGAACCAGGCATTTTGATGTATCCAAACTCCTTCATCCTCCTTAAAAGGCGATAAGATTTGCATAAGGCTATTTTCCATTTTCTTCACGTCTAAGGTGATTTGGTCATAACGTGGTTCAACGTTTTTGGTATTGGGGAACAACCAAATCTGGAAAAGCTTTACCGGTTTATCTTTATTGGCATTGTATTCACTATGTGATACCCCAGTGCCGGCACTCATCACTTGCACATCCCCCATTTTAATGACTTCTGCATGGCCAATGCTATCTTTATGTTCCAAGTCGCCTTCAAGAGGAATGGTTATGATCTCCATATTTTCATGAGGATGGGTTCCAAAACCCTTACCCGGCGCAATAAAGTCGTCGTTAAGTACCCGCAAAACGCCAAAGTGCATTCTCTCGGGATTGTAGTAATTAGCAAAGCTGAAGCTATGATTTGCTTTTAACCATCCATGGTCCGCTTTACCGCGAGAATCTGCTTTAATTAGTATCGAGTTATTCATTATTTTGTTTTTGGCGTTGGGAAGGTGATTGAAACCAACTTGTTCAATATTAGCTTGAATTGCTTTTGCTTTAACCGTTTCAGCTTTTAATAAGCTTAGTCCTGCTAATCCTAAAGCACTAGATTTTAAGAATTTACTTCGTTTCATTTCTGTCAATGTTACAACATCGAAAATAAGCAAATTTTTTTATTCCTGCAAATTCTTTAGGTTTAAGAAATATTACAAATACTATGAAATACTTCTTCTCACTTTTAGTGATCTCCAGTTTAACGGTATGCGCCAGTCCTCAGGAGAAATCAGTTTTAGTGCATTATCAATTAAACACCGAGTCTAATTACCGTGGAATTGCCGCGGTGTCTGATGATGTTTGTTGGTTTAGCGGTGCAAAGGGTTCCGTTTACCGCATTGATACTGGCGTAGATGGGCCAATCGACTGCAGCCCCCTAGCTTATGGAGAATTAGACTTCCGAGATATTCACGCGTTTAGCGCCCAAAAGGCTATTGTTCTCTCTGCTGGTTTACCGGCGGTAATACTCCTTACGGAAGATGGGGGTCAGAATTGGCGAGAAGTCTACCGCAATGAAAGCGAAGGAATATTTTTCGACGCTATGGATTTTTGGGATGATAAAAGGGGAATAGCCTTTAGTGACGCAATAGGGCAGTCTTTAACTATAATCGAAACTGTAAATGGAGGAAAAAGTTGGCAAGCAATAGACGCTTCTCTTATTCCACCGGTTCATCCAAATCAAGGGGGTTTTGCGGCTTCAGGAACTTGTTTAAAAACCTTCGGAAAAGGCCAAGTTATTATTGGTCTGGGCGGCCAAGAGGCAACGATTTTGAAATCTGAAAACTATGGGAAATCTTGGCAGCGCGGCTTTGCACCCATTGATAAAGGAGAGGCATCCCAGGGAATTTTTTCTTTTTCATTTATTGACGAGAAACGAATAGTAGCAGTTGGAGGAGACTACCGTGCCGATTCTCTCTCCAAAGATTGTATTAGCATCAGTGAAAATGCAGGCTACAGCTGGAAATTAAGCAGTGAATCTGGTATTACCTTGCAGGCAAAGTATCTTTCAAATATTATTACCATTGATGCCAATCAGTGGTTTTGTACTAGTCGCTTTGGCAGTTATTTCACTGAAAATTCCGGAAAAAGTTGGCAAAGCTTTCCCTTTGAATTTTACAGTGGCAGCTTAGCAGAAAAGTATATCTGGCTTTCTGGGGCAAAAGGCAGTGTTGGAAGAATAGCTCTTGCTGATCTAATGGCCAGACAATGATGGTTATTTACCTTCAAAAACTAGAGACTTAATTTATTTCAGTGGAAAATTAATGGACAAAAATTTATAGCTAGACAGAGTGTGATATTTGTGAAAATTTATGTTGAATAAAAGATAGAATGGTATTATAAGAGATTATATATAATAACCATAAAGCTCATAAACTACTAAGGATTAAAATAATTTAATTCATTTACTTAGCCTCAATAATTTCCAAGGGTTAATTTTAGGAATGCGATTATTTTAGGAGTAGTAAAAAGGCCATATTTGTGATGAAAAATAAAACATGAAGTATATTGACTTGATGCACCTCCATTTAGTAACGGTGGTTCCAAGCTTTTTTATTGGAGGAATACTGCTCATTATAAAAAAAGGCACGACTATTCACAAAACATTGGGCAGGGTTTATATGGTTCTCATGCTATTTACTGCCGGTGTTACCCTATTTATGCCCGCAGCAGTTGGTCCCACTATTTTAAATCACTTTGGATGGATTCATAGTTTTAGCTTTCTAACCATTTACACCGTGCCCACCGCCTACCGCGCTATTAAAAAGGGCCGAGTAAAAGTCCATAAGCGCAAAATGATTTTACTCTACTTCGGAGCAATATTAATTGCAGGCGGTTTTACTTTTGTTCCTGGCCGTTATTTACATGCGATATTCTTTGGATAGAACTGAGAATTAATTCTCAGGAATAATTGACTTGTTCAGACTTTATCCTTTAAATAATCATATTATGAGTGATTTATTGCCTTACCATTCTATTCCCGAATCACCAACAACAGTGAACACGCAGAACACAATAGCCCGCTTGGTAGATGGCTTAGCCTTTCGATATCGTTGGGCAACTGAAGGCGTATCGCAAGAAAACCTAAACTATCGGCCTTCCGCTGGCAGTATGGATTTAGCGGAATTAATGCACCATGTTTATGATTTAGCCTTCAGTTCCGATAAGAAATTTGGGGGTCTTAAGATTCATGATAATAGCTTAAAATCTCTTGACGTTTTGAGAAGTTTAACTCTCGCTCATTTTGCTGAAATGAGCAGTCGCTTAAAGGCGATGGATGATGAAGCCTTCAATCAATTAATACAAAATGATCGGTCTAAATATTCCTTTTGGTATTGGTTAAATGGTCCTATCGCCGATGCTTTGACACACGTAGGACAAATTACTTCTTGGCGAAGAATATTGGGAAACCCTCAACCTAAAGGTGTAAATGTGTTTACCGGTAACTTCGCTTCAAGGCAATAGAATTTATAAAAAGAAAGTAGGTAGTTATTAAGACCAAAAAAGCCCCGCATTTTGCGAGGCTTTCACTAAAAAAATATTTGGAATTACTCCTTCGCGGGTAATACTTTCGAACGTACTTCACCAAAACCCATTCTTTGGGCGCCATTATCGCAAAAGGCTTTCATAATTACGGTATCTCCATCCTGAATAAACTTACGTTCACTGCCGTCACTGAGGGTAATACTTTTAGCACCGCGCCAGCTTATTTCGAGCATAGATCCATAATTACGCGGCTCGGGACCAGAAATGGTTCCACTGGCCATCATATCACCGGCATTAATATTACAGCCGTTAACGGTGTGATGCGCTAGCTGCTGAACCATCGTCCAGTACAAATATTTGTGGTTGCTCTCTGTCACTAGACTTTCTTCGCCTCCTTCGGGTTGAATGTAAACCTCAAGGTTAATGTCGTAAGCGGTATTGCTTGGGCATTGTAAGTAGGGCAGGGGAGTAGGATCTTGCTGTGGTCTCTCCGTACGATAAGGCTCTAGAGCATCAAAAGTTACTACCCAAGCAGACACGCTGGAGGCAAAGTTTTTGCCTAAAAATGGTCCGAGGGGAACATATTCCCAAGCTTGCAAATCACGCGCACTCCAATCGTTGAACACTAACATTCCAAATAGATAGTCTTCCGCTTCTTCAATGTTGATACGATCGCCTAGCGCTTTACCGTCAGTAGTAATAAAGGCCATTTCCAATTCGAAATCTAGCAGTTTACTGGCGCCAAATATCGGTGTATCCGCATCAGCAGGTTTACTTTGCCCCATGGGGCGACGAATACTTTCTCCGGAAACAATAATAGAAGAGCTTCTACCGTGATAACCTACTGGTAGGTGCAACCAATTAGGCATAAGTGCATTCTCGGCACCACGGAACATAGTTCCTACATTCTGGGCGTGCTCTCTGCTACTATAAAAATCTGTATAATCTTGGATGAAAACAGGCATTAACATTTGCACTTCTTGAACGGCAAACAAAATAATATCACAATGTTCCTTTTTATTTTGGAGCTGCGAATTTTTTGTATCAAAAATATCTGCTATTCTATTGCGCACCTGTCTGCAAGTAGGCTTGCCTAGGGTAATGAAATCGTTGAGCGTATCCTGTAAGAATACATCTTCGGGAAGATTAATACCTTCAAAGTATCCTAATTGATGGAGAGCGCCTAAATCAATGGCGAATTCACCAATTCGAGTTCCAATGGTAATGTGGTCGTCGTTGGCCATAAACACGCCAAAAGGAAGGTTGTGTATTGGGAAGTCACTTTTTTTAGAAATATCTAACCAAGACTTACGGGTAGGGTCGTTTGCTGTGAACATTTTCTATTTACTTTTGCGCAATATTAATAAGATTAAGCACCTTAGAAAAACTCAATATGTATAAAGACCAAGAAATTTTTGATTTAATCGAACTGGAGAGAGAAAGACAGACGGAAGGAATTGAGCTAATTGCTTCGGAAAACTTTGTAAGTGAGGATGTTATGAAGGCGATGGGGTCGGTGCTTACCAATAAATACGCAGAAGGTTTTCCTGGGAAAAGATATTACGGCGGTTGCGAGATTGTTGATCAAGTTGAGACGATTGCAATAGATCGTGCCAAAGCTCTTTTTGGAGCCGACTACGCAAATGTGCAACCGCATTCCGGTTCTCAGGCAAATGCAGCGGTATTTTTAGCATGCTTGAAACCGGGTGATAAAATAATGGGCTTCGACCTTTCGCATGGTGGTCATTTAACCCACGGCTCTCCGGTAAACTTTAGCGGTAAAACCTACCAAACAAGTTTTTACGGTGTTGAAAAAGAAACGGGGAGATTAAATTACGATACCATTGCTGAAATCGCTCAGCGCGAAAAGCCTAATATGCTTATTTGTGGTTTTTCAGCCTACAGTCGTGATTTAGATTACAAACGCTTTCGCGAGATTGCCGATTCTGTAGGCGCCTTACTTTTAGGTGATATTTCCCATCCCTCAGGATTAATTGCCAAGGGTCTTTTAAATGATCCCTTACCACACTGTCACATAGTAACATCCACTACTCATAAAACTTTACGTGGACCGCGGGGTGGTATTATTATGATGGGTAAGGATTTTGAAAACCCTTTCGGTGCGAAGACGCCCAAAGGAGTGACCAAAATGATGAGCCAGTTGTTAAACGCGGCTGTTTTTCCCGGTACCCAAGGTGGTCCTTTAGAGCATGTTATTGCTGCTAAAGCGGTTGCTTTTGGCGAAGCCTTGCAAGATGAGTTCATGCATTACACCCTGCAGGTAAAGAAAAACGCCAGTGCTTTGGCAGATGCCCTAGTAGCACGTGGCTTTGATATAATTTCGGGGGGTACTGATAATCACAGTATGTTAATTGATCTGAGAAATAAGAATATCAACGGCAAACAAGCAGAGAACGCTTTAGTGGAAGCGGATATTACCGCCAATAAAAATATGGTTCCCTTCGATGATAAATCACCATTCGTTACCAGTGGAATCCGTTTGGGTACTCCCGCTATTACCACCCGTGGTTGTGTGGAAGCGGATATGGAGAAAATTGCCGAATTTATAGATCGTGTAATTAGCGATTTTGAAAATGAGGAAAACCTCGCGACCGTTCGTGGTGAGGTAAATAGTATGATGAGCGCAAGACCACTTTTTAATTGGTAGAAACCTTGAAATTTTAAATTTAAAAGCTCCTTAGGATTATTCTTAAGGAGCTTTTTTATGAAGGAAATAACGTTTTATTGTTCCCTACCAATTCTAGTTTTTCTGTACCAGCTTAAAATAATCTTCCAAGACGATCTCTGCGTCTGCGCGCGCGTTTCCTTCTGAGAAAAGCTCTTTTATCGTATCGGAT
>JBNMPT010000078.1:0-8014 GCA_051277025.1 Roseivirga sp. | reverse complement strand
CGACTAGCACTGCGATTGTGTAGACTGTGAAAGCCTAATTTGTCGTGCATGTAAGATATTTCTTTTGGTCTCATTGGGTGGCGACTAGTCTCGAATAAGTTTTCTTGATCCTCACCCCTAAAGTCGTAGCGAATTTCTTCAAAATCACCCTGAAGGTTATACACCCAACATTCTTCACCATTATGGCAATGAATTGGAGTATCCTGTTTTGGATCCCAACAAAGAAGTAAAAGTTCGTAATGGTCGTTGCGACTGATGCAGTTTCGGGTGTAAGATTTGCCCTCCCAAGATGAATATTCTAAAAAGTCATCCGCCTGCAAACTTAACCTCTCGCTCATTCTAGCGAAGTCGCTTGCTTTCGAGTTTTCCAGAACTTTTATGAGCTGCTCAATACAATCTATCTCCTTTTCCATGGCTAAATTCGCTATTCTATTTTCTCCAAAAAATGATTGAAAAGGAGATGAAATGGTGGAATTTTTGTCAAAAATACGTGATTTTAACGGAAAACCTTCATTTATCGCTATTATTTAAAGACCTACCTTTGCGCTTCTTGGAGAAAAAAACCAGATAATATGACGAATGATCTCGATCTTTTTAGATCGATTGCAGAAGACTTGATGCAGGCAGAGAAGGACGAACCGGTGCTCAAGCCGATGGAACCAAAAGCCTTATTTTCAAAATTGGATATTAGTTTAAGTGATGAAGGGGTGGACTCTGAAACCTTTTCAAAGGTACTTAGAGATCTTGTTTTACACACCCCGCGCACTGCTAGCCGGAAATTTTTCAATCAGCTATTTGGAGGCAGAAATAGTAAGGCTACCTTAGGTGAGCTTTTATCTGTTTTGCTTAATAATAGCATGTACACCTATCAGGTAGGTGGACCAATGATTGGTGTTGAAAAGGAACTTATTCATCGTTCAGCGGAGCTGCTCGGATATCCGCAAGAAGCGGATGGAACCTTTGCTCCGGGTGGATCAATGACTAATTTAATGGCCATGCTTATGGCGCGTGACAAATCTCAAGAGACAGCACGTACCGAAGGAATGAAAGGTCAGTTGTGCTTGTATACATCGGCTGAATCTCATTATTCGATTCCTAAAAACGCCGCTTTTATAGGTGTAGGGCGGAAGCAAATTCGCTATGTAAAAGCGGATGAGGAAGGCCGAATGGACCCTACTGAGCTGCGCAAGGAAATTGAAAAAGATGTTGCTGATGGAAAAGAACCTTTTCTTATAATTGGCACAGCTGGAACGACAGTTATGGGTGCTTTTGACCCTTTTGAAGAGCTAGCCGTAATTTCACAAGAGTATGATTTATGGTTTCATATTGATGGGGCATATTGTGGAAGCGTTATTTTTAGCGAACAACTGGATTTTTTACTAAAAGGATCAGACATGGCGGATAGCTTTAGCTATAATGCTCATAAAATGTTGGGAACACCTCTTTCATGTTCGTTAATCTTAGTGAAGGAAAAACGCTATCTAAATGAAAGTTTTGCTAATGATGCAGATTATTTATATCAGACAGATGGTGATGATTATAATTTAGGGAAAACTTCTTTACAATGCGGTCGCCGCAACGATGCTCTTAAGTTTTGGACATTGTGGAAGTCCGTGGGCACTAAGGGTTTAGGTGAAATTGTAGACAAGCAGTTTAATTTAGCCGATCACGCCCTACAGTATGTTACGGAAAGTTCAGACTACACCGTCTACAGCTACCCTAATTCCTTAGGTATTTGTTTTAATTATAAAGATATACCCGCCGATGTCCTCTGTAATCAACTCTATGAAAGTGGGGAGATAATGGTAGGATATGGGCAGTTTGCAGGGGATGAGTTTGTCCGTTTAGTGACCGTAAACGCAGGTAATACCAATCAAGATATTGATGAATTTTTTCATCAATTAGAACAATTCGCCGAGGCTAACTTGGTAAAAGTTTAAATTATGCTCACAAATTTAATTGTCCTTGGAATTTATTTTGCCATCCTGTTTGGTATTGGCATAGTTGCTTCTAAACGAGTAAATAACATAGATGATTATTATGTGGGTGGTAAGAAGTTAAATTATTGGCTTGTTGCCTTTTCGGCGCGGGCTACAGGTGAATCGGGTTGGCTACTAATTGGTCTTACCGCAATGGGTGCTTTAGCGGGGTTTTCCGCGTATTGGGTTGTTGTTGGGGAGGTAATTGGAGTAACAATCTCTTGGTTTTTTATGGCCAAGCGTTTTAAAACTCTTACCGATAAATACGATTCAATTACCATACCCGATTTTTTAGAAAGTCATTTTAAAGCAAAGGGTCACCTGCTAAGAGTTGTGGCCGCATTATGTCTTTCGGTTTTTGTAATTATCTACGTGAGCGCTCAAATAGATATTACCGGTAAGGCTTTCGAGACTTTTTTAGGAGTTAATTATTATACTGGAGCGATTGCAGGTTTTTTAATTGTGGTGGCCTATATTTTTGTCGGTGGCTTTGTGGCAGTAGTATGGTCTGATTTCTTTCAGGGTTTATTAATGTTTGCGGGTTTACTAGCCTTACCTCTGGTAGCCTATTTTGCCATAGACCATTCTGGGGATATTTATGGAACGCTAGAAGGCATTGATCCTAATTTGGTGAATATATGGGGCGCCTTCGATGATCCTTGGATGCAGGCGGCCAGTATGTTAGGTTTTGCCTTTATCGGCTTGGGGTTTTTAGGGTCCCCACAAGTATATGTGCGTTTTATTTCAGTTAAAGATACCAAGGAGATTGATAAAGGAAAATGGGTAGCGATAGCCTTTACTTTAATCACTGATGCAGCGGCAGTAAGTATTGGTTTATTAGCACGGTACTTATTAACGGATGTAGGTCAAGACCCCGAGAGCATATTGGGCGTAGCAGGAGAGGGTAGCTTAATGGCATTACTTTATGCAACTTTCCCGGCTTTCATAATCTCTATTTACATTGCAATTATTCTTAGTGCAATTATGTCAACCATTGACTCATTATTGGTGGTAGCTTCTAGTGCTATTACTCGCGATTTATATCAAAAAGTATTTCGCCCGAATGTGACGAGTAAGAAGCTTTCGAAAATATCGGGTCGGGTAACAGTGATTATGGCTCTACTGGCCTTGGCTTTAGCGATGGTGGTTGCCATTACCGTACCGGGACGAACGGTCTTTTGGTTCACGATATTTGGATGGTCGGGCATCGCTGCCACTTTCTGTCCGATGATTATTTACTCTCTCTTTTGGAAGGCATTTAATCAACGCGGAGCACTAGCCTGTATGTTAAGTGGTTTTATGGCGGTGCCGTTTTTTAAGTTTTATGTGCAGGAGCTGGAGGGTGTAGGCCCATACTTTGAAAAGTTAGATGTAATGGGCCCAGCGTTTTTAGTGTCCTTTATTTTTGGATTTGTTTTCACGAAACTTCGTTCCAGAAAAGCAATAACGGCCTAAATATTAAGGTATTGAGAATCAGTCTCGAGAGTGAGGTTTACCGGCAGGGCCGATTTTCCAATCAGCAGCTCCCAAAAAGAAGGGGGCTTCCATCGCATTAAGCTCTCCGGTAAAGGGTACTAATTTATTTACAAGTGCACTTCTGCAAGGGCCATTTTTAAAGCTCCCAATAAGGGAGAGACCGAAACTATCAAGGCCTTTATCATTGAATAAAGTCTAGCTAACAGAGGAGGAACTAGTGATCTACTAAATTTCCTTGATCAACATTGCCGAGACGCATCTCCGTAAAAACTAAGTGCCTATTACCGTTAAAGGGAATGTCGCCCCTAAGCTTATCGTTTAGCCTTAGGCTGTCTTTTGGGCTGAGTATAGTTGTACCTGAGGGCTCTGCAAGCTTACTTTCTTCATCATTATTGTCACAATACGAAACCACAGTGATAATGAAAAGGGCAAAAAGATTTAGGGCTAAGGTGCTTTTCGTAAAAGGATTGCTGTTCTCTGCCTTTCTAGAGTTGATATTGCTTTCTTAAACGAAGTTTGCATGGTAAAAGGAGAACATACCACTAAGAATCATTTGTGCTGCTAAGGAACCTACGATAAGGCCCATTATCCGGTTGAAAACTTTGAGACCGTTATCACCAAGAGTTTGTCGTATAAAAGGCATTCTTCGCAGAATAAGTAAGGCGGCAAGAGAGCAAATAATTATCGCGATAGCGCCACTTAAATAGTCTTGCCAAGTTTTTGCAGCAATACTCAAATTAATCAAAGTGGTGGCTAGTCCTGCACCTACCATTACTGGGATAGCAAGAGGCACTACGCTGATATCATCTCGTTTTAGAGCAGCTTTTTGATCGTTATCGGTATGGTTTACTTTTTTTCCATGGCCCTGCACCATATTGAGTCCCATTACAAAAAGAATGGTTCCCCCAAAAATGCGCAGACCATCCGGGGAGATTCCAAAAAAATCAAAGATATAGGTGCCTAACAAAAACGTAACAACCATTGCAATAAATGCAGCTCTTGTGGTCTTTGTTGCCGTTTGTCGAACCTCCATTTTACTGGCATTTTCGTCCAATAAACCCAGCATAATCACCCCCACGGAAAGAGGGTTCATAATGGTGAAAATAGCAATGCTATTTCTTAAAATGTCTTGGAGAAAATCTATGATCATGGATATTGTAATTCCAGACAAAGGTTGCTAAATTTAATTGATTTCAACAATTGAAGAAAGCACAAACTAGGGAGGATATAAATCTTTAACTTTGAGAGATAAAATAAGTCAAGCAAATGTTTCCGAATCTAATTCAAGCTGCCATTCCCTTTTTTGTAATCTTCGTGCTGCTAGAGATTGTTCTAAACTCCTGGAAACGAATAGCCAGTTATGAAGCTAAAGATGCGATAAGTAGCATAACAATGGGATTAGGTAATGTGGGGATGGGTATCCTTAGCAAGGGCTTAATCTTCGGAGTGTATCTTTTTGTTTATCAGTTTCGTTTTTTCGAGATAGGCTTCAATTGGTGGATGTGGTTATTACTTTTTTTTGCAGACGACTTCACCTACTATTGGTATCACCGCAGCGCACACACCATCCGTTATTTTTGGGCTAGTCATATTGTTCATCACAGTTCGGTAAACTATAACCTAGCAACCGCTTTAAGGCAAACTTGGACGGGAGGAATTACGGGAAGCTTTGTGTTTTACCTTTGGCTGCCACTTTTGGGCTTTCATCCTTTAGCCTTAGTTTTCATGCATAGTATCAGCCTTCTTTATCAGTTTTGGATACACACCGAGTTAATTAATAAGTTGCCACGCTGGTTCGAGTTCGTTTTTAATACGCCCTCTCACCACCGGGTTCATCATTCGAGCGATGTGAAATATCTTGATGCCAATCATGCGGGGGTATTAATTATTTGGGACAGAATGTTTGGAAGCTTTGTTAAAGAGGAAGAGCATCCTAATTATGGTCTCACGGAAAATATTAGCACCTTTAATCCTTTGAGAATTGCTACTCATGAATGGGTGCAGATTTTTGTAGACATCCGTAAAAACCCACGCTATTTTTGGCAATATCTTTTTGGTCCTCCTGGTTGGAGTCATGATGGTAGCCGAAAAACTACCGCTCAGCTAAGGGCCGAGAAGAACACAGTAGGGTGAGATTTTTAAAAAGCCTTTTCTGATTATCTCTGTTTAATGCTTTCTTCTCTCGCTCACGGCAGATGCGACTTAGACTCCATCTGGGGGCGGACTTTGTTAACTGCGTTTACTGAGGCATTTGCCTTGTTAATGGCGATTTATAAATTAAAAAAGTGACTAGGGTGGAAAGCTTAAAATAGATAAGCGGTATTACGAAAACCTGGATGTCATTCAAGCGATTTAAGTGCTGTTGAGGATATAAGAAATATAAAATCAGCTCTAAGCATAAAGACGAATACGGAGCTTCTTGACCTTCTAACACATGGTGGGGAAAAGGCTATTATAAGCGGATTCTTTATGGGTCAACGCCACCATGGATAAGGCTGGAATTAAGAAATTGTCGGTGCTTGGCCAAGTATTCATCTACCGAAAGGTAAAAGTGCCAACTGGCTTATCGTGAATGGCTAATGGGCACAGTACCCAGATAAGCCGCTATACGAACCCAATCAGTAGTGAGAATTTAACTTGATAATTTGGAGTAAAAAAACAGGGACCAAATACTGCTCAGTCCCTATTAAGGTGCCATTTTGTTTACCGAAGCTCTATCTGCATCTCAAAGCCAGTAACTTTAATATCATAAAATACAGAACCGATATTAGGAGTGCTCAAGGAGGCAATGGTACTGGTCCCTTTTTGGGTGAATTTACCTCTAAGGGCATCAGGATATTTGATATTCCCATATTGCAAGTTCGATGCTAAGGTATAATTACGGCCCGCTAAGCCCAGCGAAACATTTAAGTATTTACCGGAAATATCAATCTTACCAGATTGGCCCACTACTAAAAGCAGCTTCACTTTAGATTGGAAACCGCTTAAGGTGAAATCACCTTTTAAGGTGCCGATAGTAAAATTGCCGTATTTACTGCTGCCGGCATAAATATGATCACTGCTTTGCAGGGAATAATCATCTTCAAAGCTCTCGGTAATATTTAAGGTGCCCAAAGTATCGATGCGGTAATTGCTATATTTAGAGTTAATCAGTTTTAGATTTTTGATGTTTTTAGATTCCAAATTAAACTCGAAGCAAATTAATTCGGCCTGTTTAATTTGGTAGACATCGAAGCGACTATACTTGTAATTTCCCGAAAGGGTTTTTAGGTCAATAATATGGTATTTAGTTTCGTAGCCATCACCACTAAGGTTTTTTATGTTGTCTACGCGCAGCTGAGAGTACTTGGCATTAAGCTTTATATTTCCCCAGTTTTCCCCATGTATCTTTTGCTCATGCAGGTAAATGTCAGCCTCCTTTAATTCAAGGATGCGAGCATCTCCGTATTTTAAATTTAGCTTGGCTTTTTTAACTCTACCGAGTTTAAGTGTGCCCGAATATTGCTCAATGTGAATATCGTCGATATCGCCCTTTATATATAGATCTTTATAAGAGTGCTTGATATCCATAAAAACGGAGGCAGGCACTTTAATGGTGTAAACCAGTTTAGCCTCATCTTCAGAAAAGGCTAAATCTACGATCGAGAAATCACCCCAGCCTAGCTTCTTTTTACTGGGCACAGCGCGATAGGTGTTAATGCTCACTACCGAGCCCTTGCTAATAATGCCTGCTTTAACATTCTCTTCGAAAGAGGCCATAAACTCTTTTATCTTTCCGTGGTTTTCCTCGCCACGGTAATAAAAAGTAGCATCGATGGAAATTTCCGCTTTATCCCATATTTCAATAAAGGTTTTGGTGTTTTTGGCATCGATATTTATGCGGTCTAGGCCGGATGCTTTTACACTTACATGTGCGCTTTGCTCCAGCTTTGTCTCCTTGCCAATGCTATAGAAGCTAATAGAGAGGGCGAGTATACTATAAAATAATGTTTTCATGCGATTGATGTTTTTCTTTGCGTTTTAGTTCTCTTTCGATGCGTATTAATAGGTGTAGACGTTTTTCGTAATAGTCAATTAGCACCTTCACTAGTTCTTCTTTGGGTACCCCTTTGCCAATATCCGCGCGGTATTTTGTATTAATACTCTCCAAAGCGCTTAGCTCTCCCATAACCCAATGCAGACTCTGGTCGTTTTCAAGTTCCACCAAGGAAATGCGGCTCTGTAGACTGTCTAATTCTTTACTATAATTTTTTTCTAGAATTAAAAAGGAAGAGGGTAGAGCTTGGTTTTGACTTGGGCTCTGCTGATCCTTTATCTCGAGTTTCCACATTAAGGGAATCGCGAGGGCGAGGACTAAAATTGCCGCTACCCAGCCGTAGGCGATGCGTTTTTTTGGAGGAGGTTTAATACGATCACGGATAGACTCCCATAAACCCGACGGTGCTTCGGAAAAGTCAAGGTCAGAGCGGTTTTTATCGATGTGCTTTTTAATGGACATGATTAGTTATTAGTTTTTTCTTTAAGATGCTTTTAGCGTATCGTAATTGACTTTTCGAAGT
>JBNMPT010000077.1:0-8070 GCA_051277025.1 Roseivirga sp. | reverse complement strand
CAATCCGGCATATCTTCCATTGTCCGCAAGCAGGCTTCCATAGTTGCTCCGGTGGTAAGGACGTCATCTACCAGTAAAATATGTTTGCCGCTTGCCGCGAGATGGCTTTTTAAAGCAAACACAGATTTCACATTTCGCCAGCGTTTAAAGCGGGTTTCGCGGGTTTGAGATTGTCTATAATTCGCGCGATACAAAAAGCTTTCGTCGACCGGTATATTTAACACTTGGCTTAAACCTTGGGCAATATAAGTGGCCTGATTGTAACCCCGTTTCATGCGTTTACGCCAGTGTAAAGGCACCGGAACAATCAAGTCTATACCATTAAAAAAGTTACTTTCCTGCCAATCAGCGGCGGCTTTAGAAGCGAGGTAAGTGGCTAAACGTGGGCGGTTCTTATATTTTATGGCATGCATTGCGGCCTGGATAACGCCTCCCTTTTGAAACTGCAGCCACGCTCCGCCTTTTTGCAAGGGAAAGCGTCCCGTAAAAGTGCGTAATACCGGATTATCAGCATAGCGGTGGTAATGCGTTTTAGGCAACTCCAAATAGCAAGGAATACAGAAAAATTCCTCACCCGGCACTAAGCTTTCCCCACAAGCCACACAGTGCAATGGAAAGAGGAAGTCAAGGAAATTGCGGGAATATTTTTTTAATGAAGTCATTTCTAGGCAAAAGAAGGGGCTAGTGTTGCACTAATCACTTGGTAAAACGTTTAAGAAATGCTAAATATCTCTAAAGCGGAAGAGTGATACCTACTTTTCTAATCCTCCTTAAAATCGCATCTGCCGAAAGGCTCTAAAAAAAGGCCTTCACCTGAATATTCCCAGTATGAATAGCGGGAAGGGAAGCGCTATAGCGGCCATTATAGCTGAGGCTTAATACTATATTATTGAGAAAAGTGCGCTGCAGACTAAGGTTGAAAGTAGCATTTTCACCGGGTCTTAAAGCCTGCAACATCTCATAAGCGGCGGGCGAATTTACTAGCCCATCAAAGTTATTCTGAATGTAATTTAACTGTGCCAAAGCAGTGAGTTTTTGAGCGGCGGTATAATTTAACTCCAGACCGAGATCATGGCTACTGAGGTCGTTCTCAATTTCCCCATCACTTTGCTCAAGCTTATACTGATAGCTTAAGGCCAAGCTAAACTTAGTGGCTAATTGATAGGTAAGTGAATTTAGTAATTGCTGCTGGTCAATATCAAAATTACGGTTGGTGAAATTGCCACTACGGTTGTTTTTTAGTGCCGAATTAGCGCGCAAACGGAAGATGAAATTCTTGGCGAAAGTGTAGCGCATATTCAATATTTGCTCGTTAATAGCGCGTTGTTCTAAACCATAGGTTACTAAGCTGCGATTATCGCTTTGACGAATAGTATAATCCGCCCCAAAACGTGCACTTCCTCGATTAAAAAACACCGTCTGCCGGAAACTCTGATTCAAAGCCACGAGCAGGGTATCGCCAGCCAAAGAGGCAAAGGGATCGAGATCGTTAATATTCCCAGTAAGCAAGTTTCTTCGATCGAGCTGATAGGCTAGCACCGTACTAAAATGACTTAGGGCCTTTGGGAAGGCTTTCCCTTGTTGCCATTTTTGGGGCGTATTGATATTTAAATTTTGACCCAATTTAACAATGCTCGTACGCACAAAATCAACATTTGGACTAAACACTCGTATAAAAGTCGCTAAATCTGGGGTGGGTGCAATTTCAAATTCATCGAGCTCTCGAATACCATTTTCATTGTAATCGGTATGGGTAAATGTACCGGTTCCGGCGGGTACCTCTATGTAGGTGAAACTGCGGCGCGGTTCGTTACCGGCGCCACTTTCGTAGAAGGAGTTACTAATTATCACCTTCCGCCACAGCCGCTGATTGTAGTTAAAGCGTGTGGTTAGGCTGTTTTGTAAGTTCCCGAGATTATCGCCTTGCAATATTTGCAGTTGCCGATAATAGACGGCCATTTGAAAGTTCGCATCAAATTTCGTTTTCCAATTTGCTCGAGCCGACCAGGTTTGCGCTTGGGTAAAACGCTCTAGCTGGGCGGTGCGAACAGAGTCGTCGAAGCGCTGTAAATAGCCAATTTCCACAAAGCTTTTTGCGGTATCACCCCAACCACTAAAGCCCCGATATTCAATAAAAGAATAGCTATTCGCCAAAACACTATCGCTTGCTAAGGCTTGAGATATATTTAGCTCTCCGGTACTTTGCACTCCCAGCCACCACTTCTCATTCAAAAAATAGCGGTAGTCGATTTGTTCCCTCCAAAAGTTTTCTGTGCTGACTAAACTGGTGCTTTGCGTTAAGCTTAAATTACTTTTTAAGAGCTGACGTTTAGTTACTAAATCGGCCAAGACTAGGTGCCGATAACCACTTTTTATGGGCGACTCCAAAGCTTGAAAGCGATATTGCAGCTGCAGGGAGTCGCGAGAATAGTTCGAGTTCAGGCTAAGAAGCTGCACGGCACCAGAGTAGTTTAAAGGTAAATTCCAATCGCGGGCAAATTCAACCGCTCGTATTCTTTCTAAGCTGGTAAACTGAGGGTTATTGAATTCGTAAGCGGCATTAAAACTAAGCTGGGCCTTTTTTAAGGGCACATTATACTTGTAAAGAAGTTTCCCCGCTAAGCCAATATCATTATTTCGATCTCTGTCAGAATAGCTGTTTATTACATTTCGACTTAAGGCTCCATCCAGTTTTAAAACCTGTTGGGGACTGATTTGCACTTCATTTTGCCAGCTCAAAACCTCCAAACTATTGGGTGCAATTAAACGCTTTACCGGCGCATAGGATCCTTGAGGAAGGCCATTAAGAGGCGCGACCCACTGAAAAACTCTACCGTTTGCTTGATTCTCTGTTAAACGATAATCGCCCTTATTATTTCCTAAAAAGCTGAAGCTTGCCGAATAAAGCTGGCTCGTAGAATCGCGGCTAAAAACAAGCACAGAATCATTGGCTAAACTATCGACCAAGCGATACTGAATGCTTGCCGGGTTGTATTCTGAGGGAATTAGACTACTTATTAAAGCGCCTTCTAAATTATCGCCTACTGCGGCTAATCGTTCTAATTCCGCTTGGCTATACTCCCCTATTAAGGGTTGATTCTCTTGATCGCTTTCATTGTAGTAATGGATTTTCGTTTTATACGACTTAGACTGAAAGCCCGATTGGACCTGGAAAACAGTGCGCAAGAAATTCTGTTCGGTGTATTGAAACTCCACCACTATCCGTTTATCACGCGTAATGGGCTGCAGGGCGGTAAAGCTAATTTCACCGGCATTATAGTCCATTATATATTGATTTTGCTCGCCTCGCTGTTGCAGAACTCCATCAATATACACTCGTTCTGAACCGGAGATAATAATTATAAACTGTTCATTATTTGCTCCGCGTAGTTTATAAGGCCCCTGATTACCTTCTTGCCCTTGAAAAGTATTGCGAGTAAAACGCCCTCTTGCCAAACCTCCCTGTACTTTTAAAGGCACTTGGTTCTCTCCCGATTTAATAACGGTTTCTACGCCCCCACCGCTGATGCGCTTATCGTAGCTAAGGAAGTAGTCATCTTGGGAAATAATATTGTAATCACCAGCGCGTAAAAGACCAAAATCGGGGTTTTCAAGTTCCAAGTACACCCGGTCAAATTCGCGCAGCTGAGCCGTATAACCTTCCGCCTGAACGGGAACAGTATTATCGCTAATGCTGGCACGAATCTGGGTATTTTTACCGATATCGCCACTAAGTTGCAGGTTTAAAGCCGAGTTTAAAACAGCATCTTGATTATTACCGAGCGAAAAACCGCGGCTAATACTCCCCTGCGAACTGAGACCTTTAAAGGGTTTGAAATCTTGTTGAGAGAGGCTAAATAAATCTTCTTGCTGAAGTGGTTTTCCCCGCCTTGCGGGCGCCAATATCTGATTGCTATCTCTGAGGGAAAAGCGTGGCGGTAAAAGAAAGGGAATGCTATAATAAGAAAGGAGCAAGGAGTCGGAAGGTGGTTTTGTAAAAACCAAATAGCGAGGATTAATGCCGCTTAAATGGAAATCTACCGAGAGTGGCTTTCCCTTGATGGTACTAAATGAGATACTATCGCGCAGCACTAAATTAGAGCCCAAGCTGAGACTATCACTTAATGGCATTACTAGCACTGACTTATGCTGAGCACTCATCTGCGTAAGCGCTAAACAGCCCATAAGGAGCAGAAATACTTTATATTTTGAGAGGCAGGTTGCGATAATGCTCTTTATTTGCAAATTATAACGGCAAAAGTGCGCAAATAGGTTGTGATATGACAAAGAAGCTTATCTCTTATAATGTTAATGGAATTAGGGCAGCAAAACGCAAGGGTTTTGACGAGTGGTTAGAGGAGTCAAAAGCCGACGTTGTTTTGATTCAGGAAACGAAAGCGCAGCCAGAGCAAATTGAAGAAGAAGCATTTAAAGAACTGGGCTATCATAGTTATTGGCACAGTGCCGAAAAAAAGGGCTACAGTGGCGTGGGCATACTAAGCAAGGAGAAACCTCAGCATGTAGAAATAGGCTGTGGTATTGATTATATCGATCAAGAAGGCCGGATTATTCGAGCTGATTTTGAAGACTACTCCATAATGAGCGTTTATATACCCAGCGGCAGTAGTGGTGATTCTCGTCAAGATTTGAAAGTGACTTTCTTGAATGATTTCCGAAACTATATTCTTGCGCTTCTCAAGGAAAAACCCAATTTAATTATTGGCGGCGATTTTAATATTTGTCATACCGAAATAGACATCCACAACCCTAAGAACAATAAAAACACTTCGGGCTTCTTAGCGGAAGAAAGGGAATGGGTAAGTTCCTTTTTAGAGATAGGCATGAACGATTCCTACCGGATAATACACCCCGGCTTACTAGACAAATATAGCTGGTGGAGCTACCGTGCTAATGCAAGAGCCAATAATAAAGGCTGGCGTATTGATTACCAAATGGTATCTGATTCTTTAAAAGCCCGCATTAGTGGAGCGGATATTTTAAAAGACGCGATGCATAGCGACCATTGCCCGGTGGTGGTAGAGCTTGATTAGGATTTTAAAATAAAGTCATCGGCGTCATTAAGAAAGCCAAATTTTGTGCGTGCTTGGCTAAGAAGATTATACTCTAATTTTACCAAGGCGACATTTTCAGCGCCGGGTTCTAGAGATGACATTCTCGTTCCCAGTGGATCTCTCACTACGGAATCGCCAGAGTGATATACCCCATTTCCATCTTCCCCTACCCTATTTACACCCGCTACAAAGCACATGTTTTCGATGGCACGCGCTTTTAATAGTGTCTTCCAGGGAACGGCTCTGCGTTTGGGCCAATTTGCTACAAATATTTGCAGATCGAAATGCTCGGTATTGCGACACCAAACGGGAAAGCGCAAATCATAACAAATTTGTGGGTTTATGCGCCAACCTTTATACTCTAAGATCAGTTTTTCCGCTCCAGGCTGATAGTGTTTATCTTCTCCCGCTAAGGAGAAAAGGTGACGCTTATCGTAATATTTGTACTCCCCATTAGGATAAACAAAAAGGAGCCTATTTACAAAATGGTCCTGCTCTTTACAGATGATGCTTCCCGTTATTGCAGCAGCATGTTCCCTGGCCCTTTCTCTTAACCAGTTTAGCGTTGGCCCTTCCATTTCTTCCGCCAAATTAAGAGGTGACATACTAAAGCCAGTGGTAAACATTTCTGGCAGAACGATTAAATCTACCGGCGATATATTGGCTAGCAGCTGGGCAAATTGGTCTCGGTTCGCTTGGGGGTTTTCCCAATGCAAGGCAGTTTGCACTAGAGCAAGACTAAGAATTTCTTGGGGGGGACTCGGCAACATAGTTTGGTAAGGTTTAAGTTTCGAAGATAAAGGAGAAGAATTTATTTAGGATGATTTAATTGATGATTGGAGCAATTACTTTTTGCCTCCCAATTCAAGGAATCTTCAGTCCTTTGTACCCCGTATTTTTTCTGAGGTGAAGGTCAAATCATATCTTAGAGCGGAGTAATGCAGGCATTAGGCATCAAAATTTCAAAAACCGCTCAATTTGATTGTTACTTTTAATTTGGTCTTGACACAAAACGGGCGCATCAAGATTCTTTTGTCGGAAAAATCCACCATTAGTCAAACCCGTACTATTTGCCTGAGATCTCGCGGGACTTAATGCGGTTCTCTTTTTAGAAGAGGAAAATGGAAAAGCGGAAGAAATCAATAAGAAAGATCTCTTGTCGGCAAGATTATTAGCCAATGATTTTGCACTATTGCACTTATCCCTCAGCCGCTTAGCTTGTCGTTAGAAAAAAAAGAGGCTTTTTTTAAAAACAACTTGGGTATTCTAAAAAATATTGTAGTTTAGTATTTCTTAACAGGGTTCTTCATTTTATAGGGAAATAGGGTTAGTAATCTACAGATTCCAAAACACTGTTAAGTATACTAAAAGCGGGAGTTGCAGAGTCTCCCGCTTTTTTTTTGCCTTAAATTTTCCGTCCCGCGATTCCCTTTAAATCTCCATAAATTCTTTTTAGCACTCCTTTTTTATACGGATCGTAGGTCCAAGCATTATCAAACTGACTAATTACCTCCTCATTTGCCTGATCAGTAATTACCAGACTGTGAAATTGCGTTCCACGATTATGCTGCTGCTTTTCCATTGCCATTTCTAGATCATCGCTAATTTTATACATGATAAAGTCGCTAATCACCAAAACATCTGCATCGCGATAGCCATGCGTTTCTAACTGCTGCAAAGCTTCATTTAAGGCCAAGCTGATGTCGGTACCGCCATGAAAAGACTTTTGCAAAAATGCCGCCACTTCATTAATACTATCCACCAAATTATAAAGGTCGATGGTATGAATACCACTACTAAAATTGATAAGAAAAGCGCGGCGTTCATCGGCGGCAGCCATTTTTAAGATGGCAAAACACAAGACTTTAGCAATACGCTCGGGCTCTCCCTCCATACTACCGCTGGTATCTACACAAACTATAAAAGGCCCTTTTTCCTTCTTCTTTACACGCTGAAACGATTCACTATAAACGCGGGTACTTTCTTCTAGAACCTGGTCTTCAAACTGGTTAACCTGTAACTGTTCATCGGCAAAACGCTTTAAAAACTGCCATTCACTATGGCCACCAAAAAGCGCCACTTCGGTAGGCAGAACATTATTTAAATCTTTACCGTGACTTACCCCTACTATTTCGGTACGCAAATTCGGATCCTTACGCCATTCCTTAAACTCGATAACCTTTTCATAATGCTCTTCCTCAATTTCTAGTTCTGCCTTGCGCATAGCGCCTAATAAATCGGCCAAACGCTTCAGTTCTTTTTCATCCTTTAAAAGCGCATCGTACAATTTTATTAAATCTAGCGTTTGCTCTTCCCATAAGGCGCGACTCATATCCCAGTAGCGACCAATATGTTCGGTAAAAGGCTTTATTAGGGAACTTAGCTTTTTAAATTCCTGCACCTTTGCTTCCACCTTAGACTGAAACTGATCTTTTGCTTCGCGCAGATGCTTCATTTGAAAGGTAAAAATCTTGGCGGTTAACCTAGCATCCCACTGTGCTAATAGATCTTTAAATACTCGCTCTATTTGCTCACACTCCGGGGTAGATAAGTCATCAAAAGGGCGACCACCAATAAGCACTTTAAATTTATCTTGGTGAAAACCTGGGTCTATCTCTTCGCGCAGATAATAGGAACTTACTTTCTGAATAAGGTAGTTATAGGACTGGCAAAACTGACGAAGATGACGAACTCCCCAACTTTCCAATTCACGCTGTTCATCTTCAAAAGGGTGTTTTTTAGAAAGCTCCCCGTACGTTTTCCGAAACCAATGCAGGGTATCTACTAATATTTGCTCTCCCAGTAATTGATTATCTTTTGCAAGGGTCCGTAAATCTTCATCTTGGAAAAGGTCATTCAAGGCTTCCTTAAAGTAATTAAAATATTCACTTTGCAAGGTCTCCTCCTCCATCGGTTCAGCTAGCAGCTGCTCTCGCAGATAGGCCACAAAATAACGGCGACTCGGCTTATCTAGCACTTCGGCAAACTGAATGAATCG
>JBNMPT010000076.1:0-8078 GCA_051277025.1 Roseivirga sp. | reverse complement strand
GAAAGTACAAGTTCTTTGCTAGAAGGCCCTACAGCCATTACTTTCCTTTGAATAGAAGGCTCGCTACAAGAAAATGTAGTAAGTATTATTAATACTAAAAATGACGGATTGAATATATTAGGAAGAATTTTCATGCAGATTATTTTAACTGGTAGTTAAGCTTAAGAACACTGAGGTTATAAGCCATTAAATTTTCGAGGTAAGTTGTTTTTATTTCTTGGGCATTTTCTAGGAGTAGGGAATATTCAATAAAGTTGATTTCACCCTTCCGGTAAGCAATTTCTGCGTGCTTAATAATATTCGAACTAATGTCTTTACCTTCCTTTTCAAAGTGATCGATACCCAATTTCCACTTGTAGACTTCTTTAAACAGTTGGGCTCTTTCATTACGCATTTCGATGATGAGGTTTTCGTTTTGTTCAGTGATTTTTTGCAGGGCAATTTTCTCTGACCTTATTTGTGCACTTTGCGCTCCAAACCACAAAGGAATGCTTACTCCCGCTTGAAAGCCTTGATAGATATCAGCTGGGGTAAGGGCATTGTTTCCTTGGAAATATTCGACTTGTAAATCTGGTAAAAGTTTATTTCGAGAGAGTGAAATTTGCTTTTGCTGAATTCTTTCCCGCTGCATCCCTAAAGCAATACTGGGGTTTTTAGCAAGGCTGTCACCCAGCTTAATAGTAAACATAGGTAGTTCTTGCTCGGGTACGATAAGTTCGGAGTTTGTCTGTAGAAGTTTTTGCAAATCTAAACTTGCTCTTTCTAAGTCGGCTACGGCCTGCTCTTTACTTAGTTTTGCATGATGTGCTTTACTGTCGGCGGTAATTTTACTTAGATAATCACTTTCACCGGCCTTAAAGCTAATATTCGCTGAGCTAGCTGTTTTTTGGTAAAGACTATCAATGAAAAAAGCGACATCCCTTTGTTTCTGGCAATAAATAACTTTAATATATGCCGCAGATACCGCTGCTTCGAGCCTGTTTTCCTGCCAAGTAAATTCCAATTGGGCTTCTTTCCATTCTTCTTTTTTAAGGCCACGTTGAGCGCCATAGATAGTGGGGAAACGGAAATTTTGTTGCAGCCCCCAAACCGAGAGAGCGACATTATTAGGCGCAATATTATTCTCGTCGAAATTGTAGTAAACATTAGTTTTCTCAAAATTGAAAGCGGTTGCAATCAACTTTTTTCTTTCCATACTATTTAACTGTGAAGCTTTTAATTGGTGATTATTTTTCAGGGCAATAGCAATAGCTTCATTTAGGCTGGGGCTATCGTTTTGTGCAATTCCGCTCAAAGGCAGAAGCGTTATTAATAACGCTGGGAGGCCAATTTTAAAACTCTTCCACTTTCTTTTCTTCAAGACGATTTTTTTAGAATCGAAAATGGCATAAAGGATTGGCAAAACAATTAAGGTTAGTAGGGTAGCAGAAATTAAGCCCCCTACAACTACCGTTGCCAAAGGTCTCTGCACCTCTGCACCAGCAGAAGTAGAAATGGCCATTGGTAGAAAACCTAAAGCCGCTGCCGAAGCGGTTAGTAGAACGGGTCTTAATCGCGCTTGGGTTCCTTTAATAATACGTTCCTTCATATCAATAACGCCATCTGCTTTAAGCTCTTTAAACTCTTCGATAAGTACAATGCCATTCAATACAGCAATACCGAATAAAGCAATAAAACCCACTCCTGCGGAAATACTAAAAGGTAGATCCCTGATATATAGAAGTAATATTCCCCCTACCGCTGATAGAGGAATGGCGCTGTAAATAATGAGCGCTTCTTTAACTGAGTTAAAGGCAAAGTAGAGCAGAAAAAATATGAGTAAAAGGGCAATGGGTACAGCAATGCCAAGTCTTTGGCGGGCAGTTCTTAAATTTTCGAATTGCCCACCATAATCTACTGTATAGCCAGCGGGCAAATCAACTTTGGAGGCAATAGTATTTTGCACATCAATAACTACCGATTCCAAATCACGATTACGAACGTTTACTCCAATCACTATGCGGCGCTTCGTGTCATCACGCGATATTTTAGCAGGACCTAATGCGTATTTGATTTCCGCAAACTCGCTTAAGGGGTAATGCTCGCCATTGGCCGCCATGATTGAGGCATTCTTTATATCATTAATTTCATTGCGATGCTCTTCATCAAAACGCAACACTAAGTCGAAAGAGCGTTCTCCCTCAAATATTTTACCTGCACTTGTACCAGCAAATCCGGTGGCGATAATTTGGTTGAGGTCGGCAATGTTAATACCAAAAGCGGCTAATTTGGATCGATCGTATTTTACAGACATCTGCGGAAGCCCCGCGGTTTTCTCTACGCTAATATCGGCAGCACCAGGAATGTTTTTTATGGCTTCTTCTACTTCTAAGGCGGTGGTATAAAGCAAATCTAGATCTTCTCCGAATATTTTTATTGCAAGGTCAGATCGCGTTCCGGTAATAAGTTCGTTAAAACGCATCTCTATCGGTTGGGTAAATTCGTATTCTACACCGGGGATTTTGGCTAAAAGGGCTTCTTTAAAAACATTGGCCAATTCATCCTTACTTTCAGCGCTTGTCCACTCACTTCTCGGCTTAAGTTTAATTATAACATCACTTTCTTCCATAGACATGGGGTCGGTGGGTACTTCGGCGGCTCCAATGCGACTAGCAATTTGCGCCACTTCGGGAAAGGCCATTAGTATTTCTTCAATTTGAGTGGTGATTTTTACCGTCTCCCCTAAAGATGTCCCCGTCTTCAATACTGGCTGAATAACAAAGTCCCCTTCATCTAAAGTTGGTACAAACTCACCACCCATGCTATTGAAAAGTAAGCCTGTGCCAATTAGTAAGGCAGCAGATAAACTAAGCACAAGCGCTTTTTTATTCATGGCCCAAACAAGGGTAGGGCGGTAATACTTTTTCAGGAAGTCAATTAAGCGATTAGAAATGTTTCTCTTACTAACATCGGTGGGTTTAATAAACAAAGAGGCCATTACCGGCACATAGGTAAAACAGAGAAGCATGGCTCCGATTAGCGCAAAACTGAAGACCAATGCCATCGGCCTAAACATTTTGCCCTCAACCCCAACGAGGGAAAGAATGGGAATAAAAACGATGATAATAATTAATTGTCCGAATACAGCCGAATGCATCATTTTGGACGCCCCTTTAAAAGTGATTTCATCTTTAAAAGCTTGGCGTTTTTCCTTGCTTAAGCTTAGAATACTGTCTTTTTCAGAGCTGATTTTAAAGGCGATGTACTCGATTATAATAACCGCTCCATCTATAATAATCCCAAAATCTATAGCCCCCAAGCTCATTAAGTTAGCGTCAACGCCAAAAATGTACATCATGCTTAGCGCAAAGAGAAGGGTGAGGGGAATAACGGATGCTACTACCAAGCCCGAACGCCAGTTGCCCAGCAAAAGGACAACTACAAAAATCACGATTAAACAACCGAGAATAAGGTTTTCGGCAATAGTGAAGGTAGTTTTAGCAATTAACTCACTGCGTTCTAAAATAGGGTTGATACTAACGCCTTTAGGTAAGGTATTTTGTACTTCCGCCACTCTTTCTTTTACTGCATCAATTACCGCTTTAGAATCAGCTCCTTTAAGCATCATAATCTGGCCTAAAACTTTTTCACCTTCCCCGTTCCCGGTTATAGCGCCAAAACGAGGAGCATGACCAAAACCTACGGTAGCCAGGTCTTTTATTAAAATGGGGATATTATTACGGCGTTCCACCACAATGTTTTCAATATCGCTAAGACTTTCCAATAAACCTTCTGCTCTTACAAAATAGCTCTGTTGATTCTTTTCTATATAGGCGCCGCCGGCAATGCCATTATTGTTTTGTAAAGCTTGGAAGACCACAGAAATGGGAATATCTAAACTGCGTAATTGGGCAGGATTAATTGCTACCTCATACTGCTTTAAAAAGCCACCCCAAGTGTTTACTTCTACGACGCCAGGAATACCAGATAATTGGCGTTTTACTACCCAGTCCTGAATAGTGCGGATATCGCTTAGACTATACCAATCTTTGTAGGCAGAGTCAACATCAATAACGTATTGATATATCTCCCCTAAACCAGTGGTTACAGGCCCCATAAAGGGTTTTCCGAAATTGGCGGGTATTTGCTCTTCGGCCGATTTTATTTTTTCTGCAATTAATTGACGGGGTAGGTAATTACCCATATCATCATCAAAAACTACCGTCACGACTGAAAGACCGAACTTAGAAATAGATCGTATTTCTTTTACCCCGGGTAAGTTGGCCATCTCTAGCTCTACTGGGTAGGTAATAAATTTCTCAACGTCTTCCGTTGCCAAATTCCGAGAAGTGGTTATTACCTGTACTTGATTATTGGTTATATCGGGAACTGCACCAATCGGTAAGTTTAGAAGAGAATAGATTCCGCCCCCTATTAAAACTAGGGTGAAAAGAAAAACAATTAGTTTATTCTTTAGACTAAAAAGTATAATGCGGTCAATCATAGAAATAAAAAAATTAAGACGACAAATTTACTTTGGCTTTTGGCCAAAAGCCCATTCTTATACTTAAGAATGGCTTAAAATAGACCGTGGGAAGTATAGGCTAAAGCAAGATCCTTTTCCAAAATCACTTTTTACTTCAAGTCTCGCTCCAAAGCTATCGGCTGCCTTGCGAGCAATAGCTAGGCCTAAGCCATTTCCTTTGACTTGAAGGTGTTCCGGCGCATTGGATCGGTAGAAGCTATTAAAAATGCGTTCTAAATCTTCGGGGCGAATGCCAATCCCAGAATCCTTAATGGCACAGCATAATCCATTCTCATCTTCATCTAAAAGGATATGAATTTCGGCATTCTTGGGAGAGTATTTCAGGGCATTAGAGATGAGGTTTTCTAATATTAAATCACTGTAATAGGCCTCAGTCCAATAGTTCTTCTTTACCGTAGAATGAAAGTTAACCTTTAAGTTCTGCTGTTGTATGATGGGGTCAAAACGTTGTATTATTGCATCAATGATAGTTTTTAATTTGAGGCGTTTTTCCATACCAGTGGCCTGATGATTATCCATTCTAGCAATGGTTAATAATTGTTCGGCACTCTTACCCATGCGATCTATTTCATTAATGCAAAAGTTAATTTTATCTTCATATTCGGTTCGCTTTCTTTCGCGTCGAATCAATACTTCTAGGGTTCCTTTAAGCACGGATAATGGCGTTCGTAATTGATGAGAAGCATCGGCGGTAAACTGTCGCTCACGAATAAGTGCTTCTTCATTGCGATCTAGTAAACGGTTGAAGTTTAAGGACAAGCTATAAATTTCATCCTGATTAGCTGGGAGCAGTACTCTTTCGCTAAGACTATTGCGATTAATATCATCCATGCTTTCGCTAAGATGTTTTATCGGCCTAACCAGTCTACCTGATAAAATTCGGGAGAAACAGAAAATCACTAAAACCACAACACCGTAGGAAATCAGTAAAATATCGAATAACTTTTGTAGCACGATTAAAGAAGACTCCAGTGACATTGCAGCAAGAATATAGCCACTTATTTGCCCCTTTTCCTCTAGGGCGATTTGCGCGGTCCGTACTCTCTGATTGCCTATTTTCTGATCGTAAAACTCACTATTGTTTTGGCCAATAAAGTGCAGGGAGTAATTTTTTAAATTAGGAGAACGGCCCATTATCTTGCCATCGACATTTACAATCTGAATAAAAACCGGATTCACCTGCACCTCGAGATGCTCACGCTCTTCCCATTCGGCCATATTTACAAATCGCAATTCGTCACCGGTAATTAGTACTTCTTCGGTATGCTTATTTAGCTCGAAGCTTAAATCGCGGTCAATGTTAAACATAACCACTTCCTCTACAACAAAGTAGATTATACTAAAAACGGCAGCCATTAATAGGGAGGTTGCTACTAAGTAATTTAGTGCTAAACGATCTTTAATTTTTAAACTCATTCTTCTTTTGCAATATATCCAACCCCTCTCACTGTTTTTATTAGCCCGGCAGACCCCTTTAGCTTTTTTCTTAAAGCATTAATGTATACATCGATTACACCAGTATCATAGTCAAAATGTATATTCCAAACGTCTTCAATAATTTTTGTGCGAGAGCAAACCACCGCTTGGTTTGTGACTAAATAACAGAGAAGCTCAAACTCTTTTTGAGTGAGGTTAACTTCGCAGCCATCTACAAAGGTTTGATGGCTAGCAAGTTTAATTTCGAGGTTGGCTAAGACTAGTGTTTTAGAAGGTTCCTTTGTTCGCAATTGCACTTTAATACGTTCTAGAAGCTCACTGAAGTGGAAGGGTTTTTTAATATAGTCATTAGCTCCCGCTTGCAGTCCTTTAATTAGATCTTCGGTAGTGTCTCTGGCTGTTAAAAAAATGATGGGGCTATTAAAGCCCTTTTCTCGCAGGCGTTCACAAATTTCCAAACCTGAATTTTCAGGTAAATTCCAATCTAGCAAAAGAATATCGAAATTCTTTTCAATTGCTAGCTCTAAACCCTCCTGGCCATTATGAGAAACTGTGACCGTATATCCTTCTTCGCTAAGTCCTTGCTCTAAGAAATTGGCAATTCCTATTTCATCTTCTACGATCAGTATTTGCATGAGGCAAATTTGCGGAATTCATTACAAGTCATTTACGATACTTTCTTAAGATTCGTTTAAAATAGATATTGGACTTTAAAACAATAGAAATTCTGATTAAATTTGAGTTATCATTTTTGACGATTTAACCAAAGCCTACCAAGCTAACAATACCTATTTAATGTCACGTCTTTGGCATCAAATCTACATCTGGTCAATGATACTTATTACCATTGCAGTTGCGGTCTACTTGTCCGTAACTGGATATGAGTATTATCAGACACCTCTTGAAGAGCGCTTTTACGCAGACTCTCACGCTTATTTAAAAGCGAGTGGAGTTTTCGGCCAAGGCCTCGGGATAATTGGTACTCTGCTAATATTGGTGGGAGTGGTAGGATATATAGCGGCTAAGAAGTATGGCTTTTTAGAGCGCTACATCCGGCTAAGATATCTACTGGAATTCCATATCTTCTTGTGTACAGTGGGACCAATTATGATACTATTTCATAGTACCTTTAAGTTTGGAGGGATAGTTTCGATCGCCTTTTGGTCAATGGTTTTGGTAGTTTTTAGCGGGGTAGTGGGGCGTTATATATACAATCAGATACCACGAAGTATTAGTGGCCGGGAACTAACTTTATTAGAAATAAAAAAGGAGCAAGAAGTGGGATTGCTAGCATTAGATAATCTTCTTGTTGGTGATGCTCAACTCAAAACCGATATTCTCAACTTCAAAAATCCTTACGCTTGGGGCTTTAGAAATTACCTGCACCAAGGAAAATATCACAATCAGATTACAAAACGTCTCAAGGGCTTAGAACTCACTTCTCAGCAAAGGGGCTTGGTTTTGCGCTCGGCGAAATTAAACTGGAAAATGGAACGAAGAATAGCACGTTTGGCTAGTATGCAGAAGCTTTTCAAGCTCTGGCATGTGGCGCATCGGCCCTTCGCTATAATAATGCTAATAATTGTGGTAGTTCATGTCGGGGTTAGTATAACCATGGGCTATCGTTGGATATTTTAATGAATAACGAAGAGTTAATTATATACGGTTTTACCTTTCTACTTTGTGTGGGAGTTGTTGGCTATTATATATATCGTGGCTCTAAGCGCTCGAAAGAGGTACTGAAAAAAGTAGAACAGGCCAAGGAAGATGGTCGCTTTGAGCCTGTTTCCTTGCATCCATATATTAATTTAGATACTTGTATAGGCAGCGGTGCTTGTGTTAGTGCTTGTCCTGAGCAGGATATACTGGGTTTAATAGATGGGCAGGCTACAGTTATTAACGCTTCTAGTTGTATTGGTCATGGTGCATGTTTTCATGCTTGTCCGGTAGATGCTATCTCATTGCGGATTGGTACAGAATCCAGAGGGGTAGATCTGCCGCATGTTCAACCAAATTATGAGACTAACATTAATGGTATTTATATAGCCGGTGAATTAGGTGGGATGGGCCTAATTAAAAACTCTGCAGAACAAGGGATTCAAGCCGTAGAAAATAT
>JBNMPT010000075.1:0-8220 GCA_051277025.1 Roseivirga sp. | reverse complement strand
ACTGACGTACTGCCCCTGTTATTTCGGTATACATATCTAAATATCTACGTAAAAAGCGCGGATTAAACTCATGCGTCATTCCCAGCATATCATGCAGAACAAGCACTTGTCCATCTACCTCTCCTCCGGCGCCAATGCCGATTACTGGTATGCTTAGGCTCTCCGCTACTTTTTTGGCAAGGTGAGCGGGTATCTTTTCTAAAACTAGGGCAAAGCAGCCCGCTTCCTCCAATGCCTTAGCATCTTCTAAAAGTTTTACTGCTTCAGTATCCGCTTTAGCCCTAACGGTATAAGTCCCAAATTTATAAATGCTTTGCGGGGTTAAGCCCAGATGCCCCATTACAGGAATACCAGCGGTTAAGATACGTTGAACGGATTCTATAATTTCTATTCCTCCTTCAAGCTTTACGGCATGACCGCCACTTTCCTTCATAATTCGAATCGCCGAGTTTAAGGCCTCTTTTGAGTTTCCTTGATAGGAGCCAAAGGGTAAATCAACTACCACTAAAGCTCGACTAACCGCTCTTACGACAGAACTTGCATGGTAAATCATCTCATTTAGTGTGATTGGTAAGGTCGTTTCATGACCTGCCATCACATTCGAGGCGCTATCACCTACTAGTATAACATCGATTCCCGCTTTATCAATAATGCGCGCCAAAGTATAGTCATAGGCCGTTAACATGGAGATTTTCTCTCCATTGCGCTTCATCTCCTGAACGGAATTGGTAGTTACTTTTTTAAAATCCGAGCTTGCTACAGACATAGTAATTGTTTCTGCTTACAAATTTATACTTTTGAGGCTTGCCTAGAAGCATACCTTAATAAGAACTCTTGCCTACATGAAAAAAATAATAATTGCCCTTGCGGTGGTAATAGCTTTCTCCAGTTGTGAGAATGAAGTAGACATTAATGCCGAATACAAAGATTTGAGCATAATCTACGGAATGCTCAACCCCAAACTAGATACAAATTACATTCGCGTACAGCGAGGATACTTAGGGTCAGAACCTGCTGCTAGTTCCGTTAGTCAGTCAGATTCTCTTTATTATGACACCGCAGACATTAAAGTTTACATTAGAGAGTACACTAACGACGCGACAGAGTTCGACAAAGAGGCACCTTTAGTTTATGATGGCTCCATTGTTTTAGACTCCGGACTTTACGCTGTAAACGGCTACTACCTTTTTAGAGTGCCTACTGATTTGGATATTTTAAGTTCCAAAGAATACGAGGTTGTTATCGTTCGTAGTGATAATAGTGAAGCCAGTGCCAGAACAGGAATTGTTGGCGAAATTGCAATACAAATACCGCGTGCCACCGTAACCGCTAAAGTTTTTAACGGCATAATTGAATTTAAGATAAGGCAAGATTTAGGCGGCAACAACCCTGAGGCTACCGCTAAAATGACCGCCTACCAGCCAATAATTCAATTTCACTATAAAGAAGTGGATCTCATAACTAAAGTTGAAGAGTTTAAAACGCAAACCATCAACTTGCCCTTAGTAGAGTCAATCTTTGATGAAGTTAAGTTAAACTTTACCGGTACTGAGTTAAATCAAGCCCTCTCGGAACGTATCACCAAGGATCCTAATAAAATCAGATTCTTCCAGTCTTTAGACGTTGAAGTATTTGGTGCTTCGGAAGAGTTAATGACATTTATAGAATTAAACAAACCCAGCACCGGTATCAATCAAAATCGCCCTGAATACAATCAGGTAGTTAATGGCACTGGAATTCTTAGTTCACGCACCTTCCAAAAAAGACTGGATGTAAGCTTACAAAGTCAGCTGTATGATCGCTTAATTGTTAGTCAAACCACTTGCGATTTAAACTTTGCTCGCTTTGAAGCGGGAAACATTAATGGTGACACTTGCTGGTGTGTAAACAATGAAAAAATTTGTTTCTAGCCTGACACTGCGTCAAAATAGCCGACAAAAAAATTAATCTCCATGAAATCCTGACAAATTTGTCAGGATTTTTTGTTCCTAGCCTAGTGGCACATGGTTTGACTTCTAACCTGCAAAATTGAACCTACTAATTAAAATTTATAATAGCCATGGGGAAAATAATTGGCATTGACTTAGGAACTACTAACTCTTGTGTTGCCGTAATGGAAGGTAATGAAGCAGTGATAATTCCAAACAGCGAAGGAAAGAGAACGACACCATCAATGATTGCTTTTGTTGACGGTGGAGAAAGAAAGGTTGGTGATCCTGCTAAAAGACAAGCGATTACTAATCCAACTAAAACCATCTACTCAATTAAGCGCTTTATGGGTTCTACCTACAGCGAAATGAGTAAAGAAGCGGGACGTGTACCTTATAACCTTGTAAAAGGAGAAAATGACACGCCTCGTGTAGACATTGATGGTAGAATGTACACTCCTCAAGAGCTTTCCGCTATGATTCTTCAAAAAATGAAGAAAACAGCTGAGGACTATTTAGGAGAAGAAGTAACAGAAGCGGTAGTTACTGTACCTGCTTACTTCAACGATTCTCAACGTCAGGCGACTAAAGAAGCAGGTGAAATTGCTGGTTTAGTGGTTAAGCGTATCATCAACGAACCAACTGCCGCCTCTTTGGCTTATGGTATCGATAAAAAAGGTGGTGACAAAAAAGTTGCCGTTTTTGATTGTGGTGGTGGTACTCATGATGTTTCTATCCTTGAACTAGGAGAAGGAGTATTTGAAGTGTTGGCTACTGATGGTGATACTCACTTAGGTGGTGATGACTTTGACCAAGCCCTTATCGATTGGTTAGTGAATGAATTTAAGTCTGAGGAAGATATTGATCTTATCAAAGACCCAATGGCATTACAGCGCTTAAAAGAAGCAGCTGAAAAAGCGAAAATTGAACTTTCCTCTTCTAATGAAACGGAAATCAACCTTCCTTACATTACCGCTACAGCTAGTGGTCCTAAGCACTTAGTGCGTAAGTTAAGTCGTTCAATGTTCGAGAAGTTGGTGAATGATTTAGTAGAACGTACTATCGCACCATGTCGCAAAGCACTTAAAAATGCTGACTTAGATATTTCCGATATTGATGAAGTTATTCTTGTGGGAGGATCTACACGTATTCCTGCTGTTCAGGATGCTGTGAAAAAATTCTTTGGAAAAGATCCTTCAAAAGGAGTAAACCCAGATGAGGTAGTTGCTCTTGGAGCGGCCATTCAAGGTGGGGTTTTATCAGGAGACGTAAAAGACGTTCTTCTATTAGACGTTACTCCTCTTTCTTTAGGTATTGAAACCATGGGAGGTGTTTTCACCAAGCTAATCGAAGCAAACACTACTATTCCTACCAAAAAGTCGGAGACTTTCTCTACTGCTAGTGATAATCAGCCTGCGGTTGATATCCACGTATTACAGGGAGAACGTCCGATGGCGAATGACAATAAGACTATCGGTCGTTTCCAATTAACTGACATTCCTCCTGCACCTCGCGGTACACCGCAAGTTGAAGTAAGCTTTGACATTGATGCCAATGGTATCTTAAAAGTTTCTGCAAAGGATAAAGCTACTGGCAAGGAGCAAAGTATTAAGATTGAAGCTTCATCAGGTTTAAGTAAAGAAGAGATTGATCGTATGAAGCAGGAAGCGGAAGCTAATGCAGACGAAGATCAAAAAACCAAAGAAAGAGTTGAAAAACTTAATCAAGCTGACAGTATGATTTTCCAAACCGAAAAGCAACTGAAAGAATTTGGTGAAAAAATCTCTGACGATAAGAAGAAGCCCGTTGAAGAGGCTTTAGAAGAGCTGAAGAAAGTACATGTTGCCCAAAACATCGAAGGTATTGATGCAGCCATGGAAAAAATCAACGAAGCTTGGAAAAATGCTTCCGAAGAAATGTATAAGACACAAGCGGAAGGTGGTCCTGAAGGCGCAGCGGAGCCGGGTGCAGAAGCATCAAGCGAAGAAGCAACATCAGATGATGTAACCGATGTTGAGTACGAAGAAGTAGAAGATAAGAAATAATCATATCGAGAATTAAAGCCACCTCTAGCAAGAGGTGGCTTTTTTTGTTAAAATTAAAACGATCAAAATGGCTAAAATTACACTCGGGGGAAACCCAATTAATACTGCCGGAGATTTACCTGCAATAGGAAGCAAAGCGCCCAACTTCACACTGGTAAATGAAAGTTTACAGTCTGTGGAAATGAGCGACTTTTCAGGAAAAAAGTTGGTGCTAAATATTTTCCCTAGTATTGATACTGGGGTTTGTGCCAATTCAGTGCGTACCTTTAATAAAGAAGCTGCCAATCTTGAAAATGTAAGTGTTCTCAATATTAGTCTTGACCTTCCTTTCGCGCTTAAACGCTTTTGCGCAGCAGAAGGAATTGAAGATGTGTTTACATTGTCAGATTTCCGTGACTCTAATTTTAGTAAAGCTTATAACGTTCTCATTACCGACGGTGGATTCGCAGGATTAATGTCTCGCGCTATTGTAGTAATTGACGAAGAAGGAACGGTTACCTATACGGAGCAGGTTCCAGAAATTGGTCAAGATCCTAACTTTGAAGCGGCTCTAAGCCAGCTGAAATAGTTAATATCAAAACATAAAAAAAGGGGCTGTTAGTACTAACAGCCCCTTTTTTTATGTCTTAATTTCGTTACTTATAACCTGAGTTCGGCGTAAAATTATAGTCTCAGATTTTCAAGAAAAGGAAAATACCAATCTAGATCCTTCCGCTGTAGCGGGCTACAACAAATGAACTAAATGCAGGATTTTAATTATTATTGAAATAACACTGCTAAGCCTCTTCTAAAAAGCGTTTTTATGCGCCTTAGCCCTTCGCAATAGCCTGCTATTGCTTCAGCGATTTGGCTTTAAACCCACTATTTATAAGCGGTCTGAGGCCCGAATTTACATCGAATTCAGGTTTATAGTTTGGCCATCAAAGCTCTCAGATATTCTTCTTTGCTAGTGGCACTGCCATCTAATAACTCTCCATTTTTAAAAACGGCTAAATAAGGTAGGTTATCTACTTTACCTGCTTTACGTGCTTCCGGAAATTTCTCAGCATCTACCTCTAAAAATACTATTCCAGCATTTTCTTCTTCATTACTTACCCTTTTATATTTAGGAGAAAAAAGCTTGCAGTTTCCGCACCAATCGGCGTAATATTTTACCACTACTTTATCATTACTGCTTAAGGTTTCCTTAAACTCACTATCATTTACGTTTACTATTGCCATGGTTTCTTTATTTTGTTTCACAAAGATAATATTTATAATAATTATCGAAATAAAATTCCAATAGTTAAATACTATATTACATCAATAATGCTCTCTATAAAGGTAGCGCACAATGCCATCGGCTAGACCTTTTTTAGGTACAATCATATTGGCACTACCAGCCCATTCCATCGCCGAGGTATAAATTTTTAAGGCATGAATAATAACGTCTGTCCTATCCGGGTTTAGGTCATAAACTATCATGCGCTCATCATTCTCCAAGGCCTGTAAGTCGCGTTTTATTTTCTTCAAATCAACTAGAGGCATATACTCCCCTTTGAGTTTCTCGCTTAATTTAAAAGTGCGATTAATATTACCTCCAGAGCCTACCATTAAAATATCGGATGTCAGTCCTTCGGTACATTCTTTAATCCACTCTTGCATTTCAAGCCAACGGCTCTTCTTTACCAAGTCGTTTAGTAAGCGAATCGTCCCTATTTTAAAGGACCTACTTGCCAATATATTCTTATTGTGAAAAAGGGTTAATTCAGTGCTTCCTCCTCCTACATCAATATAGAAAAAGCTTCCTTCCTGATTAACAAGATTACCCAACATATCGCTACTAAATATCATGCGCGCCTCTTCCTTGCCGCTAATCAATTCAATATTAACACCTGTTTCTTTGTAAATTTCGTCTACCACCTGAAGGCCATTTTCCGCTTCTCGTAGGGCAGAAGTAGCACAAGCACGGTATTTTTCTACCCCATGCAACTCCATTATTTTGCGATAGGCAAGCATACCTGATAACAGTCTTTCACGGTTTTTAGCTCCGATATAACCATTAACAAAGGAATCTGGCCCCAGCCGAATTGGAAGCCGCGTTAAAGATGACTTCTTGAAAATTACTTGATCTTTAGTTTCAATTACGTTGGATACTAGTAGTCGAACTGAGTTAGAGCCAATGTCTATACCCGCAAGTTTGTGTATTTTCACTATCCCAGTTTTAATTGCTTTTTGACATAATCATGCATTACATATTGAGATCGGATTTTAGGTCCTTTAATCTGGCGATATTCATTATCTAGCTGCTTATTATGCCAGCGAGATTTCACATTGTCTTTCCAAATTATATCGAAATGATCACGTAATTGTCGTTTTACCTTATCATCATATATTGGTGTACAAACCTCTACTCTTAAGTCCAGATTACGCATCATCCAATCGGCAGAACCTAAAAAATAACGAGGATCACCACCATTGGTAAAGATAAAAAGTCGCGAGTGTTCTAAATAACGATCAAGGATCGAAATTGCCTCAATATTTTCACTAACCCCTTTTATACCTGGTATTAGTGAGCATATTCCTCGCACTATCAACTTTATCTTAACCCCATAAGAACTAGCTTCATAAAGCTTCTCGATTAGTTTAACATCCGAAATGCTATTCAACTTTAACTGTATACCGGCTGGTCGGCCTTTTTTAGCATTGTCAATTTCTTTGTCTATTAAAGCTATAAAAGCTTTGCGTGTATGATGTGGCGAGACAATCAAATGCCTGTATCGCTTGACTTTATAATTGTTTCGGAGAAAATCAAAAAGCTTAACCGCATCTCTTGTTATGTCTGGATTAGCGGTTAATAAGTGATAGTCTGTATAAAAACGAGCGGTATTTTCATTAAAGTTTCCCGTTCCAATAGAGGCATAATGCTTTAAACCGTCTTCTTCCTCGCGGGTTATTAAGATGATTTTACTGTGCACCTTTAAGCCTTGCACCCCGAAGATTACGTTTACTCCTTCGGTTTGCAAAACTTCGGTCCAACCAATATTATTGGCCTCATCAAAACGGGCCTGTAATTCTATAACCACCGTAACCTCAACACCATTTTTAACGGCATTAATAAGGGCCGATATAATCCGTGACTCATCCGCTAGGCGATACAAAGTAATCTCGATGCTTCGCACGCGTGGGTCTAATGCCGCTTCACGTAAAGTGCGAATGATATAACTAAAATTATGATAGGGCAAGAAAAGTAAAACGTCTCTGGTCTTAAGCACTTCCAGTATACTGCGATCCAAATCTAAATCGGGATGATTATAAACTGGGAAACGTTCAAATTCTAGTTTCGGGTTTCCTAAATCTGGGAACTTTATGAGATCTTTCTTATTATGATATCTTCCCCCAGGAATAAGACTGTCATAACTGTCTAAATCTATCCGTTCGATTAAAAAATTTAAAACCTCGGGGGCTATTTCCTGATCATAAACAAAGCGCACTGGTTCTCCAATCCGTCGTTTTTTTACCGACCTCGTCATTTTTTCCAGAAAACCCTTAGATACATCATCATCTAAATCTAGCTCCGAATCACGGGTGATCTTTATGGTATGCGCTTCTATCTTCTCAATATTAAAGATGAAAAGGATATAATTTAAGTTATAACGAATCAAATCCTCGAGATACATTAGATACTGTTTACCATATCGTGGTAACTGGACAAAGCGCCCTACTAAGTCGCTCGGCACCTCAATAAGAGCAATTCTAGGCTTATCGGGTTCACCCTGAAGATACATGCGAATAGAAAGGTAGATACTCTTATCCCTCAGTTCCGGAAGAGGAGCATCCGGGTCAATCATTAAGGTGAAAATAGTGGGACTTACCTTATCCACAAAAAACTTCCTTACAAAGTCTTGCTGGCCCGCGGTGAGCTCCTTCTCGTTTACAAATTCGATATCATACTGGGACAGCTCGGCCATCAACTGATCATTAATCTCTTGGCTACGTGCTTGCAGTTCCTTTACCTTTTCAGATATTTCCTGAAGCACATCACCAGGCTCTCTTTGACCTAAACGCAGTTGCTTTTTGCTTGTAAGCTGGGCCAAGCGCTTCATACTAGCATATCGTACCCTAAAAAATTCATCCATATTACTGGAGTAAATACCGAGAAAACGCAAGCGCTCGATAATAGGGTTACTTTCATCAAGAGCTTCTTGTAATACTCTTTCGTTGAAAGCTAACCAAGAAATGTCACGCGCAATTATATGCTGTTGAGC
>JBNMPT010000074.1:0-8578 GCA_051277025.1 Roseivirga sp. | reverse complement strand
TGTATAAAGATCAGTGAGAAGCACGAGTTTATTAATTAAAATTCGCGTCACTCACTTTGCTAACCCTAAAGAAGCTTAAAACAGAAAAGCCGCTTATCATTGTGATAAGCGGCTTTTCTAATCTTATTTCAACGACTACTAACAGTATTCGTCGAAGGCCATTTTAATATTTTCTGCAATTGCTTCAGCGGCTCGACCTTCAATATGATGACGCTCGATCATGTGAACCAAATTTCCATCTTTAAACAAAGCAATACTAGGTGAGGACGGAGGAAATGGAGCCATTAGATGACGTGCCGTGTTAACCGCATCGGCATCATTTCCCGCAAATGCGGTAATCATGCGACTAGGTAATTTACTATGCTGTGCTGCCATTTTTATAGCAGGACGAGCATTAGCTGCCGCACAGCCACAAACGGAATTAATAATCACCAAAGTGGTTCCTTCTGCCTTAATACTGTCCTCAACTTCTTCTTTGGTTCGTGTTTCCACAACTCCAACTTGAGTGAGGTCCGCTCTCATTGGAGCAATAATATCTTCTGGGTACATATTCTTATATTTATTGGGTAGCAAAGATACAATTAATCGCACGAGGTGTTAAAAGAGAGCCCTAATGGAAGAATAGCTTAGACCTATCTGTTTATATAAAGAAGTGCAGATTCGCGGGCGACTTCTCTTGTTCAAAGCTCCGCACTGCTTGCTCTAACATGGCCAGTTTACGATTACTTAGTATCGTGATAGAGTACTTCTCTGATACCTCTTGGCCCTGACTGTTAATGTAGCTAACCATCAATTTTTTACGTAAACCACTGCGGTCAATCTTCAAATTAGTGATATTCATTTTTGGTACCGATAATGTTTTCCCAAACACAGTGCTTAATGCGAGATGAGACTTGATGTTCAAGCGGTCGCTCTTCACGTCAAGACTAAACATTGGAAAACCGAAATAGGCATAAAATATCACAATTGCTGCTGTAATAGCGATACTTAAATATCCGTTGAGGGCTAGTCCCCCTAAAAAACCAGGAACAAAAAGTAGAGCAAGATCAGCAATAATAAGAGTCAGCAAGGCAATAGGTGCCAATTGCAGAGTTTTTCGAATTTGGAGGTTGGTGATGAACATTTTAAAAACTTGAGCTATAAGGTACAAAATATAAGTGACCTTTCAAAACCTAACGTTTCCCCCGAAAGAACTGTCTTAATAGTTCACTACATTCATAACGCATCAGTGGGCCAAATAGTTTGGTTTTAGGATGTAATTTTGCTCCCTGTTTCAAAAAACCTCTTTTTTCATCTTCTGCGCCATAAATCACTTTACCAACTTGCGACCAAAACAAAGCCCCTGCGCACATATTACAAGGCTCGAGGGTAACATATAAAGTACAATCCTTCAGGTACTTTGCACCCAAATAATTGGCTGCTGCCGAAATTGCTAGAATCTCTGCATGCGCTGTTACGTCCAACAAACGCTCAGTTTGATTATGGCCACGACCAATTATCTTTCCCTTACTTACTACCACAGCCCCCACCGGAACCTCATCCTCTTCTAAAGCTAATTCTGCCTCTGCTAAGGCTTGTCGCATAAAATAAGCATCGTCGTATGGCTCTATCATTTATCATTTAAAATTTTGTGCTAATTAAAGCCCTGCAAAAATAGGGAAGCCTTTAGTTATTGTAATTTTGACGGCTAAATAATTATACATGTATCGATCGCATACCTGCGGGCAGTTAAACGCCTCGTCTATTGGACAAGAAGTGAGCCTTAGTGGCTGGGTGCAAAAGATTAGAAATCTTGGCGGAATGACTTTTGTCGATCTGCGCGACCGTTATGGCATCACTCAATTAGTTTTTAACGATGATTGGGATGAATCACTTCTTCTTCAGGCAAGGAAATTAGGCAGAGAATATGTGGTTAGCCTTACTGGCGAGGTTTTAGAACGCGAAAGCAAAAACCCAAAAATGAGCACTGGGGAAATAGAGATTAAAGTCCTCACCATTGAAGTCCTTAACGCCTCTATCACCCCTCCCTTTACAATTGAGGATAAAAGTGATGGCGGTGAGGAGCTGCGCATGAAATATCGTTATCTAGACTTGCGTCGCGACCCCATTAAAAACAATATAATTCTCCGTCATAAAGTTGCACAGGCAGCCCGAACCTTTCTAAATAGCGCCGATTTCTTAGAAATTGAGACTCCTTATTTAATTAAATCGACTCCCGAAGGTGCTCGCGATTTTGTCGTTCCTTCTCGCATGAATGGAGGACAGTTTTATGCTTTACCTCAATCACCGCAAACCTTCAAGCAGCTATTAATGGTAGCCGGCTTTGACCGCTACTATCAAATAGTTAGATGCTTTAGAGATGAAGACCTGCGTGCCGACCGCCAGCCAGAGTTTACGCAAATAGACTGTGAAATGGCTTTCGTTGAACAAGCCGATGTACTGCGCACCTTCGAGAAGTTTGTGAAGTCCCTTTTAAAAGATATTAAAGGAATAGAAATTGAAAATTTCCCAGTGCTTACCTACGCAGAAGCAATGGAACAGTATGGGAATGATAAGCCTGATATTCGCTTCGAGATGAAGCTTAATCAAATAAATGCCTTAGTTCAGGATAAAGGTTTCAAAGTTTTTGACGATTCAGAAACTATCCTTGCGATTGCGATTGCGAACTGCGCCAACTATTCACGCAAGCAACTCGATGCAATAACCGCTTGGGTAAAGCGTCCGCAGATCGGCATGAATGGCCTAATCTGGTCAAAACACAATGAAGATGGTAGTTTTAAATCTTCAGTAGACAAATTTTATAATTCGGAAGAGCAAGCTAAATGGCATGCGCAATGTGATTCGAAACCTGGCGATCTTATTCTAATTCTTGCCGGTGCCGAAAACAAAACTCGCAAAGCAATGAGTGAACTTCGCCTTTACATGGCTGAAGAATTAGGCTTGCGCAAGAGTGAAGAATACGCACCTCTTTGGGTGGTTGACTTCCCCCTATTAGAATGGGATGAAGAAAACGGCAGATATCATGCGATGCACCACCCTTTTACCTCTCCCAAAGCAGAAGACTTTGCCCTTTTAGATAGTGACCCTGGAAAGGTTCGTGCTAATGCTTACGATATTGTTTTAAACGGCAACGAAATTGGTGGCGGATCCATTCGTATTCACGACAAAGCGGTGCAAAGTCGCATGTTTGAAGTTTTAGGCTTCAGCCCAGAAGCGGCGAAAGCGCAGTTTGGTTTTTTAATGGACGCATTCGAATACGGCGCCCCTCCCCACGGCGGAATTGCCTTTGGCCTCGACCGTTTGGTGGCTCTATTGGGAGGTTCAGAAACTATTCGCGATTTTATTGCATTCCCTAAGAACAATGCCGGTCGTGATTTAATGATTAACAGTCCTTCTCCCATCGATGCAACACAATTACACGAGCTGGGAATCGCTCTCGAAGAGAAAGTTTAATAATGCCAAAAAAGCCAAAATCACTACTCGGTAAGTTCCTCCTCTGGCGAGCGAAAAACATTTCGCAAGACCGCTTTGTGCTTATACTGAGTGTATTAGTGGGCTTCGTAACTGGTTTAGTGGCGGTGGTTTTAAAAAACACTACTCATTTTATCCAAGAACTAGTAAAAAGTGACTTTCTTGACCAATACTTTAATGTCTACTATTTTGCCTTTCCTTTAATTGGAATTGGCCTAACAGTACTGGTAAAGCGCATTATTAAAGAACCTATTTCAGAGGGTATTCCTTCTACTTTATATGCGATATCAAGACGTAGCGGGTTTTTGCAAGCTTATAAAACTTATGCCTATTTAATTACTTCCGCCTTAACGGTAGGATTTGGTGGTTCATTGGGTTTGGAAGGCCCCACCGTTGGAACCGGTTCTGCCATCGGTTCTAATTTAGGGCGAATGATGCATCTGAACTTTAGACAGCGCATCTTATTGATCGGTTGCGCAACTGCTGGTGCCATTGCCTCAATATTTAATGCGCCTATTGCTGCCATTATTTTCACCATTGAGATTTTTAGTTTAGATCTCACCCTTGCTTCACTGGTGCCTTTATTATTAGCCTCCGTATCAGGTGCTGTTACTTCCATCTTTATTCAAGGGAACGAATACCTTTTTCGCTTTGAGTCTTTAGCCGCTTTTGAACTAAGCGAACTACCACTTTATGGTTTACTAGGAGTACTAACTGCCTTAGCTTCCGTTTACTTTACCAAAGTCTATTTCTACTTCGATGAATTTTTCGCTAAAATCAAAGGTGACGGTCGGAGAATGTTAGTAGGCGGCTTGTCTTTAGGAGCATTAATTTGGCTGGTTCCACCCCTTTACGGAGAAGGTTATGAAACCATTAACGCCTTGCTTAATGGCGAAGTAGAATCAGTTGTAAATCAAAGTTTGCTTTACGATTGGTTTAGCGGTCCCTACGTCATAATAGCCTTATTGCTGGGCTTAGTATTTCTAAAAATTCTCGCCTCTATCTTCACCATTGGGGCAGGGGGCATTGGAGGCATATTCGCTCCCACACTTTTCGTGGGATCTGCTTTAGGATTTGCCTTTGCTTATTTAATAAACCAAAGTGGCTTAAGTAGCATCAGCACTACCAACTTCTCCTTAGTTGGAATGGCGGGCTTGATGGCGGGAGTGTTACACGCTCCTCTTACCGCAATTTTCATGATCGCCGAAATTACCGCTGGATACAACCTGTTTCTTCCTTTAATGACGGTTTCAGCCATCTCCTATCTCGTTACCAGAAGTATTTTGCCCCATTCAATTTATACCCTGCAATTAGCCAAGCGTGGCGATCTTATAACGCATAATAAGGATCAGGCTATTCTTACCCTCCTTAACATTGCCACCGTTGTTGAGAAAGATTTTAAAAAGGTTAGACCCGAATTCAATCTTGGTGAATTAGTAAAAGTGGTTAGTCGCTCAAAACGGAACCTATTTCCTGTAATTGATGAAGAAGGTACATTAGTAGGAGTGCTTACTTTAGATGACTTTCGGAACATCATGTTCGACCGAAGCCTCTATGAGAAAACCTACGTTTCCGAGTTAATGACCCCCCCTCCTGACGTGGTATACATCACGGAAAACATGTCTTCCGTGATGAAAAAATTCCAAGAAAGTGGTGCATGGAACCTGCCCGTAATTGAAAATGGCAAATATCTTGGCTTTGTAAGCAAGAGTAAGCTCTTCTCTGTTTATCGTCGGAAATTAATGGAATTTAGTTAATTTCCTTCGTGCTTTTGCACACAAATTTCTCATTAAGCAAACCTATCAACCAAAAATGCGTTGCTTATAAATAGTTGCTATTTACTGGAGGTGTTTATTTTTGCGCTCCCGATTTAACATTAATATACTATATGAGAACAATTATAATGAAGAAGAGATACGCATGGGTTCTTGGCCTCAGCATTTTAGCCATAACTTTTATTGTTCTAGTTTTCACCTCAAGTCTTGAAAGGTCTCCAAAAGACCGTTTTGATAATTACGAAGAGTTTTTAGCCGATCATCCCTATAATGATGATAGCAGAAAAATAAATCTTGAAGAATGGGAAAACACTCCCAAAGCCGATAGACCGGATTTAGCCTGGCAACAGAACTTTATTATGACCATGGATCCTTCTTTAGGTCATCCTAGTCCTGAAAAACTAAGCCTTGCAAAAAGCCGTATTGAAAATGCTTCTGCACAATATCGAATGAAAAACGCTGGTCTTGATACCGGTAATTTACCTGATCTAATTTGGGAAGAACGCGGTCCCTATGATGTAGGCGGACGCACTAGAGCCATTATGTACGATCCGAATGATAATAACTTGGAAAAAGTATGGGCCGGCGGAGTTTCTGGTGGATTATGGTATAACAGCAATATCAGCAATGCGAGCAATCCTTGGGTTCCCATCGATGACTTTTGGAAAACACTTTCCATCTCCGCAATCGCATACGACCCTACCAATACTCAGGTTTTTTATGTGGGTACGGGTGAAGGTTTTGGCTCTGGTTCTGGAGGCATGGGCGATGGACTTTTTAAAAGCAGCGATGGCGGACAAAGCTGGAGTCAGCTTAGTGCCAGTAGCAATATGAAGTTTGTTCGTGACCTAGTCGTTCGCAACGAAAATGGACAAGGCGTGCTCTATGTAGCGGTTCGCAATACAAACTATAATGGCTTTACCGCCCAAGTAGGCGATGAAGGCCTCTACCGGTCTGCTGATGGCGGACTAAGCTTTACTCAGGTTATGCCTAACGTTCCAGGCTCTACTTATCATTACGCCATTGGAGATATTGAAATTGGTGCCGATAACCGAATTTGGGTTGGTTCCGTTAATGCCGTAAGTACCAATGGTTCACGCGGTGGTGGTGATATACTTTACAGTGATGACGGCCTAAACTTTACCCGAGTTAGGAATACCGACGGTGAACGCGTAGAGTTGGCTGTTGCGCCCAGCAATGCCGCCTTTATCTATGCCTTAATAGAAAAAAATGGCATCTTAGACAAGCTTCTACTCAGCACAGACTCCGGTTCTACCTGGCAATCTTTAAACGAACCAAACGATGATGATCCCGGGATTCCCGCTAGTGACTTTACTCGCGGCCAAGCCTGGTATGACTTAATTGCGCAAGTTGACCCCAACGATGAAGCTACGGTTGTGATAGGAGGAATTAATGTTTTCCGTTCACAAGATACTGGTAATACCTGGCAGCAAGTCTCACATTGGTATGGTGGTTTTGGTTACCCTTACCTTCATGCCGATCAGCATCAGTTTATATTTAAACCGGGCTCTTCAAGTGAAGTTCTTAGCGGAAGCGATGGAGGAGTTACCTATTCTAGTGATTTCAACTCTAATACACCAAATTTTAGCGATCGCAATGCGGCCTATAATGTTACGCAGTATTACGCAGGAGCGATTAGCTCATTAGCAGGTTCTAATAATATGTTAGCTGGTTCGCAGGATAATGGCACTGAAAGATTTAATCAAAGTGGCCTGGGATTAACCGATCGCGCTACCGGTGGTGACGGAGCATTTTGTTTTATTGATGAGTTTTCTCCCAATTTCCAAATCACCAGCTACGTTTACAACGCCTATTGGCGCTCATTCAACAGTGGAAACTCTTTTGGAGGACGTTTTATTAATAATTCTGATGGGCGCTTCATTAATCCTGCTGATTACGACTCCGATCTAACAATATTATATGCCTGTAAAGATGCGCGTTACGTCTATCGATACAAGAATGTTAATACTAGCGTACTGGAAGAAACCCTTGAGATCCGTAATCTTGGCGGTAGCGCTAGTGCTCTAAAGGTTTCCCCTTATGCAGATACAGCTTCTACCTTGTTTGTTGCTGGCGGCTCTGGAAAACTTTTTCGCGCCGATCACGCCGACGGCAGTCAGCCTGCAATAATCAACGAGCTTACCGGTTCAAATTTTCCTGCTGGTTATTTAAGTTGTATTCAAGTGGGTAGAAGTGAAGATGAATTGATGGTCACTTATTCCAACTACGGTATTCCCTCGGTATTTTATACTAACGATGGTGGTCAAAACTGGGTGATTAAAGAAGGTGATTTACCGGATATGCCCGTAAGATGGGCCTTATTTAACCCTCGAGATTCCAATAATGTAATTCTCGCAACCGAATTAGGTGTTTGGGAATCTCACAACTTTATGGACGCGTCACCTAATTGGCACCCTGCCAATAATGGTCTTGCCAATGTAAGAGTGGATATGCTACAATTACGAATGAGTGATTATACTATTATGGCGGCCACTCACGGTAGAGGCGTTTATACGGCACAATTTGCTGGTGGAATTGGCATAGACGAGCAAGCCTTAAGCCAAGAAGAGGCAGACTTTGAAATATATCCCACTTTAACTAATAATAAAATTACCGTTAAGGGTGAAGAAGAGGGAATTTGGGAGGTGAGACTCTATAATCTTCAAGGTCAAACCGTCTTTAGAGATCGCTGGACCAAAGAAACCGGTCGCATCAAAAACTTTAATCTTCCCAATCTGAAAGCAGGAACTTACATTCTAAATTTAAGACAAGGAACTGCTACCAAAAGTGAAAAAATTCAGATTGTAAACTAAGTAAGCTGACTTGATCATTAGAAAAGCACAATTAAAGGATCTCGGAGCGCTTAAAAAACTTTTCCGGGATTCTATTTTAAAGAGCGGCTTGCCGCACTACAGCGCCGACCAACTAAAAGCTTGGAGCGAGAGAAGCGAGGACGCGAGCCGCTGGGAGGGACTTATTAATGATCAGTTTACCTTATTAATTGAGGAGAATAACCAGCTTCTCGGTTTTGCTTCTTTACGTGGAAAGGATTATTTCGATTTCCTTTACGTCGTATACAATCAGCAAGGAAAGGGCATTGCGAAGCAGCTTTATCAAGCCATCATAGCCGAAGCCAAAATTCGTGGCGCTACAAAGATAACTAGTGATGTTAGCTTTATGGCAAGACCGTTTTTTGAATCACGTGGCTTTAAAGTCATTAAAACCAATGAAAATAAACTTGACGGTGAAACGCTAACAAACTTTAAAGTAGAAAGATCAATCTGATCCCTAAGCTAACACTAGACTCTAGT